>SXTU01000135.1 GCA_005791875.1 Verrucomicrobiales bacterium
GGCCGAGTCAGTTTGGTTGGCACGTGGTGCAATGATGGCACCGGGCTCAAACCGTACTTCTTGACGCAAGGTGCTTTCCTGCAAGAGACGAGCTTCCGCAAGCCATACCCCCCTGCCCTCTGCAGAGGTTGAGGAGGACCTGGTGGATGTGCGTGGGATCGCCGATGATGGTCCAGAGGTCGCGGCTGGCCTTGGCCTGGACGGTGATGTTCTTGGGGAAAGTCTCGCGGACGATCTTGGCCATCTCGTCGGTCATGTGGCGAAGGCTGACGACGACGCGCTCGCCCTCCATGCCGCGCGCGAAGGCGAGGAGCTGCTTCACGATGTCCGCGCCGCGCTGCGCGCTGGTCTCGATGCTGTTGATGAGGATCTCGGTCTCGCGCGGCTTGAAGCCCTGCCGCAGGAGCGGGGCGGACATCATGATGGGCGCGAGGATGTTGTTGAGGTCGTGCGCGACGCCGCCGGCGAGGGTGCCGATGCTCTCCATGCGCTGCGAACGAAGGAACTGGGCTTCGAGCTTCTTTTTCTCGGTGATGTCGGTGTTGATCGCGAGGACGGCGCTGGGGTGATCCTCGCCGTCGCGCACCAGCGTCCATCGCGAGCTGACGACGACCTCGTGGCCGGCCTTGGTGAGCTGGCGGATCTCGCCGCTCCATGAGCCTTTCTCGATCAATTCTTTCTGCGCCGTCTCGAAGGCGGCGGCGTCACGGTAGAGCAGCTCAGTGACCTGGCGGCCCTTGATCTCCTCCGCAGTCCAGCCGAAGAGCCGCTCCGCGCCCTTGTTCCAAAACGTGATCCAATGGCCGAGGTCGCGGACGACAATGGCATCCTGCGCGAGGTCAATGAGGCTGGCCTGCTCGAGAATCTTGCGCTCGGCCTTCTTGCGCTCGGTGATGTCGCGGAAGCTCCAGACGCGCCCGGCGATCTGGTCGCCCACGCGCTGGGGCTGCGAGTAGCGCTCGAAGATGCGGCCGTCCACGAACTCGATGAGGTCGTAGCTCGCGGCCTCCGGCGTCTCGTTCAGCTCACGGAACTTCTTGTTGAAGCCCTCGGGGTCCTTGATCTGCCAGAGGACGGCGTTGAGCATTGCCTGATAATGCTTCGACTCGATGAGCGAGGGCTGGAGATTCCAGATGGCGAGAAACTTTTTGTTGTAGCCGCCCATGAGGCCCTGCTGGCTTATGACGAGGATGCCGTCGGCGGTGGAGTCGAGCGTGGCCTGCGTGAGGGCGACGGATTTCTCCAACTGCGCCGTCCGCTCGGAGACGAGCGTCTCGAGGTTGCGCATCTGCGAGCGGGCCTGGCGGCCGAGCGACCACTTCTCGGTGAGCGCGACGACGAGTTGGCTGACCTCGACGTTGTCGAAAGGCTTCTTGAGGATGAGCAGGCGATCGTTGCGGCCCAGCTTGCCGACCATCTCCTCCCAGGAGTAATCCGAGTAGGCGGTGCAGATGACACACTGGAGGTTCGGGTCAGCCTGCCAGAGCCGGGTGATGGTCTCGATGCCGTCCCAGCCCGGGGGCATGCGCACGTCCACGAAGGCGAGGCTGTAGGGCCGGTTCGCCATGATGGACTTGCTGACCATCGCAAGTGCTTCCTGGCCTTGGTAGGCGGAATCCATCTCGTATTCGGCCTTGGTCTCCGTGGGCAGGTCGTCACCGAAAAGCGCTGATTCCGCCGCGCTCAAGTCCGCGACCGCCGCCGAGGTCGGGCAGAGGATCTTGCGGAAGTCGTGGTGGATCGCGCGGTTGTCGTCTATGACGAGGAGGCGGTGCATTAAGGCGTGGTGCGTGGTGCGTGGTGCGTGGTGCGTGCTGCTGCGTTCCGGGCGCTTAGGGCACGCAACACGAAGCACGCAACACGGAGATTGGCAGGGAGAAAGTTCATCAGGCGACTAGGACTTCGGCTCCGGCGGACGGATGGGGATTTCCAGCGTGAAAGTCGCTCCCTTGCCATGACCATCGCTGTGCGCGGTGAGGCGGCCGCCCATCTCCTTGGCCGCGAGCGCGCCGTGGTGCAGGCCGAAGCCGTGACCCTCAGGCTTCGTGGTGAAGCCGTGCTGGAAGATCCGCGCCATGCTCTCCGGCGTGATGCCGGAGCCGGTGTCCACGACGGAGATGTGGACGGAGTCTGTGCCATTCAGCGCGACGCGCACGGTCAGAGTCTTGTCATTCACCTCCGGCTTGTCGAGCGCGTGCGTGGCGTTGGTGAGCAGGTTCACGAGGATTTGCATGACCTTGTGCCGCTCCATCGTGGCGGTGGGCTTGGCCTCGAACTGGCGGCGCACCTTGATCTCGTGGCGGGTGAAGGAAATGGCGTTGAGGCGCAAGGCGTCCTCGACCACATCCACGACGGACATGGACTCGTGGATGCCCGTGACCCGCGCGTAGTTCTGCTGCATCGCGATGATCGTCTTCACGTGCTCGACGCTCTGGGTGAGGGAGTCGAGCTCTTTGAGCGCGCGCGCCTGCTCCTCCTGCAAGTGCGTGGCCAGCGTGGTGAGGAATGCGGGCACTTGTTTGCCCTTCGGGTCGGTGGTGAGGAACTCGGCGAGCCGGGTGTTGTTCTCGGTGAGCATCTTCGCGACGCGCTCGACGTTTCCGATCTTGGATTTGCGGACGCTCTCGGCGACGAGCGAGGCGGAGACGTTCACGCTGTTGAGCACGGTGCCGCCGTTGTGCAGGACGCCGGTGGCGATCTCCGCCATGCCGGCGCGGCGCGCGGTGTCCACCAGCTCGTGCTGCGCGCGGTCCAGCGCCTCCGCGTCGGCGTTCATGCGGCGGGTGACCCGCCCGCCGTAGAAGACCGTGCTTCCCAGCATCACGAGCACGAGCACCGCGACGACGAACTCCATCCGGCGCAGCCGCGAGAACTCATCCATCTGCTTGTCGAAGATGCGTGCCTGGATGCCGCTGACGCGGAGGCGCAACTCCGAAAGCACGGCCATGATGCCGGCGTAGTCGCGGTTCACGTTCACGAGCCGGCGCGCGGCCTCGTCGGGCTTGTCCGTCGGGAAGCGGTCAAACAGGTCCTCCGCCGTCTCGACCATGCTGTCCACGGCCACGCGGAGCTTGTCGAAATCCTCGATGAGCTTGCGGCTCTCGCTGGTCTCGACAGCCATGATGGCCTCGCCGCGCTTGGTTCGGAGGCGTGTCTTGAAACTGTTGTAGGCCAGCCGCATCTCGTCGCGCTGGCGGTCCACGTCGCGCGTGATGAACAGGTTGTTGCAGCGGGCCTGCACAGCCTGGGCTGTGTTGATGAGGTCGCCGTAATCCTTCAGCCGGCGCTCCCACGCCGAGCTGGCTTCCACGCTGCGGGCGAAGGCCTCCTGCATCTGGTGGTTCAGCCCGAGCGTGAAGCCGACAGTGAGGAGGTTGAACGCCGCCAGCAAGTAGTAGAGCAGGTGCCACTGGTGGCGCTGGCGTGCCAGCTTGCCGGTGGTCGCGACTTGGGGTTGGGCAGGTGTGTCGGCCATGGGAAAAATCAGGAGCGGGTTTCGGGTTTGTCGGCGAGGATGTCGCGCAAGGCGTGGAGCAGCTTCTCGGCTGTGTAAGGCTTGGTCAGGAAGGCATTCACTCCCAAGGCGCGCAGCTCGTCGAACTTCGCGTCCTGCGCCAGGCCGCTGGAGGCGACGATCTTCACATCGGAGTCCATCTTCTTCACCACCCGCGTCAATGCGAGTCCGTCCATCACCGGCATCATCACGTCGGTCATGATGAGCTGGATGGTGCTGCGATGCTGGGAGAAAAGCGTGAGCGCCTCCGCGCCATCGGCGGCGGGGAGGACCTTGTAGTCGTGCCGCTCGAGCAGCTTGCAGGTCGCGCCGAGGATGCCCGGCTCGTCATCCACCACGAGGATGGTCTCGCCCCGGCCGGACGGCAGCGGCTCGCGGACGACCTCCTCACTGGCGGGCGTGGCGTTGGGCGCGGCCGGCAGCAGCACGTTGAACACGCTACCCCTGCCGATCTCGCTATACACATGCACCAGCCCGCCGTGGCTCTTCACGATGCCCATGACGGTCGCCAGGCCCAGGCCCGTGCCCTTGCCGACCTGCTTCGTGGTGAAAAACGGGTCGAAAATCTTCTCCATGATTTCCTTCGGGATGCCCGTGCCCGTGTCCGTGACACGGATGCTGACGAACGGCCCCTGCTTGCCCTCCGTGTCCTGCGCGGCGTAATGCTCGTCGAGCTGCACGTTCTCCGCGATGACCTTCAAGGTGCCGCCGTTGGGCATCGCGTCGCGCGCGGTGATGCAGAGGTTCAGCAGGACCTGGTGCGTGTGCGTCGGGTCGCCCATGATGGGCCAGAGATTGTCCGGCACCTCGGCGGTGATGGTGATGTTCTTCGGGAAGGTCTCGCGCGCGATCTTCCCCATGTCCTTGATGATGTGGCGCAGTTGCACCACCACGCGCTCGCCCTCGATGCCGCGTCCGAACGCGAGCAGTTGCTTCACGATGTCGCTGCCCCGCTGGGCGTTGGTCTCGATGGTGTCCAGCAGCCGGTCGAAATCCTCGGCGAGCAGCTCGTCCATCCGCAGCAGCGGCGCGGACATCATGATGGGCGAGAGAATGTTGTTCAGGTCATGCGCCACCCCGCCGGCCAGGGTGCCGATGCTGTCCATGCGCTGCGAGCGGAGGAACTGGTTCTCAAGGCGCTTCTTCTCCGTGATGTCCGTGTTGATCACCAGCACCGAGGTCGGCTGGCCGGCGTCGTCGCACACCAAAGTCCAGCGGCTGTTGACAGTGACCTCGCGCCCGTCGCGGGTGAACTGCCGCAGCTCGCCGCTCCACTCGCCCTTGGCGAGCATTTCCGCCTGCGCTGCCTCGAAGGGCTTGGTGTCCTTCATCACCAGCTCCGTCACGCGGCGGCCGCGCACTTCCTCCGCCTTCCAGCCGTAGATGCTCTCGGCCCCATGATTCCAGTAGAGCACTTCGTGGCCGAGGTTGCGCACGATGATCGCGTCGCCCGCCAGGTCCAGCAGCCGGGCCTGCGAGCGGATTTGCTTCTCCCTCGTCTCCTCCGCGCGCTTGCGGTCCGTGATGTCGGACGTGATGCCGTCGGCCAGGAGCTGGCCGTCCTTCTCGTAAATCGCCGACGCGCGCAGGAGCAGCCAAGCCTGCCGCCCGTTCTTCCGTTCATATCGGCACTCCACCTCGAAGCCCTGCTGCCGCTCGAACAACCCCTGCCACGCCTCTCGCAGGCGAGCCGCGTCCTCGGGATGCACTCGCGCCAGCACCAGCGCCGCCCCCTGCGATTTCAGCTCGTCCACCGTGAAGCCGTAAATCCGTTCCGCGTTGCCGCTCACGAAGAGCGCCTCGCCCGCCGCGTTCACCGTCCACACCGCGTCGGGGATGTGGTTGACCAGCGAGCGGAACTTCTCCTCGTTCAATCGCAAGGCCTCGTGCGCCTGCCGTCGCTCCGTCATGTCGCGCGTCACCACGCCGTAGCCGCGCAGTGCGCCGTCGCCGCGCCGCAGCACGGTGATGACGCTGTTCGCCCAGAACTGCGTCCCGCCCTTTTGCAGCCGCCAGTCCTCGTCCTCGAACTGCCCCAACTCCTCCGCCAGCCGCAGGTCCAACTCCGGCTTGCCCTGCTCCACGTCGCCCGGCGAATATATCCGTGCGACGTGCTGTCCGATCATCTCCGCAGCCGGGTGCCCGAACAAATTCTCCGCCCCGTGGTTCCACGTCAGCACGCACGCCTCCGAGTCCAGCGCCACGATGGCGTAGCCCTTCACCTCATCCACCAGCAGGCGGAACCGCTCGTCGCTCTCGCGCAACGCGTCCTCCGCCAGCTTCCGCTCGACGGCCGTCGCCAGCACGTTCGCGATGGCCTGGAGAAAATGCGCATCCGCCGCCATAAACATCCTCTCCCTCGTGGAGTGCGCACCCAGCACGCCAAAGACGCGGCTCCTCAGCCGGATGGGCACAGTCAACCCGCTCGCGACACCATGCTCGCGCAGCAACGCAGACGGCTCGAAGCGCGTCTCCGCCGCCCAGTTCTCCACAATCACCGGCGCGCCACCGCGCCATGTCGCGCCCGCCTGCGACTCGTTTGTTGCCGCCAGCCGGATGTTGCCCACGCAGCCCGATTGCCAGCCCACGCCCGCGCGCAGCAACAGCGCCTCGTCCCCCGGCGTCAGCTCCAGCACCTCGCAAAATTCCACGCCCAGCGCCTCAGCCACGCGCTCCGCCGTGCCGGCCACCAACGCGTCCAGCGCCATGCCCGCCAGCGCCCATTGCCCAAACTCCGCCAACTCCGCCTGCTGCCGCGCGCGCGCCGCCGTCTCCAGCCGCAGCCGGCCCTGCACGCGCCGCTCCTCCGCCTCGCGCAACGCCCGCTCGATGGTGGGCCGCAGCCGGACGAGGTTCGACTTGCGCACGTAGTCCGCCCCCCCGCCGCGCAACGCGGCCCCCGCCGCGTCCTCGTCCATCTGGCCGGAAACAAATATGAACGGCACTCCGCAGTCGGACTGCTGGAGCAGCGCCAGCGCGTCCATGCCGCTGAAATCGGGCAACACGAAATCGCAGAGTATGACCGTCCAGCCGCCTTGCTTGAGAGCCTCCTGAAACGCCGCCTCCGTCCACACCCGCTCAGTCGTCAGCGCGTAGTCGCCACGCTTAAGCTCGGCGATGATGCCCGCCGCGTGGCTTTCTTCACCCTCGACCATCAGCACGCGCAACGGGACAGCCATTTAGCGCCTTTTCCCCACGAAACGGGCTGCTGGGCGGCAGCGGTGGATGCAGAGGCCGGACACGGTGCGGAATTTAGCGAGTGGCCGGTAGAATCGCAATTCACTTTCCATTGGAGCACTTGCTTCAACGCAAAGGACGCAGAGAACGCGAATGGGCCCGGAGGTGGGGCATTTCTATCTGTCTCCGCGCAATCTCCACGTCCTCTGCGTCTCCGCGTTGAATGGAATCCTTCGAGATGGGGGCCGCACTCCTTCGCTTAAGGCTTCGTCTGTCCCTTCACTTCTGCCGCGAGCTGCTGGCCGAGCTGCTCCGGCTCCTGCGACTTGCGCTTCGCCTCGGCGCGCTTCGCCGTGCCATCGAGAAAGGAAACCACGCGCATCCGGATCTGGTGTCCGTGAATCTCGGCATACGCCGCCACCGGACTGGCACACCCGCCGCCCATCGCCCGGAGAAAGGCGCGCTCGGCCCGAACGCACAGGTGCGTGTTGCCGTGGTTGAGCTTGTCGAGAACGGACGTGATGCGGTCGTCGCCCGCGCGGACCTCGATGCCCACGGCCGCCTGGCCCACGGCGGGGAGCATCTCCTCCGGTTCCAAACGCACGGCCAGCAATCCCGCTGGAACGCCTTCCCCGGTGAGCGCCCCGTTCGCCTTGATGATGAACTTGAGCCGCTCCAGCCCGGCGGCGGCGAGAAGGATTGCGTCGAAGTCGCTTCGCTCTGCGAGCTTCAACAGCCGCGTCAGCACGTTGCCACGCAGCTCGACGACCTTCGCGTCCGGTCGCGCCACGAGCAGCAGCGCGCGACGTCGTGTGCTGCTCGTCGCGAAGATGCTGTCCGCCGGCAATGCCGTGAGCTTGAGATGTGGCTTGAACCCTCGGCGCACCCGCTGGCCCGGTGCCCAATCCTCTGGCCGTTTCGCCGCCGCAGCGGCAGCGGCACTCACCGTCACGTGGTCGCGGTAGATCAGCACGTCGCGCACATCCGCGCGCTTGCCCACCGCGCCGAGCACGAGGCCGGCGGGCAGCTCCGTCGGCAAATCTTTCAAGCTGTGCACTGCGAGATCGGCCTCGCCGTTGAGCAATGCGACTTCAAGTTCCTTGGTGAACAACCCCTTCGGCAGCGAGGCATCCGGATTCGCCAGCGACGCCGACTGAAGCTTGTCGCCGGTGGTCTTGATGACGTTCAGCTCGAACAGGAGCCTCGGGAACGCCGCGCGGCATTGGGCGAGCACGGCGTTGGCCTGAGCGAGGGCGAGGGCGCTGCCGCGAGTGGCGATGATGATGGGTTTTCGGTTCAAGGTTTCGAGTTTCGAGTTGGGGATCTGCGCCTCTCAGCTTCCTTGGCCAAAGGCTAACTGTGAGCCGGCACCAGCCGGGCGGCCACCGGGATTACCCAAAAGCGCGCAGGCCTTCTCTTGGATGATACGCTCGCAGATGGCCAACTCCTCCCGCCGCAGTTTCATGTAATCGTCGGCGATGCCTTGCAGGTCGTCCACGTTGTAGAGGTAAACGTCGTCGAGGAAGTTGACCTCGGGCTCGATGTCGCGCGGCACGGCGATGTCTATGAGCAGCAGCGGCCGACTGCCGCGCAGAGCCAGCAGCGGCTCCAGCTTCGCACGCGTGAGGACGTAGTGCGGTGCGCTGGTGCTACTAATGATGATGTCAATCTGCGCAAACCCCGTGTGCCACTCGTCGAAATGAATCGCTCGCCCGCCCAACTCCTTGGCGAGTGCCTCGGCGCGGTCGTGCGAGCGGTTCGACACGATCACGCTGTGCGCGCCGCGACTCAGCAGCGCACGCGCGGTCTTCTCGCTCGTGTCGCCCGCGCCGATGACCATCACCGTGCGGCCAGTGAGCCTGTCAAAAATCTTCTCCGCCAGCTCCACGGACACGGAGGCGACGGAGACGCTGCCGCGCTGGATGTTCGTCTCGGTGCGGATCTTCTTGGCGACGTTGAACGCGCTTTGGAACGCCTTGTTCAGCCGACGCCCGGTGTGCTGATGCTTCAGCGCGAGGTCGTAAGCCTGCTTGAGCTGGCCGAGGATTTCCGTCTCGCCCAGCACCATGGAGTCGAGTCCAGCGGCGACCTTGAAGAGATGCTCGACGCTGTGCGGTTCACCCAACTCGTAGATCTCTGCGCCGAGCGGCTCGGTGTAGTTGTGATGCGTGAGGAGGAAGCGGCGCAGTTCCGTGAACGCCGCGCGCGGCTCCGCGCTGGTGGTGGCGTAAAGCTCCACGCGGTTGCAGGTGGAGAGAATTACGGCTTCCTCGATCAAGCCGCTCTCGCGCAGCCGCCGCGTGGCATCGGCCAGCGCGCCCTCGGCGAAGGCGAACCGCTCCCGCACCGCGACGGGCGCGGTGTGGTGGCTGAGGCCGAGGACGACGATGGGCATCAGGCGGGTGACAGGTGACGGGTGACCTGTGGCAAGGCGCTCGCGCGAAGCACGTCGCGCCTCTTGTGACTCGTCACCCGCCACTCGTCACGTCTTGTCATGGATTGTGGATTCCCGACAGCAGGTTGAAGCCCCAGAAGGTAAGCAGCACGAAGGCGAAGCTGCCGACAGCGCCCCACGCGAACTTGCGTCCGCCCGGAGAGAACCTCCAATGCGCAACGAGCAGGCCGATGTAGAGAAGCAGGACGAACAACGACCAAAGAACCTTCGCGTCGGCCATCGGGTTCGCTGACTGCGCCTGCTTCAGCAGCGTCGGCGCAAGCCCCAGCCCCAGGCCGGCCGCGAGCAGCACGACGCCGGAGATGAGGAAACGCCCGATGACCAACTCAAGCCCTTGGATGGACGGCAGCGCGGAGACGATGGCGCGGAGCTTGTGAAACTTGAGGTCGTGCTCCTGCGTGAGATACATCACGCCCGCCGCAGACCCGAGGCCGAACGCGCCGTAAGCCAGCAGGATCAGCGCGACGTGCAGGCTCACCAGCCCGCCGGAGAAGTCGGGGCGCGGCCCTTTCACATCAAGCGCGGGCATGAGCGCGAAGACGCCCATTGCGAACAGCACCGGCGATACAAACGCGCTGAGAAACCGCAGCCTTGGCCACGCGCCGATGACGAGAAACGCGGCCACGATGGTCCACGCCGTAAACGTCGTGGCCTCGTAGAGGTTGTTGACCGGGCAGCGCTCCAGGCTGAAGCCGCGCTTGGCCATCGCGACCGTGTGCAGCACTGCCGCGACCGCGAGCAGAAGGTATTGCCATCCCGAGTCCTGCCGGAAGCCGCGCCGCCAGATGAAAAAGGACAGGGTCGCGCTCGCCCCATAGAGCAGCACGGCCAGTCCGAAGAACTCGCGGTCAGTCAGCATCGCAGGGCGAACTTATGGCGGAAGGACGGAAGGGCAACAAGCTTCAAGCGGGGGCGCGCGGTCGTGAGGGGGACACTCCTGTCCCCCATGATGAGGCGATGCTGGAGCACGGACTCGGGGACAAGTGTGTCCCCGCCACTACGCCGCAGGTTGGACACCTTCGCTTCAGCCCGCTAGCCTCCGCGCCCATGAACCGCCGCGCCTCGCTTGCCCTGCTGCTTGCGGCCTCGGCGTTGCCGGTCAGCGCGGCCAGCGTCAGCTACGTCGCATCGAAGGAACTCGCTCCCGCAATGCCGCGCGAGTTTCGCGGCGCGTGGGTCGCCACCGTCGGGAACATTGACTGGCCTTCCAAGGCCGGTCTCACCACGCAGCAGCAGCAGGCCGAACTCCTCGCGTTGCTCGACAAGGCCGTCGCGCTCCGGCTCAACGCGATCGTCCTCCAGGTCCGCCCCGGCTGCGACGCGCTCTATGCCTCGAAGCTCGAACCGTGGAGCGAGTATCTCACCGGCACGATGGGCCGCGCGCCGGAGCCGTATTACGACCCGCTCGCCTTTGCGGTCACCGAGGCGCACCGGCGCGGGCTGGAGCTGCACGCGTGGTTCAATCCCTTCCGCGCCCGGCACGCGGCTGCGAAAAGCGCCGTCGCATCGAACCACATCAGCAAGACGCGGCCCGAGCTTGTCCGCAAATACGGGCCGCTCCTCTGGCTCGATCCCGGCGAGGCCGCCGTCCACGAGCATTCAATCCGTGTAATCCTCGATGTCGTGCGCCGCTACGACGTGGATGGCATTCACCTCGACGACTACTTCTATCCCTACCCCGAGAAGACCGCTGCCAAGCAGGTTGTCCCGTTTCCCGACGAGCCGAGCTGGCGCAAATACCAGAAGTCCGGGGGCAAACTCGCGCGCGATGACTGGCGGCGCGACAACGTGAACCGTTTCCTCCAGCGCCTGTATGCCAGCGTGAAGGCGGAAAAAAACTGGGTTAAAGTCGGCATCAGTCCGTTCGGCATTTGGAAACCCGGCAACCCACCCGGCATTCGCGGCATGGACGCGACGAAGGAGATTTTTGCTGACTCGCTCAAATGGTTCCACGCTGGCTGGCTGGATTATCTCTCGCCGCAGCTATACTGGAGCATAGACGCGCCGGAGCAGAGCTTCCCCCTGCTGCTGAAATGGTGGGCCGGACAGAACCCCAGCGCGCGCCACCTCTGGCCGGGGCTTTCCGCTGCGACCATCGGCCCCGGGCGCAACGCGGAGGAGATCATCCAGCAGATCAAACTAGTCCGCGCGCAACCCGGCGCGAGCGGCAGCCTGCAATGGAGCATCAAGGCGCTGAACCAAAATCGCGACGGCCTTGCCGACAAGCTCGCAGGCCAGGTCTTTCAAACTCCCGCGCTCATCCCCGCGTCGCCCTGGCTGAATCAAGCCGTGCCCGAGCGCCCGGTGGTCGCCTTCGGCCAGGACGCGGCGCAGACCGTGTCCGTGTTTCAGTGGGCGACGCCGAGTGGTGTTGTGCCCGGCTGGTGGCTCGTGCAAATGCGCTTCAACGGCGCGTGGCGAACCGAACTCCTTCCCGGCAGCCAGTTGAACCGCACCTTCCGTGTTCCCGCCAGCGCGCTTCCCGAAGCGGTCTCCGTCACAGCGGTGAGCCGCTACGGACAGGCTGGGCCGGCATTCGTCGCGCAGCGAGTGGGTAAGGCGGAGTGAGGAACGATGCAGCTGGAGCGCCGGCTTCCAAGCCGGCTTTGTGCGTGAGCAGGAGTGAGGGCCAAGTCTGACAACGGCCACGAGCAGCAACCAAACGGTGCGCAGAAAGCCACGGAGCGACACTCGTAACCGCCTTGTCCCGACCTAAGCCGACTTGGAAGCCAGCGCTCGTAAACTGCACCGTTCCGGATTAAGTCGGTCCCGCCCCAGCGGCACAGAGGATCAGGATTACGAGAGGGCTGCCAGCTCGCACCAGGACTGGGACTACTTCCCGGCTTTCTTGAGAACTTCAGCCAAGGTCACCTCGGCTCCGCCACGGCGCTTGCTCTCGTCGGCGGCTTCCATGAAGGCGAAGATTTCAATCGTCTCCTCCGGCTTCACGGGCACGATGCCGGTCTGGAAGGCCTTGATGATTTCCGCCACGAGCGGCGCGTAGCCGGAGGATTCGCCGATGGGGGCCTCGCCTTTGTCGCCCTTCGCAAGGCCGACGTATTTGTTGTTCTCGCGGAAGATGCCGGTGCGCCCGCCCTTCCACTTGCCGGTGACTTCAATCTTCCCGTCGGCAGTCATGCCGCGCTTCACGCTCTCGCAGCCCGTGCCCATCACGGTGAAAAGCGACTCGCAGCCGTGGACGCCATACCAAAAGAGGTCGGGGTGCGAAGGCTCGATACTCGCGGGACTGGAGGCTTCGGCGTAATTCACCTTGCCGACGGAGCCTTCGCGCACGGCCACGGTGTTCTTGCCGTAGCGGAGGGAGGAGGAACTCCAGACGGTGACTTTGGCGGCCTTCGCGAGGCGGAAGATTTCCAGCACGTCCTTGAGGGAGCCGGCGAAGGGCTTGTCAATGTAGAGCGGTTTCCCGGCCTTGATGACGGGGATGGCCTGCGCGAGGTGGGGCCGACCGTCCACGCTCTCGATGAGCACGGCGTCCACGTTCTTGACCATCTCCTCGATGGAGTCGTAGAGCTTCACGCCGTATTTCTCGACCAAGGTCTTGGTGAAGCCCTCCACGCGGTCGCGGCTGGAGGCGATGTCCGGGCTACCGCCCTTGAAGGCGGCGACGACTTTCGCGCCGGGGACGTGAGCCTTGTTCTGCGGGTTGTTGATGACATCGGTGAACGCAGGGACATGCGATGTGTCGAGCCCGATAATGCCCAGGCGCAGCTCGGCGGCGGACACCGGGGAGAGTTGGGCGACGACGAGGAGCGCGAGGGCGAGGAAGGTGCGTTTCATGTTGAGTGATTTTTTCGGATGTTACGCTTCGACCCCGTGGGCAGGGAGGAAATTCGTAGGAGAGAGAAGTCAGAAGTCGGAATCGTCGGACTTGCACCTCTGCCTCCCCCATTCTGACTCCCGACTTCTGACTTCTACCTTCTGCTCCCTGCCTCGTCCCGCTACAGTTCGCCCGTGAACATCCGGGTCTGCGAAGGCGACTTACATCTGCACAATCTGCACACGCGGATGCCGTTCAAATACGGCATCGCGACGATGACGCACATGCCGATGGCCTTCGTGCGCGTGGCGCTGGAGGTGGACGGCCGCACGACGCTGGGCGTGGCGGCGGACCTGCTGCCGCCGAAGTGGTTCACGAAGGATCCCGCGCGCGAGGTGCTGGATGAAATCCACGAGATGCTCGATGTCATCGAGACCGCGCTGGAGACGGCGGAGGGATTGAGCGCGCCGAGTGTCTTCGACCTGTGGCAGCACCTCTACGACTCGCAAACCGCGTGGGCGACCGCAGAGAGCAAGCCGCCGCTGCTCGCCCACTTCGGCACGTCGCTGGTGGAACGCGCGGTGATGGATGCCTTCTGCCGCGCCATCGCGAAGCCGTTTCATCGCGCGCTGCTCGACAATGACTTCGGCATTCGCCTCGGCGAACTCCACTCGGAGTTGGAGGGGTTCTCCCCCGCTGCATGGCTCCCGGCCAAGCCGCACAACGAAATCATCGTGCGCCACACCGTGGGTCTGAGCGACCCGCTGACCGACGCCGACATCGCCAAAGGCGAGCACGTCAACGACGGCCTGCCGCAATCGCTCATCTCCAGCATCCGCGTCTATGGCCTGCGCCACTTCAAGCTGAAGGTGAACGGCGACCTCGCGCGCGACACGGCGCGGCTGCGGCAAATCGCGCGCGTCTTGCAGGCGGAGTGCGGCGAGGACTTCGCCTTCACGCTGGATGGCAACGAGCAGTTCAAGTCCTTCGCCGAGTTCCGCCAGTTCTGGGAGACCTTGCGCGCGGACGAGTCGCTGAAGTCCTTCCTCACGAAGCTCCTGTTCGTCGAGCAACCACTTCACCGAAGCATGGCGCTGAACAAAGACGCCGCCGCCGCGCTGGCCGACTGGCCTGAGCGCCCGCCCTTCATCATTGATGAGTCGGACGGCGAGCTGGACAGCCTGCCCACCGCGCTCGCGCTCGGCTACGACGGCACGAGCCACAAAAACTGCAAGGGCGTCATCAAGGGCGTCGCGAACCGCTGCCTGCTGGCGCAACGTCAGAAGCAATCGCCCGCGCGCCCGTTCCTGATGAGCGGCGAAGACCTGTGCAACGTTGGCCCAGTCGCGCTGCTCCAAGACCTCGCCGTGTGCGCCGCGCTGGGCATCAAGAGCGTCGAACGCAATGGTCACCACTACAACGCGGGCCTCTCGCAGTTCCCGCGCGACGTGCAGCGGCAGATCCTGAGCACGCACTACGATCTCTACCACCCCAGCCCCGCCGGCTGGCCGACGCTGACGATTGAACGCGGCCGCGTCGCGCTCGGCTCGGTGAACGAGGCGGCGTTCGGCGTGAAGTTCCTGCCGAACACGGGGCAGTTCACACCGGCGGATGCGTGGGAGTGGGATTGAGCGTGGGAGAGCAGTGATGAACACGAGACATATTTTCGCGGGGTGGCGCGTGTTGCGTGTTGCGTGTTGCGCGAGGGCGCACGGACGCAGCGGACTTTCTCACGCAGCACGCAACACGCAACACGTCTAGTCATGCGCCCGCATCACCGCACCACGGCCATCGTGCTCGCGCTCATCGCGGTGGTGTTCGGCGTCTTCTTCCGCACGCTGGAGTCAGGGTTCCTCCGCTGGGACGACGACATCAACGTCTTCGAGAACGCGCGCGTCCAGGGACTGACGGCGGAGAACCTCCGCTGGATGTTCACGGACTTCGAGCAAGCCATCCGCTACAAGCCGCTCTCGTGGCTGGCGTGGGCGCTGGTGCATGAAGTCTTCGGGCTGAACCCGTTCGGCTTTCACCTCGCGAACGTCCTGCTGCATTGCGCGAACGCGGTGCTGGTGTTTCTGCTGATTCGGCGGCTGCTGCAACTCTCAACTCCCGGTAGCAGCCGAAGTGAGGAGGCTCCATCTCAAACACGAAACACGCAGCACGCAGCACGGCATAAAAGTCAGAATCTCTTCACGTCGGCCGCTACGATGGACGCGTTCGGCGCCCTCGGCGCGCTGCTGTGGGCCGTGCATCCGCTGCGTGTCGAGCCGGTCGCGTGGGTGACGGGCTTGCCGTATCACGTCGCGTTGTTCTTCGCGCTTCTGGCCACGGTGTTCTACATGAGCGCGAATTCGCCCGATGCCACGCCGTCGGGTCGCGCGCGTAACTACTGGCTGTCGGTTGCCGCGTTCGCGCTGGCGGCCCTCTCGTATCCCATCGTCCTTGGCTTCGTCGCGGCGCTGGTGGCGCTGGATTTCTTTCCGCTTCGGAGGTTTGGCGCTCCGCAATCGAGCGTGCGCAGTGTGCTGCTCGAAAAGGTTCCCTTCCTCACCCTCTCGCTGCTCCTCGTGGCCGGCACCGTCTATGGCCGTTTCCACGTCACCGGCATCTGGGACAAGCCGGTGACACTCGACAACTTCCCGCCGCTCGCTCGCGTGATGCAGGCGTTCTACCTCTGGGCCTTCTACGCGTGGAAGCCGCTGCTGCCGCTGGACCTCTGCCCAGTCTATCCCGTCCTGATGGAGAGCAAGTTCACCGAACCTGTGTTTCTTCTCAGTGCGCTCGGCGTGCTGGCGGTGGGTGCCGTGCTGTTCGTGAAACGCCGGGATTGGCCCGCCGCCTTCGCGCTGTGGCTAGCGCATCTCGGCCTGCTGGTGCCGATGCTGGGACTCACCGAGCGCCCGCACTACCCGCACGACCGCTACAGCATCATCAATGGCATCCTCTGGTCCGTGGCGCTGGCGGGCGTGATGTGGAAGGTAGCGCAAGCGCGCTCCAAGACCGTGCCAGTGCTGGCTGCTGGTGCGGCCCTGATGATTCTTCTTGCGGCGGTGAGCTGGCGGCAGACCGCCATCTGGCAGAGCGACCTGCCATTCTTCACCGACATGGCCGCGAAGCTCCGCAGCCCGCACTACCGTAGCCAGGCGTTGTTGAAGCTCGGCAACGCGCAAGCCGACCTCGGCGACGACGCGAAGGCCGTGACCAGCTACCGCGACGCGCTTCAACTCAGTCCGGCCTCCGCGACATATCACTTGCACTTCAACCTCGCCAATGCGTTTGCGCGCCTCTCGCAGTGGCCAGACGCGATCACCTCGTATGAAACCGCGCTGCGGCTCAAGCCCGACAGCGCAAGCGCGGTGCTGAACTTCGGGGTGGCGCTGGGTGGCAGCGGAGAACTCGCACGCGCATTGGAGCAACTCTCCCGTGCCGTGGTGCTCGACTCGCAGAGCGCCGAGGCACACGCGCAACTGGCAGCGGTGCTGGCGAAGCTGGGGAATACCGACGAGGCTAGGCGGCACGCGGCTGAGGCGGAAAGGTTGAAGCAGATGGCCGCGCCGCGTTGAAGCACGCCATCGATCTACAGTTCACTCACCCAGCAGATGCAGCACGAGCTGGCGGCGATGTGGCGCGGTGCGGTGTTCCCAGAGGTAGATGCCCTGCCAAGTTCCCAGCGCAAGCTCGCCGCGCACGATGGGGATGCTCAGGTTCACGGCGGTCAGCGAGGTGCGGACGTGCGCGGGCATGTCATCGGCACCTTCGCAGGTGTGCTGGAAGAGCGAATCGCCATCCGGCGCGAGGCGGGAGAAGAATCGCTCCAAATCACGGCGCACTTCCGGGTCGGCATTTTCCTGGATGAGCAGCGAGGCGGAGGTGTGGCGCAGGTGCAGCGTGGCGAGACCGGTTTGAAGGCTGGCTTGGCGGACGCGGGCCGCGATTTCACGGGTCACTTCGGTGAAGCCCCGGCCAGACGTTGGAATGACTAGCTCGTGGGTGCTTTGGCGGAGCATGGGCGAGGGGCGGCGACTGCAAGTCGCCGGCACGTCAGTTCCGCGCAAGCAACTTCTCCAGCTCGTCGCTCTTCGGATGGCCGACGGTGACGGCTTTCTGGTAATGCCAGCGGGCCAACTCGCGCGCCGGGGGAGTTTGCGTGGCGTAATAGACCGCGAGGTTGTAGTGGGCGACGGCGTAGCCGGGCGCGATCTGGATGGCCTTGCGGAAGGCGGCCTCGGCGGGTTCGCGCTGGCCTTTCATGCTCAGGACGAGGCCGAGGTAGTTCTGCGTCTGCGCATTGTCGGGGTCGAGCTTGGCGGCGCGGCTCAACGCGTCGAACGCGTCGTCTGGCTTCTGCTGGCGGAACTTGAGCAGGCCAAGCAGTGCGAGTGAGAAGGCGTCGTCGGGTTCTTGGGCGAGGGCATGCTTTAGATGCGACTCGGCCTCGGGGAGCTTGTTTAGCTCCATCTGCGCCGCGCCGAGGTTGGCGAGCGCGTAAACGTTGTTCGGGGCAAGCGTGAGGACTTCGAGGTATTTCTTCTCCGCGTCATCGAAGCGTTGGGCGGCGTAGGCGCGCTGGGCTTCGAGGGCCACGTTCGCAGCACCGGGCGGCAGGTCGGCAGAGTTTTTCTTTGCCGACTTGGCGACCGGCGCGGGAGCCGCGACCGGAGCGGAGGAGCCTTTCAACAAGGCAAGCTCCTCCGCGGAGTATGGTGTTTTCCGGGCCTCCAGTGCCGCCACCCTCGCCTGGGCTGCGGCAAGCTCCTGACTCAGCCTGTCAGGGGCATTGCTGGAGACCTTCTTCTTTTCGTTCAACTGCTTCTGCAGCTCGTTGAGCTGCTTCTGCAAGTCCTCGCGCTCCTTCTCCAACTGCCGGAGCTTCGGTCCGTCCGCCGTGCCCTTCTGCAACTGGGACTCAAGTGCCTTCACGGCGGTTTCCAAATCCCTGTTCTTCTTTTCCAGCGCCTTGAACTGGTCGGTCGTGAGGCCGGTGGCGTTGTTCGGGTCGGTGAGGATGGCCTCCATCTTCTTGTTGGCCTTCGCCAGGTCGGTGGCGCGGTCCTGCTCGGCCTTGAGGTCAGCCTTGGCGGCGGCGAGCTGGCGGGCGAGCTCCTCGGACTTGTTGCCGACCGTGAGCTTGGTCAACTCGTCCACCCTGGCCTTGAGCGCGGAGTTTTCCTTCTTCAGGACAGGCACCTCGCCCTTGTCCTTGAGCACGGCGACCTGCTTCTGGAAACTGGCGCGCTCCTTGGAGAGAGCGGCGATTTCCTTGGCGAGATTCTCGATCTCGATTTGCTTGAGGTCGGCAGCCTTCTGAAGGTCACGGGCCTTTTGTTGGGCCTTGGTCATCTCGGCAGGGTCAACGTCCTTGGGCCGCGCGGCGATGGCCTCCCTGAGTTTCTGCTTGGCGTCGCTGGCCTCGGTGCTGACCTGCACAAGCTTGTTGTTCAGGTCGCGCAATTGCTTTTCCATCCCGGTGAGCTTCGCCGCACCGGCGTCGTCGGCTTGCTGGCTGACGGGCAGCACCGGCTTCGGGGCGACGGTGCCGGGGAACTGGACCATGAGCTTGGCAATCGCGTCCTCGAGATACTTGAGGCGGAAGTTCACCAGTTGCGGCTCCCACGTCTTGTAGGCCGCCTGGATTTTCTTCAAGTCCTCCTGCGCGGCCAGGTATTTTTCCAACGCTGCCTTGCCTTGGCCGGCCGCAAGCAAGGAATCCCCTTGAAAGATGGTGTTGAACACCGGGACATATAGCTCTTCCGCCGCCGCCGCCCCGGCTCTGGGCGAGGCCAGGGCAAGACAGGCTGCGATCAAGAGCAATGAGACGTGCTTCATGCGGGCAGCTTAGGAAGGGGTCGCGGTCATTTGCAATCCGATTTCGGCGGCTTCGGCTCCGTCCCGATGAACTTCTTATGGCGCACCATCGCGCCTTGTTGCTAGCCTTGCCGCGTGAATTGGAAAAACTCTTCGGTGCTCATCACGGGGGGCACAGGCTCCTTTGGCAGGCGGTTGACGGAAACCCTCCTGAAGCACCACGCCCCCCGCAAGCTCGTCATCTTCTCGCGCGACGAGCTCAAGCAGTTCGAGATGGCACAGCATTTTTCCTTCGCCAAGCACCCGCAATTGCGCTTCTTCATCGGCGATGTGCGTGACCGCGACCGCCTCACCCGCGCGCTCGAGGGCATCGACGTGGTCGTCCACGCCGCCGCCCTCAAGCAGGTGCCCACGGCGGAATACAACCCCTTCGAGTGCATCAAGACCAATGTCCTCGGCGCGGAGAACCTCGTCGAGGCCTGCCTCGCCGCCGGCGTGCACCACGTCGTCGCCCTCTCCACCGACAAGGCCGCCGCCCCTATCAACCTCTACGGCGCGACCAAGCTGTGCAGCGACAAGCTCTTCATCGCCGCGAACAACATTCGCGGCAACCACGACATCCGCTTCTCCGTCGTCCGCTACGGCAACGTCATGGGCTCGCGCGGCTCCGTCATCCCCTTCTTCCTCGACCGCCGCAAGACCGGCACGCTCCCAATCACCGACCCGCGCATGACGCGCTTCAACATCACGCTCGATGAGGGGGTGAAGATGGTCATTGATGCCGCCATCACCGCGCTTGGCGGAGAAATCTTCGTGCCTAAGATTCCCAGCTACCGGATCACCGATCTCGCCGAAGCCATCGGGCCGGAATGCGCCAAGCCCGTCGTCGGCATCCGCGCGGGCGAAAAGATCCACGAGGAAATGGTCACCGAGACCGACGCCTTGCAGACCATCGGCACCGCGCACCAATACATCATCGTGCCCATGCTGCACCTGCGGGACCAGGCCGAGGTCATGAACGAGTATTGCGAGCACCACCAAGGCGCGCCCGTGCCAGAGGGCTTCTCCTTCAACTCCGGCCGCAACACCGACTGGCTCAACGTCCCGCAAATCCGCGCCCTCATCCGCCAGCACGTGGACGCGTCGTTCCCTCTCACCTGACCGCCGCGCCCGCGCCCGCGCCATGAAGGTCATCCCCTACGGTCGCCAGTTCATTGACGAGGACGACATCGCCGCCGTCGTCGCCACACTCCGCTCCGACTGGCTCACGCAAGGCCCGGCCATCGAACGCTTCGAGCGCAAGGTCGCCGACTACTGTGGCGTGAAATACGCCGTCGCGGTCGCCAACGGCACCGCCGCGCTCCACATCGCCGCCGCCGCGCTCGACCTCAAGCCCGGCGACCGTCTCTGGACTTCGCCCAACACTTTCGTCGCCTCCGCCAACTGCGCCCGCTACCTCGGCGCGGACGTGGACTTCGTGGACATTGACCCGCGCACTTACAACCTGAGCGTCGCGCGGTTGGAGGAAAAACTCGCCGTCGCCGCGAAGAACGGTCGCCTCCCGAAAGCCCTCGTCCCCATCCACTTCTCCGGCCAATCCTGCGAGATGGAAGCCATCGCCGCGCTCGCCAAGCGCCACGGCATCCTCGTCCTCGAAGACGCCGCGCACGCCATCGGCGCGAGCTATCGCGGGCGGCCCGTCGGCTCCTGCGAGTTCAGCGACCTCGCCACCTTCAGCTTTCATCCCGTCAAAATCATCACCACCGCCGAGGGCGGCATGATCGTCACGAACCGCGCCGACCTCCACGAACGCCTCCTCCTTTTCCGCAGCCACGGCATCACGCGCGACCCGAAGCTCATGGACGGCGAGAGCCACGGCCCGTGGTATTACCAGCAGACCGAACTCGGCTGGAACTACCGCCTCACTGACCTGCAAGCCGCGCTCGGCGAGAGCCAGATGAACAAGCTCGACGCGTTCGTCGCCCGCCGCCGCGCCATCGCTCACCGCTACGACGAACTCCTCCGTGATCTCCCGCTCATCACGCCCTGGCAGCACCCGGACACCGCCAACGCCTGGCACCTCTACGTCATCCGCCTGCGCCTCGACCGGCTCAAGAAGACCCGCCGCCGGATCGTCGAGGAACTCCGCGCCGCCGGCATCGGCGTGCAAATCCACTACATCCCCGTCCACACTCAACCCTACTACCGCCGCCTCGGCTTCAAGGACGGCGACTTCCCCGAAGCTGAGCAGTATTACGCCGAAACCATCAGCCTCCCGATGTTCGCGGGGTTGACGGATGAGGATCGGGATCGGGTGGTGGAAACGCTCAAGACTGTGTTGAGGTGAGCCATGAGTCAGCTCCTCCTCCGCGCTGACGCCGGCCCGCAAATCGGCATGGGCCA
>SXTU01000136.1 GCA_005791875.1 Verrucomicrobiales bacterium
AGAAGGGCGCGTTCACTGGCGCGCACGAGCGGCGGCTTGGGCGCATCGAGCAGGCGCAGGGCGGGTCGCTGTTTTTCGACGAGATCGGCGAGATTGACGCCACCGTGCAGGTGAAGCTGCTGCGCTTCCTCGGCGAGCGGACCTTCGAGCGTGTCGGCTCCAGCAAGACGCTCATGTCCGATGTGCGCCTCATCGCGGCGACGAACAAGAACCTCGTGACGCTCGTGCAGTCCGGCGCGTTTCGCGAAGACCTGTTCTTCCGGCTGAAGGTGGTTGAGATTCACCTGCCGCCGCTGCGCGAGCGCGCGAGTGACATCCCGCTGCTCGCCCAGCATTTCCTCCGCGACTCCGCCGCCGAGAACGGTAAGGACGTGAGCGCCATCGCGCCCGACGCGCTGGAGCTGCTCATGGCTTACAAGTGGCCCGGCAATGTCCGCGAGCTGCGCACCGCCATCGAGCACGCCGTCGTCTTCGCGCGCGGCAAGGCTGTGACCGCCCGCGACCTGCCGCAGAACATCCGCCTCGGCCGGAGCAGCCTGCCTACGCCTGCCTCCAAGATGGCCACCGGCGACTTGAACGTGCATGACGTTGAGAAGGAACTCGTCGTCCGCGCGCTGAGGGAAATGGACGGCAACCGCACCGCCGCGGCGAAGAAGCTCGGCGTGAGCCGTCGCACGCTGCACCGCAAGCTGCACGAATTTCACCTGGAGGGATTTTGAAGAGGGGTGACGGGTGGCAGGTGGCAGGTGAAAAGGGGCGTGTTTCCGTCGCGCGCCCCCAAAGCCCGCAGCGCTTCTTCTCCCTCTCCCCCATCGGGGGAGAGGGCTGGGGTGAGGGGGAAGATCGAACGAGCAAATGCATCGCCGCCCATCCAGCAGAGTCTCCCGTCTCACTTGAACCCGAACATCCCGCTGCCTTCGTCGCCCGCCCCCTGCCCCTGCCCCTCTCCCCCGATGGGGGAGAGGGAAGTCGCCATCGCGCGCATCGGCTCACTCCTCAGCCCTTTCGTGTATGGCCGCTGCGCATTGACCGGTGGCATCGTCCCGCCACGCACACACTAAACACCGCGCCCCCCTTGTCACCCGCCACCCGCCACCTGTCACTCTCCTAGCCATGCCCACGCTTCAGGAAATGATTCACTCATTCGAGGAGGGCGCGGGCGCGCGGGCCTTGAAGTGGATCGGCTTCGTGGTCGGCTTCGCGGTGCTGGCGGTGGCGTATGACTTGCGCGCTTACAAGAACCTGTCGAACCCCGACGCGATGGACGCCGCGCAGGTCGCGCGAAACGTCGCCGAGGGCAAAGGCTTCACCACGCAGTTCATCCGCCCGGTGAGTCTTTACCTTGTCGGCCAGAAGACCGACGCAGCCTCGCTCACCAACGCACATCCCGACCTCGCGAACGCGCCGACCTATCCCGCCTTGCTCGCCGGCGCGATGCGCGTGCTGCCCTTCGACTACAAGTTCCCGGCCGAGGAGCAGTTCCGCACGTGGCAGCCGGAGCAAGTCATCGCATGGGTGAACCAAGGTTGCTTCCTCCTCGCCGTCGTCCTCGCGTGGCGGCTCGCGCGGAATCTCTTCGACCCGGTCGTCGCGTGGCTTTCCGTCGCCGTCATCCTCGGCTCCGACTTGCTATGGCGCTTCAGCACCTCCGGCCTGTCCACCATGCTCGCGCTCGCACTGCTGATGCTCGTGGCCAACCTCCTCGTCGCCGCCGAACGCGGCTCACGCGAGGACGACTGGGGCGCGGCGCGGCTCTACTTCACCGCGCTGCTGGCCGGTGTGCTCATGGGCGCGCTCGGCCTCACGCGCTACGCGCTGGGCTGCCTCATCCTGCCGGTGATGCTCTTCTTCAACCTCTTCTTCGCCCCGCGGAGCTTGAGCCTTGGCTTCGCGGCGCTGCTCGGCTTCGCGGCGGTGATGGCCCCGTGGCTGATGCGCAACCACGAATTGAGCGGGCGGCTCTTCGGCGTCGCCGGCCTCGCGGTGCATCAAGTCACTGACCGCTTCCCCGGTGACCGCATCGAGCGCCTGCTGGACCCGGAGAACAAGTTCACGCACGAAGACTTGCGACAAGTGAGCCTCGACGAGCACTGGGCCAAGGTCGGTGAAAATCTGCCCGGCATCCTGCAAAACGACCTGCCGCGCCTCGGCGGGAGCTGGGTCGCCGCGTTCTTTCTCGCCGGCTTGCTCGTCCCATTCCGCAACCCGGCGCTCGGGCGATTGCGCGTCTTCGTCTTGTTCTCGCTCGGTGCGCTCGTCGTCATCCAGTCCGTCGCGAAGACGCACGTTGCCGCGCTGTCGCCGGACGTGAACTCCGAGAACCTCCTCGTCGTGCTCGCGCCGTTGGTGTTCATCTTCGGCACCGGGCTGTTCGTGCTGCTCATGGACCAGCTCGAACTCCCGCCCTTCGGCGCGCGCGGCACGGTCATTGGCATCTTCCTCCTCGTCGCGTGCGCGCCGATGCTCTTCGCGCTGGGCGCCGCGCCGCGTTCGCCGATGGCCTATCCGCCTTACCATCCGCAAGTCATCCACGAGCGCGCAAGCTGGCTGGGCGAACGCGAGTTGATGATGAGCGACATGCCGTGGGCCGTGGCCTGGTATGGACGCCGCGACTGCGTCTGGCTGCCGAGCAACGTGGGCGAAGGCTTCGCCACCGTGCATCGCGTCCGCCCCGTCGCCGCCATCTACCTCACCGCGCTGACGCTCGACCAGAAGCTCGTCTCCGAACTTCTGCAAGGCGACGACCCTGCGTGGGGCGACTTCGCTGCGAACGCCATCGTGAAGCGCGAGATCCCCGAAGGCTTCCCACTGAAGTTCGCCTTCGCCGAAGGCTTCCCCTACCAGCTCTTCCTGTCAGATCGCGAACGGTGGAAGACGGTGGCGAAGTAAGCCCGCCGCCCCGTGCCGGCGACATCCCGTCACCGTTCCGCTCGCCCGCAACCACCGCACGGCGGCTGGAAGTTGCCGTCACGAGCAAAATTCTGTGCAGCCACGCGCGGGCTTTGCTACCAGTCCGCCACTGCTTCCCATGCGCATTCTCATCGCCACCGTCACCGCCGGGGCCGGACACTTGCAGGCCGCTGCCGCGCTGGAGGAGGCTTGGCGCGCCGCGCGCCTCGCCGACACCGTCGAGCGCGTGGACGTGCTGGACTTCGTCTCCAAGCTCTCGCGCAAGCTCTACTCGGAAGGCTACGTGAAGGTCATTGACCACGCGCCCGAGCTTTACGCGCACCTCTTCAAGAAGACCGACAGCCCCGCGCTCATGCGCAAGCTCACGCGCGTCCGCCGCAGCTTCGCGGGGCGCGCGAACGCTAGGTTCATCAAGCACGTAAAAGCCTTCCGGCCTGACGTGATGCTCTGCACACACTTCCTGCCGCTGGAAATTATACCAAATACGGATAGAACCTGTTCAAACGCTCTGGATCGGCGAGGCCGTTCTCCCTCACCCCGGCCCTCTCCAGCTGGGAGAGGGAGCTACGCAGTCTGCGGTTCGTGAACGCGCAGCTCAACTGCGATGCGAGCGTGGTCGAGTGGTCCCCCTCTCCCAGCGGTAGAGGGCCGGGGTGAGGGAGCAAGTGTCCAGCCGCCAGCCGAGTGATTATGCCAGCCTCCATCTGTGGTTGGTATTACCGGTGCGATGCTCGCAAAGGACCGGCCTCTCCGTCATCTCCGACGTGGACGACACCATCAAGGTCAGCCATGTCCGCGAACGGCAGAAACTGCTGCGGAAGACTTTCTACGAGCCGGACGGGATGGCGGCCGTGTATCGCGCGTGGGCGACGAACGGCGCGAGCTTCCACTACGTGAGCGCCAGCCCGTGGAAACTCTACGAACCGCTCGCGGAGTTCACGTCCACGAACCGCTTTCCCGCCGGCTCGTGGCACATGAAGCAGTTTCGCGTGAAGGACAGCACCTTTCTCGCGCTGTTCGACTCGCCCGAAGCCTACCAGCCGGGCGTCATCGAGCCGATGCTGCGGCAGTTCCCCAAGCGCCGCTTCATTCTCGTCGGCGACTCCGGCGAGCGCGACCCAGAGATTTACGGCGCGCTGGCGCGGAAGTTCCCGGAGCAAGTCCACCGCATCTTCATCCGCGACGTGACGGGCGAGGACGCGAAGGCGGCGCGCTACGAAGCTGCGTTCAGGGACGTGCTGGTGGAGAAGTGGCGCGTGTTCCGCGAGCCGGAGGAAATACAAGCCGCCGTCCGGTGACACCGTGCCAACGACTTGCAGCCGTCAGCGGGCAGCCAACCTTCACGCGCGGTCGAACTGCCATTCCCTTCGGACGGCGGCTGGAAGCCGCCGCAATCGCCCCGCTGCTCGCGCCGCCGATGGCGCGGTCGGTGCCGTTCTTGGACAACTTCACGCCGTGCTTCGCCTCAATGAACGGGAGCAGCTCATCGAGTAGGAACTTCGCGTAGTCGCCGCCGAGGCCGTCGTATTCGGAGCTGCGATTGAAGCGGTCCAGCGCGTTCGTGGACGACGCCTTCACGCGCCCGTGCTGCACGAAGACGCCGACCAGCGCGGGGAGATAGACGGTGTAATCGCGCACCGTGCCGGGGAAGACTTTGCTGTGCTCGAAGGTGCCCTTGACCAGCTCGCCCTTGGGCACGCCCGGCTGCGGGAGCGAGTCGGGGCCGGGCTTGTAGTCATCGGTGGCGCGGACGGAATCGCACAGGGAAAGGACGGCGAACAGGAGCGAAAGTGTTTTATGCATAGCGTGCGGGGAGGATGTCGCGGCGAGTCGGCAAGGCAATCTTCAATCCAACCCCAGCCGGTGCTGGTTTGCGCCCCTGTTCGCCCTCCAAAATGCATGCGTCCGAAACCCGCGAGAACACCGAAGTGCGTTGCCGCGTCCAACGACGGCTTGCTATGTTTCCCATCGTGAACACCTCGCCCTTCGCCTCGCGCCCATCTGCCTCCAGCCGCCGCGACTTCCTCGCGCGCTGCGGCATGGGCATGGGCACGGTGGGCTTGGCGGGCCTGCTGCCAACGGCGGGCGCGGCGGAGTCGGTCAGCCCGCTCGCGCCGAAGTCACCGCACTTTCCCGGTCGCGCCAAGCGCGTCATCCACTTCTTCCTCAACGGCGGGCCGTCGCATGTGGACACGTTCGACCCCAAGCCCGCGCTCGCCAAATACGCGGGCCAGCAGTTGCCGAACGAGAACCTCCGCACCGAGCGCAAGACCGGCGCGGCGTTTCCCTCCCCCTTCAAGTTCCAGCCCTACGGCCAGAGCGGCCTCGAAATCAGCGAGGTGTTCTCCCGCACCGCGCAGTTCGCCGACGACATCGCGGTGGTGCGCTCGATGTATGCGCAGGTGCCGAACCACGAGCCTTCGCTCATGCTGATGAACTGCGGCGACTCTGTGCAGGCGCGGCCCAGCTTCGGCTCGTGGCTGCTCTACGGCCTCGGCTCGGAGAACCAAAACCTGCCCGGCTTCATCGCGATGAGTCCCGGTGGCTATCCCATCAAGGACACGCAGAACTGGCAGAACGGCTTCCTGCCCGGCGTGTATCAGGGGACGTTCATAGATCCGCAGCACACGCAGATCGACAAGCTCATCGAGAACATCCGCAGCCCGCACGCGACCGCCGAGATGCAGCAACGGCAACTCGGTTTGCTCCGCCAGTTGAACGCCGAGCACCAGGCCGCCCGCGCCACCGACTCGCGGCTCGACGCGCGCATCCAGTCCTTTGAACTCGCCTTCCGCATGCAGATGGAGGCGAGCGACGCGTTTGACCTCAGCAAGGAACCCGCGCAACTCCGCGCGCTCTACGGCGAGCACGTCCACGGGCGGCAGACGCTCATCGCGCGGCGGCTGCTGGAGCGCGGCGTGCGCTTCGTGCAGCTCTGGCACGGCGCAGGCCAGCCGTGGGACAACCACGACAACATCGAGGGCAACGTCCGCAAGCTCGCCGCGCAGATTGACCAGCCCATCGCCGCGCTCATCGCGGACCTCAAGCAACGCGGGCTGTTCGAGGACACGCTCATCCTCTGGGGCGGCGAGTTCGGCCGCACGCCGACGGTGGAGCTGACCGACGCTGGCAAGTCCAAGCTGGGCCGCGACCACAACCACTACGGCTTCAGCGTGTGGATGGCGGGCGGCGGCATTCGGGGCGGCACCGTCCACGGCGCGACGGACGAGTTCGGCTTCAAAGCCGTGCACGACCGCACGTCCGTCCACGACCTGCACGCGACGTTGCTCAACCGCCTCGGCTTCGACCACGAGCGCCTCACCTACCGCTACGCCGGCCGGGATTTCAGGCTGACGGATGTGCACGGGCATGTGCTAAAGGATATTGTGGCCTGATTTGACGCAAGGGCGCTAAGACGCAAGGAAACCAAACCGGAATGCAACTTCTCACCAAGACTGCCATGCCGCGCATCCGGCTGCCCGTCAGTTCCGTCTCCCCGCGTCCTTGCGTCCTTGCGCAAAAGACTTCCCGCCTTCGCGTTGGACTCCGCCTTCCAGCTTGCTACGCTTCAACCATGAAACGCCTGCTCTCCCTCGCGCTGACCGCGCTCGCCCTCCCACTCCTCGCCGCCGACTCCGACGGCTTCGTCTCCATGTTCAACGGCCGCGACCTCGCCGGCTGGACGAACATCAACTGCGCGCCCGAGACGTGGACCGTGAAGGGCGGCGTCATCCATTGCACCGGGCGGCCTGTCGGGGCGCTGCGCACGCTGCGGCATTATGAGAACTTCATCATGGAGGTCGAGTGGCGGCATCTCAGCAGCGGCGGGAATTCCGGCATCTTCATGTGGGGCTCGCCCATCAGCGCGCCGGGCGTGCCGTTCCTGCGCGGCATCGAGGTGCAGGTGCTCGACCACGGCTACGCCACGAACTACGAGAAGCAAACCGGCAAGAAGTCCGACTGGTTCACCACGCACGGCGATGTCTTCCCCATCCACGGCGCGAAGATGATTCCGCTGGGCAAGCATCGCGGCGACCGCAGCTTCCCCAGCGAGGACCGCAGCAAGCCCTCGCCCGAGTGGAACCACTACCGCGTCGTCTGCACCAACGGCTCGCTCCGCCTGCACGTCAACGGCAAGGAAGTCTCCGGCGGCGACGACTGCAACTATCGCAAAGGCTACCTCGCCCTCGAAAGCGAAGGCGCGCCCGTCGAGTTCCGCAACGTCCGCATCAAGGAACTTCCCTCCAGCAACCCACCCGCGACCCACATCGCGCCCCTCGACCCCGGCTGGGCTCCGCTCTACACCGGCACCGACCTGCGTGGTTGGAAGAGCGCCGGCGATGCGAAGACCCGCTGGGCGGCGAACGGCTGGCAGCTCGCGCTCAAGGACAACGCCACCGCCGAAAAGCAAACCCTCTGGACCGAGGCGCAGTTCGGTGATGTGGAGTTCCTCATGGACATCCGCGCCGGCAAGAACGCCACCGGCGACGCCGCGCCCGCCCTGCTGGTGCGCGGTCGCGACGGCAAAGGCACTGAGGTAAAGTCCGGCATCGAAGCCGGCAAGGGTGGCCGCGTGCGCGTGCAGGTGAAGGGTGCGGAGGCCGTCGTCTTCCTCAACGACAAAGAGACCGCGCGACTGGCCGTTCCCGCTGGCACCGGCGCGCTCGGCCTCAAGGACACCGGGGCAGGCATGGACTTTGGCAATCTCCACGTGCGGAAGCTGTGAGTCAGTGCTGAGCTCCGGATTCCCAAGGAGTCTGGGTTCATTCGTTGGTTAGAAGCGAGCATGGGGCGCTCGTTCAATGAGTGCAGGCTTCCAGAATTTTTGGTAAGCCAATTGACATTCCTCGGGGGGGGGGGGTAAAAAAATTAAATGAAAGCACTCGGTTCCCGCCACTGCCATTGGCGTGGATTTACCCTGATCGAACTGCTCGTCGTCATCGCGATCATCGCGATCTTGGCGGGGATGCTTCTGCCAGCGCTATCAAAGGCGAAGATGAAGGCAGGGGCGACACGCTGCCTCAGTAACCTCAAGCAGATGGGCATGGGCCACCTCATGTATTCGTCGGACAACGATGACACCCTACCTTACGCCTTCGTCCTCACTCCTGCGGCCCAGAACTGGTCCTTCGATGACTTGATCTCCAAATACGCTGGTGGTTACAAAGACCTTGCCCAGTTGACCGGCGGTAACATGCCCGTTGCCGAGTCAGTCAAACTCTTCGAGTGCCCAGCCGACAAATACATCCGGATCAACACCGCGCTGGCGAAACGCAGCTACTCAATGCCACGATCTGGAGCCGTGGGGGTGTTTCACAATCCGCTGGCTGCTGGAGCGGTCGTGAACAAGATACGCATCAGCGCGGTTCTCGCTCCCGCAAACACTCTCATGATCCATGAGCGCGCGACGCCCAGCAATTTTCAGGGCGGTTCTAACACCAGCGTCACCGACAGCCCGGATCAGCTTATTTACAGTCCGGGCACCACCACTCCCATCCCCGGCATGGACCAGAACTATTATCACAACGCCAAGTTTAACTGGTTGCTTGTGGATGGCCATTCGGAACTCCTCCCGCTGGACAAAACGATCCGAGCGGGCGCGCCCCTCAACGCCCCATCGGGGATGTGGACCATCGCCACCTCGGACGACTGAACGGCCACTTACTTTGCAAGCACATGAATGCCCGCCCAGTTCTGCTGACCTTCTGCCTCGCTGTCGCTGTGTGCGGCGGTGCGTGCAAACGCAAGAAGGCGCCGCAACCCGAACTCCCTGCACCTGCCGCAGCCCCAGTCGCCGGCACTGCACCACCACAGCCCGGCCAGCCTTCGCCCGTTCCTCAAGAAGTAGCGACCACGCGGGAAGCACAGGTCGCCGACGCCTACATACAGGAGATGAGCCAGACGCTGAACGACTTCCTCGCCGACTACATCCGCCAGCACAAGCGCGTCCCCAAGGACATCAACGAGATGGTCAGCCTCAAGCTCATCACCTCCGTCCCCGTCCTACCCGCCGGGAAGAAGTGGGTCATTGACCAGCAGACGGGAAAGATTTTCGCCCGTTAGCTGCTCCGCCTGCGCGCGTTGGGTTTGAGCTTGGAGCGAGCCTCTCCAACGGTTAAGAAGGTTCCACCTTGCTCATGAATCTGATCGACGCTCAAAAACAACAAGTCTCCGCCTGGCTCGAACAGGGCCTCAAGGTCGCCGACGTGCAGAAGAAGATGGCCGCCGAACTCGGCGTGACCATGACCTACATGGAAGTTCGCTTCCTGCTCGACGATCTCCGCCTCAAGCCGAAGGACCCCGAGCCGCCCAAGCAGCCCGCGCCCGCCTCGCCCATTGCTCCAGCCTCATCCATCGCTCCCGCCTCCGCCGGTGCGCCCGCGCCCATCGCAGGCGTGGGCGCGGCCCCGGCAGCAGCCGCACCGGGACTCGGCGGCGTGAAGCTCTCGGTGGACACCCTCGCTCGCCCGGGCACGGTGGTCAGCGGCAAGGTGACGTTCAGCGACGGTCAGACGGCGGACTGGTATCTGGACCAGATGGGCCGCATGGGCGTCGTGCCTGCGCAGAAGGGCTACAAGCCCTCGCAGGCGGACGTGATGGATTTTCAGGAGCAGTTGCAGATGGAATTGCAGAAGCTCGGTTTCTAAAAACTTGAACCACTAACCGGCACTGATGCGAGCCGGAGGCGGGTGGAAGATTTCCTCCTCGGTTTTGATTAGTGCAGGTCAGTGCGGGTTAGTGGTTCACTTCCCCCATGCTCATCGTCCACGTCCATGTCCAGGTGAAGCCGGAGTGCGTCGAGGCGTTCAAGGCCGCGACGGTCGCCAACGCGCGTGCCAGCGTGCAGGAGCCGGGCATCGCGCGCTTCGACGTGGTGCAGCAGGCGGATGACGCGACGCGCTTCGTGCTCGTGGAGGTCTATCGCACCGCCGATGCGCCGGCCCGCCACAAGGAAACCGCACACTACGCGACTTGGCGCGACGCAGTGGCTCCGATGATGGCGGTGCCGCGCACGAGCGTGAAGTTTGGGAATGTGTTTCCTGAGGAGGCGGGATGGTGAGGACGTGTTCCGTGTTGCGTGTTGCGTGATTTAGTTCGAGCACTTCCGGCAATACTCACGCATCACGCATCCCTTCCAACCATGCCCTTCCAGTTCGCCACGGCCAGCCGCGTCATCTTCGGCCCCGGCACGTTCAAGCAGGCCGGGGTCATCGCAAAGGAGTTCGGGCGTCGTGCGCTCGTGGTGACGGGCAGGTCGGTCGCGCGGGCGCAACCGCTCGGCGAGTTGCTGGCGGCGGCGGGCGTGGCGTGGGAGGTTTTCCCGATTGCCGGTGAGCCGACGACCCAGGCGGTGCGCGAGGGGGTGACGCGCGCGCGTGCGGCGGAGTGCGACTGCGTCATCGCTTTCGGCGGCGGCAGCGCGATTGACGGGGCCAAGGCCATCGCGGGACTGCTAACGAACGGCGGGGAGTTGGGCGACTATCTGGAGATCATCGGTCGCGGTGCGCTGCTCACGAAGCAAGCCGCGCCGTTGCTCGCCATTCCTACCACGGCGGGCACGGGCGCAGAGGTCACACGCAACGCGGTGCTGGCCTCGCCGGAGCATCGCGTGAAGGCGAGCTTGCGCAGCCCTCACCTGCTGCCGCGCGTGGCGCTTGTGGACCCGGAGCTGACGCTGAACTTGCCGCCCGACCTGACAGCCAGCACGGGCATGGACGCACTCACGCAGCTCATCGAGCCTTACGTGTGCGTGCGCGCGAACCCGATGACGGACGCGTTGTGCGTGGAAGGGATGCGGCGCGCGGCGCAGTCGCTGCGACGGGCATTCGAGCACGGGAATGATGCGTTGGCGCGGGAGGACATGGCGTTGGCGAGCTTGTTCGGCGGGATAGCGCTGGCGAACGCTGGACTGGGCGCGGTGCATGGTTTCGCCGCGCCGATTGGCGGGATGTTCCCCGCGCCGCACGGAGCCGTGTGCGCGGCGCTGTTGCCCGGCGTGATGGAGGCGAACGTCCGCGGGCTGCGCGAGCGAGCGCGGGACAGCGGGACGCTTCGGCGTTACGACGAGGTCGCGCGGCTGCTCACGGGAAGCCCGCAGGCCATCGCCGATGATGGTGTGGCGTGGGTGCGCAAGCTTTGCGGCGAGTTGCAAATCGCTCCGCTTCGCGCATGGGGTGTGGCGGAAGCTGACATTTCCGCAGTGGTGGAAAAGGCTACGCAAGCCAGCAGCATGAAGGCGAACCCGGTGGTGCTGACGGTGTCAGAATTGAGCGCGGTGCTGGCAGCAGCGCGGTGATTCGGGAAGCGGTTTTCGCCGCCACAAATGGCGGAGAGGGGGGAGATATTGGGACAGGTTTCTGGCGGTTAGATGCAGCGCGCGGCTCCAAAAATCAGGCTGAATTCTTGGGGACGAGGTTTCCGGATTTAATTTCCCATCGGTGCAGGTCGCGTCCCAGTTCGCGCGGCCAGTTTTCCTCGGTGCAGGTCATGAAGACCTGACCGTGCGCGTGATGCGAGCGCTCCAGCAGCGGGAGCAGGCCGCTGCGGCGCTTCGCGTCCAGTTCTCCCATCACATCGTCAATGAGCAGCACCGGCGGCGAGCCGACCAGTCCGGTGACGTATTCGGCCTGGGCCATCTTGAGGGCTATGGCGAGCGTGCGTTTCTGGCCCTCGCTGCCGAACTGCGAGGCTGGCTGGTCGTTGAGCAGGAGAGCGAGTTCGTCGCGGTGAGGGCCGACGAGCGTGGAGCGGTAAGTGCGCTCGCGGTTGCGGGCACGTGCAAGTTCCACGGCGAAATCGGCCTTCACGCTGGGCTGGTATTCGAGGCGAAGTTCCTCCGCATCGTTGGAAATGCGGCGATAGGCGAGGCGCGCAAGCGGCGAGATGCGCGGGAGCAGTTCACGCCGCGCGGCGATGAGGTCGTTGCCGATGCTGACAAGCTCCTGAGAAAAACTGTCGAGCAGCGCCTGGTCGGGAGCGCGCTGCTTGAGGATTGAATTGCGAGAGCGAAGCGCCAGCGCGTAGCGCTGAAGGAGTGGCAAGTAGTTTGGCTGAGTCTGCGCGAGCAGGAGGTCGAGGAAACGGCGGCGCGCGCGTGCAGTGCCTTTGACGAGCTGCAGGTCCTCAGTGCAAAAGACGACGGCGCGCAGCGTGCCGAGATAGTCCGTGAGGCGCCGCACGGGTTGCTCGTCGAGCGAGAGCTTCCGCTCTGCTGCGGACCAATACATTTTCACGTCGTGCTTCGATGTGCTGACGACGGACGCGCCGACGAAGTAGCCCTTCGCCGTGTGCCGGATCATCTGCGCGCCGCCGACGCCACGAAACGAGCGCAGCGTGGAAAGCAGATAAATGGCTTCGAGGACGTTGGTTTTTCCCTGCGCGTTGTCACCAAGGAGGAGCTGAAATCCGGGGCTGAAATCCGCGTCGAGCCGCTTGTAATTGCGGAAATCACGGAGTCGCAGATGCGCCAGATGCACCTCGGAAAAGTATCTGCGAACATCCCGAAAGGCGAGTGGACACGGTCAGATTCCGCTCAAACAACAGGCTTGGGAGCGAGGTCGTTCGCGCCGCCTCGACGATAGCCCTGCGGGTCAAGCGTCACGCGGGTGTAGCCGATGTTTTCCAATTCTTTTGTGATTCGAGCAGCGGTTGACGCTTCGAGCAGGCGGGGCAGTTCGGCAACGCCGACTTCAACACGTGCGACTGCTGGTCGTGCGGCAGAAATGGTCAGATTGCTGAGGAGTGCAGATTTGCTGTCCGGTGACAAATCAGACAGCACGGGCAGTTCGTGATGGCGAACCCTCACGTCGAGAAACCCGAGATCCCGCAGCGCATATTCAGCTGCCTCAACCATTCGAAGTTTTATCACGGTGACCGCCTCCCCGTGCGGAACTCGAGAGCTGAGGCAAGCCATTTGCGGCTTTTCGGTAGTGGGCAGCCCGAACCGAGCGGAAAGCGATCGGATTTCCGATTTCGTTAGACCTGCTTCCTTGAGGGGTGCACGTATGCAAAACTCCTCCGCTGCGAGTGACCCGGGTCGAAATTCTCCGAAGTCGCTCGCGTTTTCTCCGTAGGCGATGGATGAAAGCCTAAGGTGACGAGCTATCGGAATCAATTTAGTGAACAACTCATGTTTACAGAAGTAACACCTGTTCAATGGGTTAGAAGTGTATTCTTGGTTAGAAAACTCAGCAGTATCCACCACTCTTACGGGAAAGCCAAAACTGACTGCGACCCCTAAAGCATCCTGAAACTCGCGTCGCGGAAGGCTGGGAGAATCAGCGACAACTGCCAGGGAACTCCCCGATAAAGCGCTGTGAGCAACAAAAGCAAGAAACACCGAATCGACCCCGCCGGAATATGCGACTAAAGTTGGGCCATAACTGCGGATCGTGGCACAAAGATTTGAGAACTTGGAGTCGAGCACGTCAGGAGAGTAGGCCTCGGGTTGGTGCTTGTCGAGTTTGAGGCAGCATGCAATTGGGGAAAGAATTTGGGCCGTAGCAGAAAGTTAAAAAAAGATGTTGCGCGAATTTGGCGGACAGGTATTGTGTTGCCGTTCTTTTGAGCGACGAATATCGCAAGGTTTCAAATGACCTGCAAGTTTGTCCGAAGTTTTTGGCGCAAACGATTTTGTGAAAAACATACGTCTGGGCTCTAAACAAACTTCATACTGGTTTGGTCAATGGGTTTGTTGGTCATTGTTTTGATAAATCTTTGAAAATTGAATTGTGCGACAGGTATAAAAGCTTTGGACAATGCCAAGTAAAAAATGGTCCAAAGTGTTTTGGTTGCGAAATTTGAGAAGCGTCGCGTTAAAATGCGACGTCAATCAAGGTGCAGCTTTTTAACGGAGAGTTTGATTCTGGCTCAGAACGAACGCTGGCGGCGTGGATAAGACATGCAAGTCGAGCGGGACATCTTGTGTAGCAATATTCGAGATGTTCAGCGGCGCAAGGGTGCGTAACACGTGGGTAATATTCCCTGAAGCTTGGAATAACCCCGAGAAATCGGAGTTAATACCAAATGTGATGATTCAAAGGCATCTTTCAATCATTGAAGTTGGGGACCGCAAGGCCTGACACTTTAGGATTAGCCCGCGGCCTATCAGCTAGTTGGCGTGGTAACGGCACACCAAGGCTTAGACGGGTAGCTGGTCTGAGAGGAC
>SXTU01000137.1 GCA_005791875.1 Verrucomicrobiales bacterium
ACCGGCACGCTCTCCACGCGCTGGTTCCCCATCGCCACCAACACCGCGCCGAGCAACAACTTCATCTTCACCGATGGCGTGCTGACCAGCCCTGTCCCGCGGCTTTATCGCATCCGGCAGGCGTTGTAGGCTCGCGGCATGACGCCGCTGCTCATCGCCACGCGCAACGCGCATAAGGTCGGGGAAATCCAAGCCATCCTCGGCGACGGCTTCGCGTGCCGGGCTTTGCTCAAGGAATTCCCCGCCGCACCCATCGCCATCGAGGACGCGGACACGTTCGCGGGCAATGCGCTTAAGAAGGCCGAGTCGCTGTCCGGCTGGCTGGCGGGCCTGTCGCCTGCCGAACGCCGCGGACTCGGAGCAGCGCAGACGTTCATCCTCGCCGATGACTCCGGCCTCGAAGTGGACGCGCTGGGCGGCGCGCCGGGCGTCCACTCCGCGCGCTTCGCCGCGATGGACTCAGGCCACGAAGGCAACAGCCCGGACGCGGACAACAACGCGAAGCTCCTGCGCCTCCTCGCAGACGTGCCCCAGGCGAAACGCACCGCACGCTTCCGCTGCGTGCTGGCGCTGGTGGAGGTGAATCGCGCTGTTCCCGTGCTGACGCCGCAACTCTTCGAGGGCGCGTGTGAGGGCTGGATTGATCTCGCGCCGCGCGGCAGCGGGGGGTTCGGCTACGACCCGCTGTTCATTCCGCTCGGGCACGACAAGTCATTCGCGGAGCTCGGTGAGAGCGTGAAGAACGGCCTGAGCCACCGGGCGAAGGCGTTGGCGAAGCTGCGCGAGTGGTTCAGCGGGGGAAGTGATTAGTAGTTAGTGCTCAGTCCCCGAGGGTGTTCGGGTGCCAAACAGTTCACTCACTACTAATCACTAATTACTTTTCCCCGCCCCCGCTCCCCGCCTCGACCGGCTTCTTCCACACGTAGCGGAACATGATGGTGCGCAGCGCGGCGGTGATGGGGATGGCCAGCAAACCGCCGAGGATGCCGCCGATGAGCTTGGTGCCGGCCATCACGGAGATGATGATGGTAAGCGGATGCAGGCCAACGCGGTTGCCAAGGATGCGCGGCGAGTAGCCCAGTCCCTCCGCCACTTGCACGAAGATGAAGACGCCGGCGACCGCGAGGAAGTGGTTGGCGTCGCCGTATTGCACGGCGGCCAGAATCGCGGCGAGGACGAACGTGATGATGCTGCCGATGTAGGGCAGGATGCAGATGACCGCCGCCACCGAGCCGAGCAGCACGGCGTAGTCAATGCCGCACAGCAGCAAGCCGATGCCCAGCAAGGTGCCGGAGCAGATGGAGACGAGGATTTGACCACGGAAGAAGACGATGATGCAGTCGTTGATGGAGGAGAGGACGAAGACTAGCTCCTCCTTCGCCTTGGATTCGCGGATGGGCAGGTAGTCGCTCCAGTTGCTCTGGATGCCGGACTTTTCGAGCAGGAAGTAGAAGAGATAGACCGGCACCAGCGCGAGGCCGACGGCGTAGCTCATGAAGACAGCGAAGCTGCCGACGTGCGCCAGCAGCCAGTCGGAGATCAGCGGCACGGTGTCCTTGAGCGCCTGCTGCACTTTTTCGCCGACTTCCTGGTCCCACGCGATCTTGGCCTTCTGGCCCAGCGGCGAGTCGGCCAGCCAGTTGCTGAGTCGGTCGCGGAACTGGTCGGAATACTCTGGCAGATTCGTGACGAGCTTGTTGGCCTGAACCACCAGCTCCGGCACGACGGTGCCGAGCATGAGCACGACGGTGGCGACACCGATGAAGAACACCATCAGGATGGCCCTGATGCGCGGGATCTTCATCCGCTGCTCAAACATGTCCACGACCGGGTCCAGCAGGCAGGCGATGATGGCGGCGACGGCGAGCGGGAGAATGAGCGAGGCGAGCTTGTTGAGCAGGAAGCCCAGCGCCCAGAACGTCGCGCCGATCGCGCCGAGCACGACGCCCACGGCGAGCACGGTGAAGGAGAACCAGATGACCTGCGCCTGTTTGTCGGAGGGCGGCGGGAAGTTCATGCGGGATTCAGAGTGCCGGTTGCCAGTTGCCGATTGAAGCAGTAAAACCTGTCGTCACCTGTCGTGAACTCAGCCTTGCCCGAGCTTCTTCGATTTCTCCGCCGCCGCGCGCACCGCGTTCATCAAGCCGCCGCGCACACCGGCCTTCTCCATCTCGTGAAGGCCCTCGATGGTCGTGCCGCCGGGACTGGTGACCATGTCCTTGAGCGCGCCGGGATGCAGGCCGGTTTCGAGAACCATCTTCGCCGCGCCGAGCAACGTCTGTGCGGCGAGCTTGGTCGCGACCTCGCGCGGCAGACCGGCCGCCACGCCGCCATCGCTGAGGGCCTCGATGATTTGATATGCGTAAGCCGGGCCGCTGCCGCTCAGGCCGGTCACCGCATCGAGCAAAGATTCCTTCACTTGCAGCGCCACGCCGACGGCGGAGAACAGTCTCAGCACGAGCGCGGCGTCCGTGAGCGAGGCGTGCGCGCCGGTGGCGAAGGCGCTGGCAGACGCGCCGACCAGCGCGGGCGTGTTCGGCATCACGCGCACGACGCGCGCGCCGGGGAACAGGCCCGCCTCCAGCTTCGCCAGCGTCACGCCGGCGGCGATGGAGATGAGCAGATGCTTGGGCGTGATGTGGTCGCGGATCTCGGCGAGCACGCCGGCGACTTGATCGGGCTTCACCGCGAGGATGAGGATTGTGCAGGCCTTGCACACGGCGAGGTTCGTGGGCATGGGCTTCACGCCGGTCTCGTCTGCGAAGGCCTTGCGCGAAGCTTCCATCACGTCGCTGGCGACAATGCTCTTCGCGCTGGTGAGCTTGGCGGCGACGAAGCCCCGGACGAGCGCGGTCGCCATCTTGCCCGCGCCGAGGAAGCCGATGGTGAGTTCAGAGGCCATGTGGAGGGCTTTGTAGCAAGGCGGGGGGCGCGGCGGAAGGCTAATTCCCGGCGAGCACCTGCGCGATGTTTCCCCCGTGCTCCTGATCTTGATCCTAATCCTTCGCTTCGTTCCCAGAGGAGCAGGATTGGGATCAGGATTACGAGAAGCAGAGGAGAGATTCACCCCCGCTTGCCAGTGCGGTCCGCGTGGCGAATACTCCAGCCCGTGAGCGTCACCGTCACCCAACTCACCAACGACCTGCTCGCCTCCTACGCGCGCGTCGGCGGCATCAACCACCTCGACGGCAAAAACCTGCCGTCCAAGACCGCCATCGCCGGCATCACGGTGGACTTGCTGCGGCTGCTCTTCCCCGGCTTCTTCGAGGAGAAGCCGCTGCACTCCTCCGAGCTGAAGGTCGAGACCGCCATCCTCATGGACTCCGTGCAAGGCCGCTTGGAGGACGAGCTGCTCAAGGCGCTCGAATACCGCTCCCGCGACGGCGCGAAGAAGAAGGACCAGCGCCCCGAGGCGCGGCAGCTCACGCTGGAATTCCTCGGTCGTCTTCCCCACGTGCGCGAAGTCCTCCAGACCGATGCCGAGGCCGCGTTCAACGGCGACCCCGCCGCGTTGAGCAAGGAAGAGGTCATCGTCGCGTATCCGTTCATGGAGGCCATCGCCGTGCAACGCATGGCACACGAGCTTTACAAGCAGGAGGTCGCGTTGCTCCCGCGCATCATGACCGAATGGGCGCACAGCCGCAGCGGCATGGACCTGCATCCCGGCGCGCGCATCGGCACGCACTTCTTCGTGGACCACTGCACCGGCACGGTCATCGGCGAGACCTGCCTCATCGGCCATCATGTAAAGATGTATCAAGGCGTCGGCCTCGTGGCGCGCTCGCTCGCCGGCGGGCAGGCGCTCAAGGGGCAGAAGCGCCACCCGACCGTCGAGGATCACGTCACCATCTACGCGGGCGCGACCATCGTGGGCGGCGAGACCGTCATCGGCGCGCACAGCACCGTGGGGGCAAACGTCTTCCTCATGCACAGCGTCCCGCCTCACTCGCTCGTGCTCTACGAGGAAGTGAACGTGAAGGTGCTCGACAAGCAGCAGCGCGACAAAGGCCGCGCGGACTTTTCGATTTAGCCGCCGCGTTCTCGCGCCGCGTCCGCCCACGCGACAGAATGAACTATGATTCCCCAGTCGGAGCGGAGTAACCACGGATCAACACCGATGAACACGGATGAGAACCGATTCCGCCTCCTTCACCCATTGGGTGAAGGCAGACTTTCCAATCCCCCTTTCCCTATCCGTGTGCATCCGTGTGCATCCGTGGTTGAACTGCCGCTTTTAGAATGAAGCGTCTCCCCCTCGTCCAGCTCGACAAGGTGAGCGTGTCCCTCGCGGGGAAACGCATCCTGCACGGGATCAACTGGCGCTGGCAGCCCGGCGAATGCTGGGCCTTGCTCGGCGCGAACGGCTCCGGCAAAAGCACCTTCCTCCGCCTCGTTGCCGGCGAGCTACATCCCGACCCCGTGGACGGCGGGCGGCGCACCTATGGTTTGACCGGCGAGCTTTCCACCAGCGCGGTGGGCGTGCGAGAACGCGTCGCCTTCGTCTCGCCGGAGCAGCAGGAGCGTTATCTGAACATCGAGTGGATTCGCACAGGCCGCGACGTGCTGCTCACGGGCTTTCACCAGACCGACTACCTCTACCAACGCCTCACCGCGGAGCAGAAGGCGGCGGCGGAAAGGCTCGCGGAAGAACTGCGCCTCGGCCCGCTGCTGCGGCGCGACGTGCAGACGCTCTCGCAAGGTGAGTTCCGTCGCGTGCTCATCGCCCGCGCGCTGCTGGGCAAGCCGCGCGTGCTGTTGCTCGATGAGTTCACCGACGGTCTCGACGCCGCCATGCGCGGGACTTTGCTCGCCGCCATCCAGCGCGCCGCCGAGACAGGCACCAGCGTGCTCTGCGCGACGCACCGCGCGGACGAACTGATCCCCGCCCTGCGACGGCGGCTGGTGCTGGAAGACGGGCGAGTGGCGCAGTCAGAGCGGGCCGCGAGCGGAAAGACCCTCTCCCCCACCGGGGGAGAGGGCAGGGTGAGGGGGCGGGCGCACGGACGAATGGGGCGTTCACCTTCAGATGCCGTTTCGAGTGCGCCTTCCACTTCGCCGCCGGTTCGAACCTTGTTGCGTTCTTCCACCTCACCCCAGCCCTCTCCCCCGATGGGGGAGAGGGAGACGCGCGTCGAGGCCGGCGTTCGGTCGTTGGAAGTTGGAAGTTGGAAGTTGAATGTTGAAAGTTCTCCCCCCCCTTCGCCCGATTCCTTCCTCTTCCGCCTCCGCAACGTCAGTGTCTATCTCGACCGCAAGCCCGTCCTGAAAAGCCTCACCTGGACCATGCGGCCCGGCGAGCACTGGGCCGTCACCGGGCCGAACGGTTCAGGCAAGAGCACCTTCCTCAAGCTGCTGCTGGGCGAGCTGCATCCGGCGGTGGGCGGGACCATCGAGCGCTTCAACGAAACGCGGCGGCACACCCTCTGGGAAATCCGCGCGCGCGTGGGCTACGTGGGGCCGGACCTCCAGACCGCCTACCGCGACGATCTCACCGTGGCGCAAGTGGTCGCCTCCGGCTGCTTCGCCAGCATCGGCCTGCTGGACGACGTGACACCCGCGCAATGGCGGCGCGTGGGGGAACTGCTGAAGCAATTCGCGCTCACCGACCTTGCTCGGGAAAAATTCCTCCACCTCTCCTACGGCCAGCGCCGCCGCGTGCTGCTAGCCCGCGCGCTGGTGCATGGCCCGCAAGTGCTGCTGCTGGATGAACCGCTGGATGGGCTGGATGCGGGGTCGCTGGCGCAGATGCGAGGGGACCTGGCCAGACTTAGTCGCGGGGGAGTTTCGCTGATCGTCGTCACGCACCGGAAATCTGAGTTGCCTGGCGTGACATTCAGAGAAGCCGCAGCCGGAACACCTATTTCGGGCCAACGTAATCGACGGTCTTGGTCTTTTGGTTGATCACCAACTGCCCGCCGGGAGGCAGGACCGGTTTGGGCAGCCGGTTGGCGGTCAGCAACTCATCCACGTTTGCCGGGAAGCGCTTTTTTGACACAACAAACCACGCCAAGTGCTTGTTCAAGTCGTCGAACGCTGTGGTTCCGGGCACGTAGTTGGCTTGTCCAGCCGGGGTCGCGCTGGCCTGAGGTGGGGGGGGGGTGCTGCTCGCAGGAGGCTGGGAAGCGGGAGCAGGAGTCTCCACTGGAGCGGCTGCTGCGGGATCCGGTGAAGGAGCGGTTGGCGGAGTTGACCGCCTCCGGCATGCGGATAGGACGCAGGTAACGGCGAGCACGACTGTGAGCAGGGAGGTGGTTCTCATGCGACGACTAGAGGGGTGAAGGTGGTGGGGATTGTGTAACTGTTGCTCTCCATCGCCGTGCGCTGGTTACGTAGGTTTATTTACGGATCAACGAGAGGCCCGGTTCATAAGCCAAGTCTGATCTTGGACGGAGAGACCTGTGGTTACTGGTCCACGCGTGTATTGGACGGGCTGCTTCAGATCTGCGTTCTCCCATTTGTGCAGCTCGACGTGTCCATCAGCAAAGGAGAACGCACTGGAAAAATTGTGATAGTTCGCAGGGTAGTCCACGATGTGGCCAGGTTCTGTCATGCACACGGCAAACCCACCGTCGTTTATGCTGCCTGGAAATTCGTCCGTGAAGACGAATAGGTCGGAAGGACTGGGGCTGGTGATGTCGGTTTCCCTGCGGAATTTCCCAAAAGTTAGCGCCGTATTCGCATGGTTCAGCCAGGGCGCGGTGACATTGAAGCCAACCGCCTGGTTCATGGCCACGCTGCGGACACGCGGAACGTTGTTCGGACGGTTCATGCTTTTGTCCGCAGGACATTTGAAGACGCCTGCGTTTCTGGATACGTAGACGCCCAACGTGACATTGTTCGCGTGCGCTCCGACTGGAGCCCCAGTCTGAACCCAAGTCGTGTCGATCATCGTAAGTGGATTGGTGTTGGCCTGTTGGCCCTGCGCACTAGGCGCGGCGGCGACGGACATATTACCCAAAACCCAAGCTTGTTGAGCACTGTCCAAGTTGTTGATAAGCCTGCCATCGGCGTCCCCCGCGTAAAGCCCCCAAGCTAGCTGGAGCTGCTTCATATTGTTGCTGCATCTGGTGCCCAAGGTCTTCGCCTTGGCCTTGCTCAAGGCCGGCAGGAGCATCCCTGCCAGGATCGCAATGATGGCGATGACGACGAGCAATTCGATGAGGGTGAAGGCGAGCCTTCGAGTGGTCGTGGGGTTGGGGCGCATGGCTGGGTTGGTTAGCAGTGGCGAGGCGATGGCCTAAGGGTCATACCGGTAGTTCGTCCAGGCCCAGTCAGCCGCCGAGGGAATCCGCCCATCCCATTTCTTCATTTCCGCGTGGCTGTCCGCGTAAACCAAACCTCCGCTCATAGCGTGATAGGTGGCTGGCTTCTCGTTGCCCCAAGTTGGTCCGCCACCCATGGCCCAGCCTCCGTCGTCGAGCGATTCCAAGCCCTCTTCGATGAACACGAAGGTGTCCGTCGGCTTATTGAAATCCGTCATGCGCCGGAACTTGATCTGCCCGGTGCCGAAGGATCCGATCTTCTGGGGCATGGAGAAGTTTCGGACATACTTGGGATAGACGGTAATTGTGGATCCCGGTGCCTTGTCGGGCTTGGTGCAGACGAAAACTTTGGCGCTGCCGCCCACGTAGCGCCCAAATTGGGCAAGGGTGACGTAGGTTTCGTTGCTGGCGTGCGTGGCAGTCTTCATGTTGCCCGTGCACCAGTTGAACTCGAACTTTCCGTTGACCAGCGTAGGCGTCGTGCCGGCGGCGTATCCTGGGCCACCCCAACCGTAGTTGTTGACGATCTTGCCGTCGGCGTCCTCGGGGTAGAGCTGAAAGGCCAGACCAAGCTGCTTCTGGTTCGAAAGACACTGTGTAGCCGAGGCCTTTGATTTGGCCTTGCTCAGTGCCGGCAGGAGCATCCCCGCCAGGATCGCGATGATGGCGATGACGACGAGCAGTTCGATGAGGGTGAACGCACCGGGGTTGGCGGCGCTGGCACGGTGGTTGGAGGTTGTCGGTTTCATGCTGGTTTCGAGGCTGGCAGAAGGTGCCGTCGCGCGGCGTCGCGGTCAAGCGCCCGGTTCGCCGGCACACTACTTCTTCACCCACTCGATGCAGTTCACCAGCAGGGTCTTGAACTCCGGCTTGTCGTGGGCGCGGGCGTCGTGGCCGAGTGTGAGGCCGGCGATGCGGGCTTTGGGATGCTTCACCACGAAGACTTGCGGGTAAACGCCGGGCTTCTGCGTGGAGGTCGCGGTGGCGAGAATTTCGATGGGCGTCCCTTCGGGGTCCGGCGTGTAGTAGTAAAGCTCGTCGGTGATGCGGAAGGTGGCGGGGACGCCCTTCATGATGGGGTGCGCGGGGTTCGTGGCTTTCACCTCGTATTCGCCGAGGCGGTCGTGGCCGCGGGAGCCGCCGCCCGCGAGGATGCGGTTGTATTCCGGCCAGTCGCGGTAGTTATACCAGACGCCCGCGTGCAGCAGGACGACGCCTTTGCCCGCCGCGACGTGGTCGAAGAGCGCTTTGCGCGCGTCGGGCGTGGTGAAGGCGGGCGTGTTCACGCTGAGGACGAGCACGTCCACGGTTTTCACGTGGTCCACGAAATCGAGCGGGCTTTCGGTGTAGTTCACGGAGAACTTGCCGACCGCCTTGAGCATCGCCGTGTCAGCGAGGTTGAAGAAGCGCTGGAAGTCGTGCGAGCTGCCGCCGCCGATGAGCAGGACCTTCGTGCCGGTGCCCCACTCGATCTTCGCGGCGCGCGGCGGCAAGGCAGGCGGCGCAGGCGCAGGCTTCTTCGCCGTAGCCTTGGCGTTGGGGGGCGCGGGCGGCGCGGTGTTCGCGCCGGGGGCCGCTTCCGCGCTCAAGTCAGCGGTCACGGCCAGGGTGGTGGGCGCAACGATATTGCCGGCGCTGGTGAACGTGAGCTTCTCGATGACGCCCTCGCCGTTGAGTTTGCGGCTCGCGTAGCGGACCTGGCTGCCGTTGCCGGTGACGCCGCGCACGAGCTTGGATTTCGCCACGTCCACTTCGCGGATGTAGTCGGCAATTTCCTCGCCGTTCTTGAACGCGAGCACCTCGGTCTTCCCGCCAGCGTAGTGGACGGTGATTTTCAGCGACTCCTCGGCGGCCTGCCCATAAGGGAAGGCCCAGCCGCCGACGTTGCCGAGGATATGCAACTGCTTCGCGGCGAAGCCCACCTTCGCCTCGACGGTCTGCGGGAAGGTCTTTTGGGCGTAAACATTCGCCGGACCACCCTTGAGCACCATCACGTTCTTCGGGAGCTTGCCGGGGTCAACGACGTTGAACGGCACGCCGTAGGCATTCACCGCGCCGGTCTTCACCAGCGGCAACGCGCCGCCATTAGGCTCTTTGCTGATGTAAAGTCCATCGCGCGTGCTGGCGGTGAAGGCGCTGCTCAAGTCCAGGAAGCGGAAGCGCGTCTCCGAACCGGCGATGAACGCGAGCACATCGCGCAAGCCCTCCGCGCCGAGCGCCTCGAAGCCCTCGGGCATCAGCGAGCGGCCGGTGTTCTTCCGCGACTTGATGTCGGACTTCTTAATCTCCTTTTCGCCGGTCGCGTTGCGGAGCGCGATGATGCTTTGGTTCTCGCGCAGCACGATGCCGTCGGTCAACTCGCCGTCCTTGGTCTCGACGCTGATGGCGACGTAGGCGATGTCTACTTCCTTATTCGGGTCGAGAATCTGGCCGAGCAATTCCGTCGGGCCGTGCGCGCCCATGCCCGTGAGGTTGGGGCCGACGTTGTTGCCGAGCGAGCCGAGCAGGTGGCAGGTGGCGCAGTTCTGCGTGAAAATTTCTTTGCCCTTCGCGACGTTGCCGGGCTTCTCCATTTCGGGCGTGAACTTCGCGATGAGGTCGGCCTTCTCCTTCGCCGCCGGGCCGCGAAGCTTGTCCATCAGCGCGTTCGCGCGCTTCGAGACGGCGGCGTCGGGATGGACGCGGAGGCGGTGGATGTTCGCCGGGCCGAGCAACGCGGGCGGGACGACATCGGTCTCCAACGCGGCGAGGAGCGCGGTGGCCCAAGTGGTGCGCTTGAGAAGCTGATTGAGCGCGGCGGCCTGCGCTTCGGCGGCGAGCTTGGGCAAAACCTTCACCAACTCCGTGGCGAGCGCGGCGTCGGTCTGCTCGCCGAGCGACTCGACCACACGCGTCTGCAACGCGGCGCTCGAGCCGGACTCGAGCAGGCTGAAGAGGCCGGCCTGCGCGGCGGGCACGGCGCTGCGGACGGTGAGCAGCGTGGTGGCAATCTCCGCGCGGGCATCATCGGATTGCATCTTGTCCGCGAGCTTCGCGACGAGCGCCGCGGCGACGGACTTCACTTCGCTCGCGAGCGCGTTCGCATCCCAACGCACCGCGAGCGGCAGCGTGGCGGCGGCGACGCGGGCGTTCGGCGAAGTGAGCAGCGACTTCAACGCGGCGGAGAGCGGGGCGCTGGCGGTGGGGTTGGCCTTCGATGCGGCGGCGAGGGCGTTGAGCATGGAGACCTTGAGCGCGTCGGCGGACGCGGGGCGTGCGGCGAGTGAGATGACGAGCTTGGCCGCGCCGTCGGGGCTGCCCGCGCCGAGGCGGTCCGTGAGCGCGGTGAGCAGCGGCGTGAGGCCGGCGACGTTGCCGCTGTTGAACGCCGCTTCGAGGAACAGTTCGGGCGACTTCCCGGCGATGATGAGGAACGCGGCCTTGGACCAGTTGTCGTCGAGCGAGGGATACGCGGCGACGAGCGCGGCGGCGGCGGCGGCATCCACGTCCTGCGCGGCGAGGGCGTTGAGCGCTTCGAGGCGGACGCGGGCATTGCCGTCCTGCACGAGCTTGAGCGCGGTGGCCTTGCTATTCGGTGCTGTCACGGCGGCGGCGACGCGCACGGCGTTCTTGCGCACGGCTTCGTTCTTGTCGCTCGCGGCGGCGTGGAGCGTGGCGGCGTCAAGTTGGCCGCTGCGGCTCAACGCGTAGAGCGCGGCGACGCGCGCCTGCGGCGACTTCTGCGAGCCGATGAGTTGCTTGAGCGCGGGCGCGGCGTCGGCTTTGTTCGCTTCGGCGAGGAGGCGCACAGCAGTGGCACGCGTGTTGTCGTTCACGCTTTCGAGCGCGTTCACCAAATCAGCGGAATCGGCCTTCGCGAGATTCGGCACGGTGAGCTTCGTCGCCTGCTTGTGGTCCACGCGCCAGATGCGGCCGTAGTAGTGGTCGCGGTCGGGGCGGATGGCGGCGTTGCGGGGGCCGTGCTTGGGACCGCGCGTGTCATTGTGGATGATGGCTTGGTTGCAGAAGTCCACGACATACATCGCCCCGTCGGGGCCGGTGCGGACTTCGATGGGGCGGAACCAGAGGTTCCGGCTGGCGATGAACTCCAACTCCGCGCGCGGCGCTTCCTTCTCGCCCACGTAGCTCGCGCCGGCGGGTTTCACGAACTCGTGGTGCAGCAGGTTGATGGTCGGCTCGGTAGTGAAGTAGCTGTAGTTCCACTTCGCCGGCCACGTGCCGCCGTCGTAAATCACACAGCCCGCCGCCGCCGTGAAGCTGCCCACCCAGTCAATCTGCACATACGGCAGCGAGTCGTAGGGAATCAGCGAGTAACTCTTCGGGCTGGGCCGCACCACGCTGAAGCTGGGCAAGCCCTTCACGCCGGCCTTCGCGAGCTGGGTCTCGGCCATCACCGTGTGCATCACGAGGCTGCCGCTCGTGGGCTGGGTCCAGAAAACTTCGTTGTCCCACGCGATTTGCAGGCCCCAGGTGTTGCCGCCCTTCGAGGAATACTGCTCGAACGCGGATCCGTCCGGCTTGAAGCGCACCACGCCGGAGCCGATGCCGCCGAAGTCCTTCGTGCCGTCACCGCTCTTCACGCCCGGGGTGCCGCTGTAGCCGTGCGTGCCGTAAATCCAGCCGTCGAAGCCCCAGCGCAGGTTGTTGAGCACGGCGTGCGTGTCACCGCTGCCGAGTTTCGTGTAGAGCTTCTCGGCCTTATCAGCCTTGCCGTCGCCGTTCGTGTCGCGGATGAACCACACGTCCGGCGCGGCGGCAGCGATGACGCCGTCCTTGTGGAAGACGAAGCTCGTAACCAACTCGAGGCCCTCGTAGAAAATCTGCTTCTTGTCCATCACGCCGTCACCGTCCGTGTCGGTCAGGATGGAAATGCGGTCGTAAGCCGGGCGCTCGTAACGGTTGTCCGCACCAATCTTCGCCTCGGGCTGCCAGCGCTGAACGTAATCGCTCGGCGCGGGCGCGAAACGGCCGTCGGGATACTCGAGCGTCTCGCAGACCCACATGCGGCCCGCCGGGTCCCAATCAATGTTCATCGCTTTGTTGAAGAGCGGTTCGCTGGCGACAAGCGAGACCTTGAACTCGGGATGGATGTCCAAGGTCGCGGGGATTTCCGCCGGCTTCGGCGTGCCGCCCGCCGGGTAACGCAGTGCGGCCAGCTCCTCCGGCTTCGCGAACTCGTCGAGATTCCCGCGTTGCCCCGCCCACGCGATGCCGCGCAGCAACACGGCGCGATACGCGAGATGGCTGAAGGTCGCGTGCTTGTGGCCGAGCAGGCTGGTGAACGCGCGATACGGCTTCCCGCCGTCGCGCTGATTCTCGAACGCCCACATCTGCGGCTGGATGTCATACACGCTGATCTTGCCGGCGGTGGGCTGCGCGTTCTTCTGGTTGCGCCGGTTCTCCGCCATGTGCGGCGTGTAAGCCGCGCCGAGCACGGTCACGCGCGGGTCCATATCGAGGTCGTAGTAAATCTCGTCGTCGAGGTCGAAGTTCGCCGTGCCGGTCGAGATGGGGTGCGTGCGGTTGACGTAGTAGAAGGACATCTTGCCCTCGAGCCACCTCGTCTTCCCATGCACCCAGGAGCCGCCGATGACCGACTTCCAGTAGTCCGAGCCGTCCTCGATGCTGCGCGTGGGCACCGCCGCCGTGTGCAGCACCACCACGCCGCCGCCGCGTTTGAGAAACGCCTCGAAGCCATCGCGCAGCGGCCCCTTCGGAAACGCGCCGCCGTCCTGCGCGAACATCACGAGCACATCGGTCTTGGCGAGTTGCTCGGCGGTGGGTAGCTCGAGGCCGCCGTCCACCTTCATGCCGCGCTCGGTGAGCAGCTTCGTCCACTCGCCGAGGAAGCGCGGGTGCGCGTGGACTTCCTGACCACGATTGGATTGACCGCCACGGATGAACACCCGCAGCGGTTCAGCGGCGGAGAGGGCGGCGACGGCGAAGAAAAATGCCAGCGAGGAAAAGAGACGGAACTTCATGGCAGTGATGTCGTTAAGTCCGGACATTTAACCGGCAGAAAGCCGGGAAAGCAACGGCCACACGATGGGCCTGGCGCACCTGCTGATATCTCAGATGCACCACCGGCAGCCAGCTTGCGGAGCGGCCCTTTCGCGCGAGCCCAGTTCATCAGCGCGGACAACCGTGGTGAGAGCAGGCGATTTGGGCATGGGAGCGATTTCTGTCCGCGAACTTTTTCCGCATGCACGCCGGGGTGAAGGGACTGATCCCGCCCGCGTGCTGGCAAAGGAAATCATTCCCCTGCCCCCATTCCCCTCCCATCGCTTCGTGAATACGCCCTGGCTTCCGCGCACTTTCCCCTTTTCCCATTCCCCGCCACCGGGCATAACCCGCCGCCATGCATTCGTTTCGCTACGTCGGAAAAGAGCTGAGTTGTGAGGGCGTCACCATCGCGTCGCTCGCGGAGAAGCACGGGACGCCGGTCTACGTCTATTCGCAGGCCACGCTCGAAGACCACTTCGGCAAGCTTCACACCGCGCTCGCGCCGTTGGACCACCTCATCTGCTACGCGATGAAGGCCAACTCGAACCAGGCCGTCATGCGCGTGCTCGCCAACGCGGGCGGCGGCTTCGACACCGTGAGCGAGGGCGAATTGCGCCGCGTCATCGCCGCCGGGGGCGATCCTGCGAAGTGCGTCTTCGCGGGCGTGGGCAAGACCGAGGGCGAGATCGAGTTTGCGCTCAAGGCCGGCATCTACTGTTTCAACTGCGAGTCCGAGCCGGAGTTGCAGCGCATCAACAAAGTCGCCGCGCGCCTCAAGAAAATCGCCCCCGTCGCCGTGCGCGTGAACCCGAACGTGGACGCCGGCACGCACGCCAAGATCACCACCGGCACCTACGACAACAAGTTCGGCATCGCCTTCGAGGAGGTCGAGGGCGTCTATGCCCGCGCCGCGAAGCTCAAGCACCTCCGCCTGCGCGGCATCCAGACACACATCGGCTCGCAGCTCACGAGCGTGAAACCCTTCGAGCTGGCCGTGAAGAAACTCCTGCCGCTCGTCACCAAACTGAACGCCAAATACAACTTCGAGTTCTTCAGCATCGGCGGTGGCCTGGGCATCATCTACAACCCCGCCCTCGCCAGCGGCGACGCGAAGTGGTGGCAGTCCCCCGCCGCGAAGGGCCTCCTCACGCCCGCCACCTACGCCGCGACCGTCGTGCCGCTGCTGAAGCCCTTGGGCCTGCGCATCCTCATCGAACCGGGCCGCTTCATCGTCGGCAAC
>SXTU01000138.1 GCA_005791875.1 Verrucomicrobiales bacterium
AGCGCGACCTTCTGCTGGTTGCCGCCGCTCAACGTCGCGACGGGCGACTCGATGCTCGCCATGCGGGTCTGGAGGCGCGTGAGGAAGTTGTGCGTGATGGCGCGCTCGTCGCCGCGCTTGATGATGCCGAGCGGCCAGGTCATCCGGTCCAGCGCGGCGAGCGAGGCGTTCTCGCGGCAGTTCATCGTGAGCACGAGGCCTTGGCGCTTGCGGTCCTCCGGCACCATGCCGACGCCTGCCTTCAGCATCTTCGAGACGGAGCGCAGCTTCACCTGCTGGCCGTTCACGAAAACTTTACCGGTCGCCGCCGGGTCGAGGCCGAAGATGGCTTGTGCAATCTCGGTGCGCCCCGCGCCGACGAGTCCGGCCAGCCCGACGACCTCTCCGGTGCGAATGGTGAAGTTGATGTCCTTGAACTTGCCGCGCGAGGTCAGCTTCTCGACGCGCAAGACCTCGTCGCCCAGCGCGAGCGCAACGTGGTCAGGCGTCTTGAACTCCACATCGCGGCCGACCATCTGGTGGACGAGGCGGTCGTGGTTCGTGTGGGCGATGCGCTCGGTGGCGACGTGCCGGCCGTCGCGCAGCACGGTGATGGTGTCGCAGAGGCGGAAGATTTCCTCCAGCCGGTGCGAGACGTAGATGACGGTGATGGCACGCTGCTTAAGCTGGCCGAGCAACTTGAAAAGATGCTCGCTCTCGGCGACGGATAGCGAGCTAGTCGGCTCATCCATCACGATGATGCTCGCGCCGGTGCCGACTGCGCCGGCGATCTGCACGAGCTGCTCCTGTGCGGGGCTGAGGCGGCTGATGGGCAGGTTCACATCGAGGTCGCACTCGATTTCCGCAAGCATCGCGCGGGCTTTGCGACGCATCTGGTCGCGGCTGACGATGCCGAACCGCTGCGGAAGATCACCGAGGCAGAGGTTTTCCGCGATGGAGAGGTTCGGGCAGAAAGCCAGCTCCTGATGGACCATCGCGATGCCGAGCTGCCGCGCGCGCAGCGGGTCAGTGGGCTTGATGGTGTCGCCTTCGAGGCGGAGTTCGCCGCCGTCCGCGTTGTAAACGCCGGCGAGGATTTTCCCGAGGGTGCTCTTGCCCGCGCCGTTCTCGCCCATGAGCGCGTGGCATTCGCCGCGCTCGACGGTGAAGCTCACGTCGTCCAGCGCGAGCACGCCGGGGAAGCGCTTCGTGATCTGGCTGAAGGTGAGGTAGGGCATGGGCTTCGCTGCTGGGAGAGTGCGCGAGCCGGGAGCCGCTGACAACTCCGCCTTGAGTGGACCGGCGAGCGCTCCAGTTCAGCCCGGCGACGCAGTGGAAAGCGGAGCGTGATTCAAACGTGCGTCCGCTTCCGGCTCAAAGGTTGTTCCATCGCGCCAGCCCGTGCTAAGAAACGCGCGTGCTGTTGCACGCCATCCTCGCCGCGCTCGCGCTCCTGAGCCTCGCCATCACGCTCTGGCAATGGCTCGCGGCGCGCCGCTTCCCGCTGCACCAACGCGCGGTGGACATTTCCTTCACGCCCGGCGTCACGCTGCTCAAGCCGCTCAAGGGCCTCGACCCCGAGACGCGCGGCTGCCTCGAAAGCTGGTTCAAGCAGGACTATCGCGGCCCGGTGCAAATCCTCTTCGGCGTCGCGGACGAGCAAGACCCCGTCTGCGCAGTCGTCCGCAAGCTCATTGCCGAGCACCCGCAGGCGAACGCACAGCTTGTCGTCTGCCCGGAACAGCTCGGCCCCAACGCCAAGGTCTCCACGCTCGTCCACCTCGAACGCCTCGCGCAGCACGACCACCTCATCATCAGCGACGCCGACACGCGCGTGCCGCCGGACTTCCTCGCGCAAGTCCTCCAGCCACTCCGCGACCCGCAGGCCGGCCTCGTGAATTGCTTTTACGCGCTCACCAACCCGACCACGCTCGCGATGCAGTGGGAAGCCGTGGCGACGAATGCGGACTTCTGGAGCCAGGTGCTCCAGTCCCGCACGCTCAAGCCGCTCGACTTCGCGCTCGGCGCGGTGATGGCAACGCGCCGGCAGCAGCTCAATGAAATCGGCGGCTTCCGCGCGCTTGTCGACTTCCTCGCCGACGACTACCAGCTCGGCAACCAGATGGCGAAGCGCGGCCACCGCATCGAGCTGTGCCCCGTGGTCGTCGAGTGCCGCGAGCGCGAGCAAGGCTGGCGCGAAGTCTGGGCGCACCAACTCCGCTGGGCGCGCACCATCCGCATCTGCCAGCCCGTGCCGTATTTTTTTAGCATCCTGAGCAATGCGACGTGGTGGCCGCTGTTGCTTGTCTTGGCGGCACCGCTTTGGCCTTTCGCGTTTCGGGTTGCGTGGCCTGCCTTCGACTTCGATGTCGCGATTGCAAGCTGGACGATTCCGTTCTGGGCACTCTCCTTGTATGTGCGGGCTGCAACTGCCTCGGGTTGCCATTCGCGTTTGATTCAAACCGAGGTTTCTGCGCGCCGATTATTCCCGCCTGTGTTCAAAGACCTCCTCCAAGTCCCAATCTGGGCGCTGGCCTTCCTCGGCAACACCGTCATCTGGCGCGGCCAGCACCTCCGCGTCCTCCCCGGCGGCAAGCTCGTCCCCATCGCAGCCGGAAGAATCACAAAATCATGAGGCACAGAATCATCACATCCCCATTATTTTGTGCTCAATGATTCTGTATCCCGATTTTACAGATGCTGCCAGCGACGCGCGTCCTAGCCCCGGTCCGTTCCATGATCGGCCGACAGCACCGGAGCTTGTTCCTGCGGCCCTTTGCCGTGCCACGCATCACGAAGGTGCGCCCCGCGCTCCGCCCGAACTTTGACCTTCCACCGTTTCGCGGGGTCTGCCTACAGTCCCGGCGAAATCAGCCCGCGTGGTTGGCGTAATGCGCCACGGCGCGGGCGCGGCTTTCTAGTAGATGAGCGGCGGAAATCAGACGCGCGTTTTGGCGGTGGATGACTCCAGGGCCTTGCACGAGGTCTTGCGCGCGGCTGTCGCCGGGGCGGATGGCGGGCTGTCGGTGTCCGTCACGCCCTGCCGCGTGGCCGAGGCGCTGGGCATCGCCCGGCTGGAGCGGCCTTCCGACCGGCCTTACGCGGTGGTCTTCATGGCGTTGTCACCGGTCAACGCGTTCACGGCGCTCGAGGCAGCCGCGCAACTGGCAGACGAGGACGGCGACCTTCAATTGGTCCTTTGCCCCACAGCCGACGCCCCGCCGGGGAACGAGGCAGTGCGCGCGCGTTTTGGAGCTTCCGACCGGGTGATCCTTCTGCGGCAGCCGTTCGAGGTGTCCGAGGCTTTCTCCCTGATCCGC
>SXTU01000139.1 GCA_005791875.1 Verrucomicrobiales bacterium
AGGCCGAGGAGCAGGTGTTCGGTGGAGAAAAACTCGTCCTTGAGCTGTTTGGCTTCAGCCTCGGCTGCATCGAGGGCTTTCTTCAAATTCTGGCCGAGGTAGACGTCCGAGGAACTCGTTCCCTGCACCTTGTGGCGGCGCGTCAGTTCCTTCTCCAAGTCGCCCTTCAATGCTGGGAGCACGACTCCGAGCTTCTGAAGCACGAGCGGCACGAGGCTCTCCGGCTGCTCGATGAGCTCGAGAAGCAGGTGCTCGCCATCGATTTCCTGATGGCTGTAGCCGTGCGCGAGGCGCTGCGCGTCCTGCAACGCCTGCTGCGCCTTGGTGGTGAAACGGTCCATGTTCTTGGCTGTGACATTGCAGCCGCAATGCCAGCGGAGGAAGGGCGGGATTTGGCCGGAACGCAGCGTCGCTTGGCGCAACGAAGCGGGCGGTCGCGTCACAACTGAGCCGCGGTGGCGCGCCGGAGCGCGGACTTCAGCCCGCTGCACCAACCGGCGACCAGTGGCACACTGCGGACGAGAGCTTACGCGCTTTCACCAAGCCTCAGCCGGAACGATTCGGGTGGAACCACAAAGGCACGAAGGACACGAATGCGGAAGCGGGGAGAAGACTTGATTGGCGAAGGCAGGGCCAGCGCACCAATCGCTGCGGACACTGCTATTCAGCCTCCCCACACCGACCAGTTTCCGGTTGAAACTCTCCCGCCATGTCCGCCACATTCGTGCCTCATGAAAAGCCAGTTCACCGGCCCGGTCTTTGTCGTGCGCGACAACATTGACACCGACCAGATCATTCCCGCGCAGTATCTCACGCTCGTGCCGACCATCCCGGCGGAATACGAGAAGCTCGGCAGCTACGCGCTGATCGGCCTGCCGGACGCGCTCTATCCGGCGCGCTTCGTGAAGGAAGGCCAGCTCGACAGCGAGTTCCCCATCATCGTTGCGGGCCGGAACTTCGGCTGCGGCAGCTCGCGCGAGCACGCGCCCATCGCGCTCGGTTCCGCCGGCTGCCACGTCGTGCTGGCCGAAAGCTTCGCGCGCATCTTCTTCCGCAACAGCGTCGCCACCGGCGAGCTGTATCCCTGCGAACTCAACGAGCGCCTCTGCGACGTGCTCAAGACGGGCGACGTGGTGACCGTGGACCTCGACGCGCTGACGCTCAAGATTCACGCGACGGGCAAGGTGCATTCCTTCAAGCCCCTCGGCGACGTGCGCCCGGTGGTGGACGCCGGCGGGCTGTTCAACTATGCGCGCCAAACTGGGATGATGCCGGCCGCTGTGTAGGCGAAGGCTTCAGCCTGCGCCTGTAGCGGCGCTCTGTGAGCGCCGTCTCCTACGCCTCGGCGCGGAACGGGGCCAGCCACCACGCTTGGCGGCCATGCTGACGATCGGCGGTCACAGACCGCCGCTACAGGTCCACTCATGAGCAAAGCCTTCACCCGCGAAGACGACCAGCCCGAGATGCCCGTGGTGTCACGGCGCGTGTCATCGCTGCCGCCTGGCACGCAGAACTTGATGACGCCCGACGGCGAGCGCCGGCTGCGAGAGGAACTGACCAGCCTCCAAGCCGCACGCGAGCAACTCGTGGCGGCCAAAGGCAACCCGGACAAGGCGCAGCAACTCGCCGCGATCGAACAGCGCGCATTGATCCTTGACGGCTGCCTCCGCACCGCGTCCGCGGTGCAGCCGCCGGCCACGCGCGACAGCCGAGTGCGTTTCGGCGCGACCGTCACCGTGCGAGGAGCGGGCGGCGTCGAGGCGCGCCATCGCATTGTGGGCGTGGACGAGGCGGACTTCGACCGTGGCTGGGTGAGCTGGCGATCGCCCATCGCGAAGGCTTTGCTCAATGCGAGTGTCGGCCAGCGCGTTCGAGTGAAACTGCCCGGCGGCGAGCAGGAGTTGGAAATCCTCGCGGTGGATTACGAACAGTAGCCGCCGAGGTGAGGAGGCGGACTTCATTAATCCGGAACGATCCAGTCTAAGCAGGCGTTTCCTCCAACGCAGAGACGCAAAGAACGCGGCGGAAAGCAGAGTTGAGCTAACCATTCGTCTTCACCTCTTGGTGGCCTTCGTCGGTCGCTTCTCTGCGCAACTTTGCGTCCCCTGCGTTCTTTGCGTTGAAGTGGAACGCTCGAATCCCAAACGCATCGTTCCGGTTTGTTGGCAACCCATCCGCCTCCTTACCTCGACGGCTACGATTATCAGCACCTTTCCCTACGGCTTGATCCCCAGCCAGTCATCGTGCGTCTTCCATGTCGTCTCGGCCACGCGCAGGACCTCGGCCAGCGGGTGCTGAGTCAGCAGCTCGACAAGCGCCCTGGCGCCCTGCCCCACATTCTTGGTCGGCCCGCTCTGGATTATCCCGCGCAGGACGTGGCTGGCGAGGCGCGTGGCGTTGTCCAACGGAGCCGTCGCCTCGGGCCGCAGCGTGGCCAGCACGGCCAGCACTTCGTCGTGTGAACAGTCCGCGAGCGTCTCGCGAAACACCGTTGCACGCGCGGAACTGTCGAAGCCCGGCACGCCGAAGACCTGCGACAGCACGGGGATGATTCCTCCTTCGACTGCGGGCTTCGCCGCTGGCGCGACGGGCGCGGTCACCGGCTGCAACTGCCCCCACTCGCCGACCTTGAACTCCACCGTCACGGAGTGGGGTGCGTCCGGCTCCGCGCGTGCGATCTGGCCGGCGGCGTCGAGCGAGAAGTTAAACGTGAGGCGGATCCGCTCCGGCGTCATCGGCAGACCGCCCGCAGCGCGCCGGGCTGCGAAGCCCCGCTCCATTTCCCGCAGCACCGTGGCGATGGCGTCGTTGAGCATTTCCATGATGGCGAGCGTAGCAGCCCCGGCAAGGGATTGCCTCCAAAAGTCCACCGGCTATCCTCGCGTCATGAACGACAACGACTGGCAGGCTGAATTCCGGCAAGTGTGGGACAGGGCCGAGAAGGCGTGGCACACGGGCCGCAAGACCCCCGGCTCCATGTTCAACTCTGCGGACCAGGCCTTCCTCACGGGCATCGGCTGCTCCACGCAGGAACTCTTCGACTTCGTGGACGACTGCCAGCGCTACAACGGCGACCCCGACTTCGCGACCACGCTTGCCGTCACCGCCATTCGCCGCGATTATTTATTGAAAGTCCTCGGCGGCAAATCCACCGGTCGCACCGCCACGATGTCCAGCCTCCCCGCGAAGTCCGCCGAAGTGGACGGCATCTCATGGCTGCCGCGCCTCATCGTGAAGGCCCGGCTGAAACTGCGCGGAGAAATGCCCGCCGACCTCATGTATGGCTGCGGAGGCGACCGCCCCTTCCTGCGTCGCATGAACACGACGCTCCCAAAATTCCTGGAGCTGGTCCGCGACTCCGGCGACGACGACCGCCGCATCGTCAACTCGGTGAAGCAGACTGCGGGACTTGGTTGAGCCGAAGTTCGAAGTCGAGATATTCAGCTCCGTAGCGCAGGCTTGCAGCCTGCTGTATCCGCCGACTTGCAGTCGAGAGGTCATCCGGCCATGAGCAAGGTGCGGAAAAGTCCGTGGGGTCTGCGGGTTGCAAACCCGCGATACAGCAGGCTGCAAGCCTGCGCTGCACGCCTCGGTTCGCCGGACCGTTGCGGGATTCGGGTTGAAGCGAACTCCATGGAGCGGCACCAGCTCCGTGGCAGCCGCTCGCCCTACCGCTTCTTCGGCAGGTTCACCTTGGTCTTCTGCTCGGCGAGTGTGAGCAACTGGCCGGAGGTGATGATGCGGGACCAGTTGAGAAAGTCCGGCGCTTCCTTGTCGCCGCGCGGCGGCTGCGACAGCGTGAGCGAGACGAGCTTCGGCTCGAAGATCGCGGCGAACGTGGCGACCTCGGTCATCTCCGGGCTGGCGTGGAAGTGCAGCGGCAGCCCGCCCATTCCCGGCAGCGCGCGCGCGGCTTCCGAGGCGCGATGCACATCCCAGACTTGCGAGCTCGCCACCGTTTCTCCAAGGAGCATGAAGCGCCGGCGAACCTGCGTCTGATAACGCTTGTCGCCACCGAGCGCGGTCATGCCAACGCCGCGCGGGGCGAAGGTGATGTAGGCCGCCTGGTTGTCGCGGATGTAGCGCATCCAGCCGCTGAACTGCTTCTGCTGCTGCGGCGACGCCGGCGTCTTCGCGTCAATGCCAGCGCGGGCGAACTCCTCGCCGAACGCTTCTGCGAAACCCGCCTTCGCGATCTGCAACTGCTGCTGCCAGTTCGCGTCGTCCACCGTCTCGATGTGTAGCGACTTGGGCGCGGCGGCCGTCGGCTGCGCGAGGTAGAAGCGCAGCCGGATGCCGCTCTCGCTGTCGAACTCGTGGACAGTCAGGCGCACGCCGTCGGTCTCCGTGGACGCGAGCTGGCGGACGTTCGCCGGCGCGGTCGCGGCGGGCCAGCCGCCGAAGGTCTTCACCTGCAACTCGGCAAGCGCTTTCTTCCGATCGAAGCCTGCGGAGTCCACGGCTAGCTGCGTGAAGTTCTCGTAACACTTGCTGGTGATTTCGTCGGCGGGGAGCTTCTCGAAAACTTTCAGTTGCTGCGGAGTGAAGAGCTTCTCCGCGTAGTTGGGCACGGGGGCCTCGTCCTTCTTCAGCCACTTGTTGAACCAGCGCATCACCGGGACTTGCAGCTCCTGCGTGTCCTTGTGCGGGCCTTCGGTCACGATGAGGCCGAGCTGACTGGGCACGTTGTGCAGGTCGTAGATGCCGCGCACGCGCTCGTGCAGACGCACGAGACCGTCGAGCGGGAAGATGGTGTCCTTGTCGGTGTTGACGATTAGGAGCGGGCGCGGAGCCATGAGCGCGGCGACTTGCGCGTAATCCCAGCGGTAGGTGTTCACCATGAACATGCAGTCGCAGTGGCCTTCGACCGTGCCGTCCACAACGTGGTTGTGCAGGTCCACGATGCCGGCGGTGGGACACGCGGCCTTGATCCGGTCGTCGAGCGCGGCGATCCACCACGAGTAAGCGCCCCCGCCGCTGCGGCCCGTGACGCCGATGCGCTCGCCGTCCACGTCCTTGCGCGACTGAAGGTAGTCGAGCGCGCGGATGCAGTTCCACGCCTCGCTGCCCGCGCTGGAGTAGCCGCGCGAGTTCCACCACCACATGTCCTTGTTGTAAGTGCCGTGGTGGATGCCCTCAATCTCGCCGAGCTGCACCGTGTCAACGACCATGCAGACGTAGCCGTTGCGCGCGAACCACGCGCCCCAATGCTGGTAGCCGACCTTGTTCCCGTAGCTCACGCCGTCCGTCTTCACGAGCGCATGGCCGCAGACGTAGAGGATCGCCGGCGCGGGCGCGGAAATTTTCTTCGGCACATAGACATTTGCCGTGACGTAGAGGCCGGGGCGCGACTGGTAATGCAGTTTCTCCACCGTGAAGTCCGGGTGGTCGAGCGTGCCGGTAACGGTCGCCTTCAGGTCCGACTTCGGCGGCAGCGGGTCGAGGCCAAGCATCTCGAAGAGCTGTTTGCGCGCGGTGACCTTGTGCTTGTCCCAGTCGTCGAGCGTGTGCATGTCCACAAGCGAGCGCTCGCCGAGCGTGCGTGTCTCGGCGCGGAGATAGTCGGCGAACATCCGGTCGCCGGGCGTGGCGTTGGTGGGGAACTTGCCGTAGAGATTGCGATACGCGGCGGCGGACACGCTGTCGGTGACGAAGGCAAACGCGGCGGCGAGAACGACGGCGGCTCTGGTGTTCATGGCGCGGTTGGACGCTGTTGCTTCGCGGGCCAATCAGCAAGGATGGCACGTTGCGATGGCGCGATCAGCGGTCAGCGATCAGCAGTCAGCGGTCAGCAGCCTCTCTCCTCTCAACACTCAACTTTCATCCCTCAACACCCTCTACTACAGCAGCCCCGCCTCCTTCATCGCCGCTTCGAGTCCATCCGCGACGCCGTGGCCCCAGAGTCGGTCGCTCACGTAGCCGCCTTCGCGCCAGACAGCTTCCTGCACCTGCGGTATCGCGTTCGCGGGCGCGACCAGCCAGCACGCGTGCTCGTTGAGCAGCATCGGCAGGTCGTTGAAGTGGTCGCCCGCCGCGAAGACGCATTCGCGTGTCAGGCCGAGCTGCCGCGTGATCTCCGCCAGCGCAGTGCCCTTGCTGTAGGCCGTGTGGCTGAATCGCGCGTAAACGTCGTTGCGCACCACGGTCAGGTTCGGCACGGACTCGCAGTAGCCCGTGAGGTGCGCCTCGATGTCGTCCGCGTCCGTGTTGTTCCCCGCGATGAGGCAGAAGGGCGAATAGACATCCGAATACACCGATGCGCGGAAGCGGCCGTTGACCCACTGGAAGAGCCGAGGCAAGTCCTTCTCCACCGCCTTGAACAATTCTCGGTGCGAGCGTTCGCAGTCGCCATTCCACGGTTGTAACGGGAAGAAGCGCGGCCCCTCACGGAAATGAATCTCCCGCTCCACCGTCACCAACCAGTCCGGCTGAATGCTCAGGCGCGCGCGGCCCAAGCCCTCCATCAGGCTGCTGAGGTCGCGGCCCGTGTTGATGACCCACTTCGCGCCGCGCTGCTGCAAGTCCCCGATCAGCTCCTGCAAGCGCTCCGGCACGGGCGGCTGCTCGTGGTCCGCGTGCAGCGTGCCGTCGAAGTCGGTCGAGATGAGTTTGATGGGCAAGTCCATCGGTGGGGAAAGTGTTTAGTAATTAGTAAGTAGTTTCCAGTCGGCAGTTTCCTGATGCCCGCGGAGATGCGTCCTGACTAATCGCTAAACACTAATTACTTTCCCGCCGCCCACTGATTGCTAACCGCCCGCTCCCCGCCTACGCTCCTCAAGACGATGCCCGACCTCCAAGCCCAATACGACGACGCGATGTTCGCCTTCAGCCAGGGCGACTACGACACCGCCATCGCCGGCCTGCGCGCCGTGCTGGCCGCCGACCCCGCGCACTTCGACGCCCAGCTCTCGCTCGGCATGGCGTATTGCCGCAAAGGCGACTTCGCCACCGCGATAGCCGTGGGCCACAGGGCCGAGCAGATGCGCCCGCACGAGCAGCTCGTCCACACCAACCTCTCGCTTTTCTACATGAGGTCCGGCAACAAGGTGACCGCCGAGCACCACGGCCTACAAGCCCGCATCGCCTCGTGGAAAGGCAACATGGCCGCCCCCGGCGCGACTCCCGCCGCTCCCGGCGACCCCGAACTCGAACTCGCCAAGCCCGCCCCGCAGTCCTTCAAGCTCCCCGAGAAGTTCCCAGACCAGCCGTGGAAGAAGAACAAGAAGGCGGGGTGACCTGCTCCGTGTTGCGTGTTCCGTGAAATGCGAACCCATCCTGCTCAACGTCCAGCGCGTGGCTTTTCCTCGCGCCAGTAGCCGGGGAGGTTGGGCTTGGTCTCGACGAGGATTTCAAAGATGGCCCGGCGCGTCTCGGCGGGGATGTTCGCGAACTCGGGAGATGTGTCTTTCCCCGTTAGGATTTCATGCAGGCGCTGGAGCAGGTGCTCGCGCATCGGCTTCGGCAACAGATCGAAGGCCTCGGAGTAGATGAGGAAGCTGCACGGGTATTTGAAGAGCCGCGTCTCCAAGTCGAACTGTCGGAAGGAGCGGCCCTTGCGGTCCTTGGGGCCGAGCGTGGGAAAGTAGTCACTATAGCCGGAGGTTCCCTTGACCTTCGCCTTGAGCGGCGTTTCCTCGGTGAAGAGCAGGTATTTCAAGAAGCCTTCGCCCATGTTGCGGAGGTAGCGGATGTGCTGGTAGCGGCTCAAGGCCATCTGCGTCTCGTAGTGCAGGCGCGTGAGGAAGTTGTGCATGTGGACCTCGTGCTCCATCACCATCAGCGCGACGATGTCGCTGTGCGGCGTGGCGAAGTCGGTGAGGTCCACGAGCTTCTTGAGGCTGGTGAGGTTGCCGAGGTAGTTCGGTTTTTCCTCGGCCTTCAGAAAAGCCGTTTTGCCGAAGAGGTTGCCGCGATGCGTCACCTTGCCGTGCGTGCCGGTGACATACCAGCCGCCCCAGCGGTCTTCGAGCGGCGTGCGGTGGTTCACCTCGGAGACGCCCGTGATGAGGTCAATGATGCCTTGCTCGTCGGTCTTGAACGAGCGGATGAGATGGCCGGGCACGCCCATGGTCTTCGCGGAGGCGTGGCATTCGAGGCACTGGTTGTTGCGGACGAACTTGGGCTTGTCCGTCGCGGTCTGCTCGAGCGTGTAGAAGACGCCGCCCAGCTTCGCGTCCACCTCGCTGAACTCCATCACCGGCGCGCCGGGAATCCAGCCGACGTAAACCTCGTCGTTGAAGAAAACCGCGCGCGGCGTCTGCGGCGCGATGCGCTCGCGCTGGAGGGAGGTCTTGGAGAAGAGGAGCGTCTGCGACTTCGGAGAGATTTCCAGCGCCGCGAGCAGCGAGTCGCGCCAGCCAGTCTGCGGGTCGAACTTCAACTTCACCTCGCCGCGATCGAGCCGATTCTGGAGCCGCGCGATGGCACCCGTGGAAGGCGTTTTGTTATAGCTGATCGTCTCCTCCTCGAACGGCACCATGTGCGTCGCGCCCTGAAAGTCGGACTGGGCGATGGCGGTCCAAGGCAGCACCGAACACGCGATGGCGAACAACCATCGGGCGGCGCGGGCTGGGCGAGCAGCTAACATGGTTCAACTAGACTGCGCGGCGGCCCGGAGGGATTCACCAATCTTGGCGCGGGCTGGGCAGGGATTACGAAGCCGACCTCTGCTCGTGATCTTGATCCTGATCCTAATCCTACTCTTCCCCCCCCACTTCAACCCGGGGACGAGCGGGGTTAGGATCGGGATTACGAGCTGGAGTCATAATCAGAACGCGCGTTTGACTTGGCTCGGCCAGTCCCCATACTCCGCACCTTATTAAATCGTCCAGAGCGGCGGGGTGGGTTCATCCGGCGCGGGGCAAACGAAAAAATTATGGCCAGAGTCAAACACATCGCACTCGTTCAGTTCAAAGCCGACACCACGCCGGAGCAGATTGACCAGGTCTTCAGCGCCCTGCTCGACCTCTCCGAGAGCATCCCCGGTGTCGAGGACTTCATCTCCGGCCCCAACAACAGCACCGAGGGACTCAGCGGCGGCCACACCCACGCCTTCGTCATGACGCTCACCGACGCCGCCGCGCGTGACGCCTACCTGACGCACACTGAACACCAAGCCTTCGTCGCGTGGGCCTTGCCGCTCATCGAGAAGGTGACGGTCGTGGACTTCGAGTTGTGAACCCTCGGGCAGTGCTGTAAAGGCAGCGCATGTCCTCACACAACTCGTGTCGGTGGCTTCCAGCCGCCGCCCCTTGCCCCATCCCAGCCCCAAGACGGCGACGGCAAGTCGCCGGCACGGCTTTTGCCTTTTGCCTTTTGGCTTTCTCCTTTTGCATTCCGCTTCGTGCATGGGGTCCGCACGGCGAAATCACCCAGGCCGCCCTCGACGCCCTTAGCCCTGACGACGCACTCCTCAAGCACCTCGGCACCAACGCGCCCAAACTCGTTCACTACTGATGGCTCGGGGACTACCGACACACACCCTACGAACGGCAGGGCGAGTTCTTCTACGCGGACGACTACCTGCTTTTCCCCGGCATGGAGCGGCATCTCGACCACCTCGTGCCCGAGGTTAACCGCACCTACGACCCGTATTTCCGCCGCGCGCTTCAGGCGCTCCGCACCGAGACGCCGCTGAACGCCGCGCGCTGGATTGGCTCGCTGCTGCATTTCGTCGAGGACACCGGCTCACCGCCGCACCCGGCGGAGATTCACGGCGACGTTCACAGCAAGATGGAGAACTGGGTGGACGCGAAGCAGATCCACTTGCCCGGCTATCCGCGGGCAACATTCCCGTCGTTCCCCCGCCTTTGACTTTCCCCGTCCCTCCCCGGATGCTCCGCCGCCATGATTCAGAAGTGGCCCGTCCTCAGTTCCAAGCAGCTCGCGGACTTCCGCATCTTCACCGTGCGCACGGACGTGAAGCGCTCGCCGCGCACGGGCGCGGAACACGACTTCTTCGTCCTCGACACGCGGAGCTGGGTCAACGTCATCGCTGTCACCCCGGACGACAAGCTGGTGATGGTGGAGCAATACCGCCACGGCTCGGACACCGTGGAGCTGGAGATTCCCGGCGGCGTGATGGACGCGAATGACACGTCGCCGGTGCTGGGCGGCCAGCGGGAGTTACGCGAGGAGACTGGCTACGAGGGCGACCGCGCGGAACTCATCGGCCAGATTTTTCCGAACCCCGCCATCATGTCGAACACCTGCCACACGCTGCTGGTGCGCAACTGCCGGCTCACGCACCCGGTGGAGTTCGACAGTTGCGAGGACATCCACACGCAGCTCGTGCCGGTGGCGGAGCTGCCGGAGCTAGTTGCGTCGGGAAAGATTCAGCACGCGCTCGTCGTCGTGGCACTTTACCACTTCGAGCTGTGGCGGCGGAAGCAGGCCGCGCCGCGCTGAGGTGGTGGCTTTTAGCGTGGCATCCCCGCGCTCTTCTGCCACTCTGCCGCCATGATTTTGACGCTGGCGGAACGGGACAGCCTCGTCAACGCGCAGCATCCCTCGCCCCACCAGTTGCTCGGGATGCACCCGCTCGGTGATGGCTCGGGCCTCGTCGTCCGCGCCTTCCTTCAGAACGCCGCGAGCGTCGAAGTCGCGCCTGTGCATGAGCGGGAGAAGCCGCGCTTCGCGTTGCAGATGCTTGATGCGCGCGGGCTGTTCGAGGGCATCACGCAATCCGCCAGCCGACCTTACGCCTACGACCTCGTCATCACCGATTATCAAGGCAACGTCCGTCGCACGCGCGACGCATATTCCTTCTGGCCCTCGCTCGGCGAGACCGACCTCTACCTCTTTGGCCAGGGCAACGAGCGCCGCATCTACGACAAGCTCGGAGCGCAGCTTCGCGAGGTGGACGGCGTGCCGGGCGTGAGCTTCGCGGTCTGGGCACCCGAGGCGCAGCGCATCAGCGTCGTCGGCCTGTTCAACAACTGGGACGGCCGCTACCACCCGATGCGCAAGCTCGGCGCGTCCGGCGTGTGGGAACTTTTCGTGCCGGGCTTGGGCGAAGGCACGCTCTACAAGTTCGAGGTCCGCAACGCCCACGGCGAAATCGTCCTCAAAACTGACCCTTACGGCTTCTTCTTCGAGGCCGCGCCACAGAACGCCTCCATCGTCTGGAACAACCGCAAGTTCGCCTGGACCGACGCCGCGTGGCTGGAGCAACGCCGCACGCGCCAGCCGCTCCGCGAGCCGTTGAGCATCTACGAAGTTCACCTCGGCTCGTGGATGAAGCAGAGCATCGCCGAGTCCTACAGCTACCGCGAAGTCGCGCCGTTGCTCGTGGAATACGTCCGGCGCATGGGCTTCACGCACATCGAGTTCCTGCCCGTCTCCGAGCACGCCTACTATCCGAGTTGGGGCTATCAGGTCACGGGCTTCTACTCGCCCACCTGCCGCTTCGGGACGCCGGATGATTTCCAGTTCCTCGTCAACGCGCTGCACGAGGTGGGCATCGGCGTCATCGTGGACTGGGTGCCGGCGCAGTTCCCTCGCGACGACTGGGCGCTGGCGCGCTTCGATGGCACAGCGATTCTGAGAGCTTTTGTCGCCGCCAGCCAGAAGAAGGATTAATTCTTGCCCACGCTGTTTGAAATACACCCGATAACCGGGGCCATAGTTGATTCGTAACTCAGAGACACCCTCGCCGACAGGCTCGACATCGCCGGGATTGCCGCCAGCCAAGCGCTCGATTCTGGCCTGAATTCGTGCACGAACGCGGATGTCGCGAAGATCATCAAGCCAAAGCGCGAAAGTGTCAGTTTTGCGAATTTCGATCATGGAACAAATGTAGTCAATAGGCTACAACTGGTCAACCGTGACCATG
>SXTU01000140.1 GCA_005791875.1 Verrucomicrobiales bacterium
AAGAAGGCGGTGTCGTATTCGTCGCCCTCGATGATGAACCACTCGCTGTCGGTGAAGCGCGCGCCCGCTCCGAGGTTCGTTGGGATGCCGCCGATGAGATAGCTGGGGTTCAGCCCGGCGCTCTCGAAGACCCAGGTGAGCAGCGAGGTGGTGGTGGTCTTCCCGTGCGTGCCGCTGACGACAAGCGAGCGCTTGCCACGGATGAAGAATTCCTTGAGCAGCTCCGGCAAAGAGCAGTAACGCAGCTTGCGGTCAAGGACGGCCTCGACCTCGGGGTTGCCGCGCGAGAGTGCGTTGCCGATGACGACGAGGTCCGGCTTGTGCGCAAGGTTTTGTTCCGCGTAGCCCGAGTTGACCTCGACCTTCCGCTGGGCGAGGAAGGTGGACATGGGCGGATAGACGTTCGTGTCCGAGCCGGTGACGGTGAAGCCACGGTCGCGCATCGCCGCCGCAGCACTGGCCATCGCCGTGCCACAAATTCCCACGAAGTGAACCGACCGGATGTCCGAAAGCATGGGCGCGATGATGGGAGATGCGGGCGGCGTGGGAAGCAGGAATTCGCCGGCGAAGGAAGATTCTTCTGTTGCGGTAATCCAAACGGCCCCTCTTGACGAGGAGCTAGGCGAGAATGTCTTTCACCAAGTGCGCAGGCTCGACACCGGTGAGCCGGAAGTCGAGGCCCTGGTGGCGGTAAGTCAGCCGCTCATGGTCCATGCCGAGCAGGTGCAGCGCGGTCGCGTGCAGGTCATGCACATGGACGGGATTCTCCGCGACGCTGAAGCTGAAGTCGTCCGTCGCGCCGTAGGTCAGGCCGGCTTTCACACCGCCGCCCGCCATCCACATCGTGAAGCAGCGCGGGTGGTGGTCCCGGCCCGCTTCGATGCTGTCCCACTTGCCCTGACCGACCGGACTGCGCCCAAACTCACCGCCCCAGATGACGAGCGTTTGGTCGAGGAGGCCGCGTTGCTTGAGGTCGCGGATGAGGCCGGCGGTGGGTTGGTCGGTGTCGCGGCAGCGGGCAACGCACCAGCTTGGCAGGCGGCTGTGGTGGTCCCAGTCCGGGTGGAAAAGCTGGATGAAGCGCACGCCACGCTCGACGAGGCGGCGGGCTTGGATGCAGTTCGCGGCGTAACTGCCCGCGCGACGGGAGTCTGGCCCGTAGAGTTCGAAGGTGGATTCTGCCTCGCCGCTCATGTCGGTGAGTTCCGGCACGCTGGTCTGCATCCGGTAAGCCATTTCGTATTGCCGGATGCGGGTGGCAATTTCGGGGTCGCCCGTTTCCGCGAGGCGCATCTGGTTCAACTCGCCGAGGCCGTCGAGCATCCCGCGGCGCAGCTCGCGCGGCAAGCCGTCGGGGTCGCGCAAATACAGCACCGGGTCGCGGGAGTTGCGGAGCTTCACCCCTTGGAAGCGCGACGGCAGGAAGCCGCTGCCCCAGTAATGGTCATAGAGGGGTTGGTCACTAGGCCGCTGCATCTTGGAGATGAGCACGAGGTAGTCGGGCAAGTTCTTGTTCTCGCTGCCGAGGCCGTAGCTCGCCCACGCGCCCATGCTGGGGCGGCCGGGGATTTGGTGGCCGGTCAGCATTTTGGTCATGGCGGGCGCGTGGTTGATTTGGTCGCTGTGCATGGACTTGATGAAGCACAAGTCATCCGCCACGCCACGCAAGTGCGGCAGCCATTCGCCGATGGTCGCGCCGCTGCGGCCGCACCGCTCGAACTTCGTCCGCCCCGGCATCAGCAGTTGCTTCTGGCTCGACGTCATCGTAGTGACGCGCTGGCCTTGGCGCACTGAGTCGGGGATTTCGATGCCCGCCCACTTCTGCAACTGCGGCTTGTGGTCATACAGCTCCAACTGCGACGGCCCGCCAGATTGCGTGAGGAAAATGACGTGCTTGGCCTTCGCCGCGAAGTGCGACAGGCCGGCTAGACTCGGCGCTATCGGCGCGGCTGAAGCGCTCCGCAGCAACTGCGACAGCGCCATCGCGCCAAGGCTCACGCCGGTGCATTGGCCGAGGAAGTAGCGGCGCGGCACGTAAAGGGGACACTCTTGTCCCCTTTCAGCCACGCCAAGGTGGTCGGTGGTGTGGGGGACAGGAGTGTCCCCCCTACGCGGCGTGGCGGGGACACTCTTGTCCCCGTTAAGTTGTTGCTTAGTGCTCCTCATGCTCTCGAACATAAAGTTTGTTCCTTGCCTCAGGGGTGAATTCCCCCACACGCAGCTTGGCATGCGCGGGGTTCTCGTTGATGTATTTCCGAAACGCCGCCAGTTCCTCGGCGTTTCGCACGATGCGGTCGTAGGACTCCTCCATCCAAAACGAGCCGGACAAACCGAGCGCCAGATTGCAGCGGCGAGCGGTGGCTCCTTTCAAACCCTTCAGCTCCTTCGGCAACTCCACTTCCTCGCGCAGTTGCCAAAGCAGGTGGACGTGGTTGGGCATGATGATGAATGCGTCCAAATCGTAGCGGATGCCGTCGAACTTCAACACCGACTGCCGCACGAGCGTGCGCACGTCCGGGTCGCGCAGGTGGCAACTACCGTGGCCTGCGTCGAGCCAGTCGTCCTCGCGTTGGAGAAAGCGCTTTTCGTAGTCGGCGTGCTGGTGGGCGCTCCACGGCACCGGGTTGAGGCGCAGCCAAATGGCGCGCTCCTCCCGCCATTGGCCCAGCAAGCTGGCGGGGAGGGAATCGGCCAGGCGAAAGGTGATGAAGTAACATGCGCCGGGCTGTTGCCAGTGCGGAAGATTGCCCTCGTGAACCTCGACGGGAGCAAACTGGTTGAAGGGACGGAAGGGGACAGAGTCGGCGGGAATGGAATGCGGTGGTGGCTCGGCAAAGGGGACAAGAGTGTCCCCTTTACGCGCCGTAGGCCGGACACTCCTGTCCCCCGTGAGCATTTCCATCTGACCGCTTTCACTCATGTGTCATCGCCTCATCCAAGTTGAACACCAAGCTCGCGACCACGGTGTAGGCAGCTAGTTCGGGCGAAGGGGACAAGAGTGTCCCTTTTACGCCGCGTAGCGGGGACACTCCTGTCCCCGATACAAACACCGCCGCATCTTCGGGTTTCGCGCGATACACGGACAAAGCCCGCTCGAACTCCCGTTGCAGCACGGCGGCCTCCTGTGCGTTGGGCGGCCGGGCGAGGATGCGCCGGTAGATTTCCGCGAGCTGGGCTTCGGGCTTTCTGCCGGCGCGGAGCATGTCAGCAGCCAGAGCGCGCGCGGCTTCGAGGAAGTTTTCGTCGTTGAGCAGCGTGAGCGCCTGAAGCGGCGTGTTCGTGCGCGGCGTGCGGACCTCACAGACGCGGCGCTGCGCGGAGTCGAAGAGGAACGTCGGCGCGATGCTGCGACGCCAGAAGGCGTAGAGCGAACGGCGATACTGCGCGGCCCCCTCGCTCGGTTCGTATTTGAAGCGGCCCATGAAGATTTCTTCCCACACGCCCTCGGGCTGATGCGGCTTCACGGGAGGGCCGCCGAGCGCCGTGTTCATCAAGCCGCTGCTGTGGAGCGCGGCGTCGCGAAGCATCCACGCGGGCAGACGGAAGCGCGGTGCGCGAGCGAGCAGGCGGTTCTCCGGGTCGCGGGCGAGCAGGGCGGCAGAAGCGACGGAGCTTTGGCGATACGTGGCGCTCGTCGCCATGACTCGGAGGATATGCTTCACATCCCAGCCGCTCTCCATGAACTCGACTGCCAGCCAGTCGAGCAACTCCGGGTGCGTGGGCCGCTCGCCTTGCAGGCCGAAGTCCTCGGGTGTCCGCACCAAACCATTCCCGAACAGCATCGCCCACAGGTTGTTCACGACCACGCGCGCGGTGAGCGGGTTGTCGCGCGCACTCAGCCAGTTCGCGAGGCCGAGGCGGGTTTTGTCATCCTTCGCGGGCCACGGCGCGACGGCCGCAGGCACGCCGCGCTCGACTTTGTCGCCGGGCTTGTCCCACACGCCGCGCAGCAGGATGTGCGTGGCGCGCGGTTCCTTGCGTTCAGCGAGCACCATCACGTTAAGCTTTTGCGCGGCGGACTTCACTTCGCTCAACTGCCGGTTCGCGCGGTCGAGGGCGGACTTGGTGACCTGGTAAGGCGCGTGGTCGGCGAGGAACTGCTCGAAGATGCGGGAACGCAACTTCGGGGAAGTGTTCAGTGACCAGTGTTCAGTTTTCAGTGGGGTGGCGGCGGGCCGCGCCGGCTTCGGCGAAGCAGCGTCCTCGGACTGAACACTGATTACTGAAAACTGATTACTCCTCACGAGCGCCGCGAATTCCTCCATCGGTGCCAAGCCCACCTCCCGCACCGCCGCGCCCGCCTGGTCCGTCACGGACACGCGGAAGCGACCGATGTTCGCGTCGCCGAGCGTCGAGCGGTGACGCAGCTCGAAGATGAGTTCCTCGTCGGCATCCAGCACGAGCGGCTCGGCCAGCGCGAAGACCGCCGTGCGCGGCTGCTTCGGGTCGAGACCCTTGGTGGTCCAGCCGTTGCGCGGGTCATCGTCGAGCACGCCTTTGATGTCGCCGTATTCGCGCGCGGCTTTCGAATCGGCAGAGGCGTCGGCCACCGCGCTGGTCACGAGCACATCGCGAATCTGCGAGCCACCCCGCCGCCGCACCTGCACCTTGATGTCCGTGAGTATGAACTCGCCGGACTGGCCGCGCGACAGCCCGCCGCCGGTGTGCGCTGCGTGGGGCAGAACCTCCAGCTTCAACCCAGTCACGCGCGGCAGCTTCACCGGGCCGATGACGCGGTAATCCTCGTGGTTCGGATTCGGCCCGCTGGCTTGGACTGAGCCATCTGCGTCTTGGGCAAGGCTTGTTCCCTCGATGCTCTCCAGTTCGCTCGCTCGCAGCAGGTGCCAGGCAGAAAAGCCCTTCGCCACTTCCTTCGCCTTCGCGGCGAGCCAGTCGGCGAAGGGAGCTTCCGCCGCCTTGCGCGCGTCGGCTTCGTTTGGTTTGCGCTCGTCCACGAGCGCCTGCGCCTCGGTAACGGCGCGTGCGGCGAGCGGGGATTGGTAGCTCAAGTAGGGCTTCGCCGCCGTGCCGGCCTTGCCGTCCTCGTCAATCGAGTTGAAGAACGCCGCGAGCTGGTAGAAGTCCGCGTGCGGGAGCGGGTCGTATTTGTGCGCGTGGCACTGAACGCAGTTGAGCGTGAGGCCGAGCCAGACCGTCCCGACGGTGTTCACGCGGTCAATCACGTAGTCCACGCGCGACTCCTCGGGGTCGCGACCGCCCTCGCCGTTGGTCATGTGGTTGCGATGGAAGCACGTGGCGAGCTTTTGCTCAGGCGTGGCGTTCGGCAGCAGGTCGCCGGCGAACTGCTCGCGCGTGAACTGGTCGAACCTCATGTTCGCGTTGAAGGCGGATACGACCCAGTCGCGCCACGGCCAGTTGGAGCGCGTGGAATCGGCCTGATAACCGTCCGTGTCTGAGTAACGCGCGGCGTCCAGCCACCACATCGCCATGCGCTCGCCGAAGTGCGGGGAGGCAAGTAGGCGGGCGACGAGATTGCTGATTGCTGATTGCCGATTGTCGATTTGGGAATATTCGCGGGCGAACGCATCCACCTCAGCGGGCGTCGGCGGGAGCCCAGTGAGGTCGAAGCTCAGTCGGCGGATGAGCGTGTGCGGGACGGCTTCGGGCGAGGGCTTCAACTTCTCCTGCGCGAGTCGGGCGAGAACGAGGCGGTCAATCGGGTGCGTAGCGGGGACACTCTTGTCCCCGATGATTTTGCCCTTCGCCAAATTGCCGGCCTGAGGCTGGGGGACAAGAGTGTCCCCCTTACTGCGCTGCGGCGGCACGAAAGCCCAGTGCGCTTCATACTTCGCCCCCGCAGCCACCCATCGCTTCAGCATGTCCTTTTGCGCGGAGGTGAGTTGCTTATGCGAGTCGGCTGGCGGCATCAGCTTGTTGGCGTCCTTGGTCTCGATGCGCTTCACCAGCGCGCTGGCAGCGGGCTTGCCGGGGACGACGGCCACCTCACCGGACTTCGCAGGCTTCGTCGCGCTGTCGCGCAGGTCGAGGCGCAAGCCGCCCTTGGCATGCTTCGCGTCCGGTCCGTGGCAGGCGAAGCAATTGTCAGAGAGA
>SXTU01000141.1 GCA_005791875.1 Verrucomicrobiales bacterium
CGTCGGCGCGGCGCTTGAGGACGAGCATGCCGAGGCCTTCGCCGAGGATGGTGCCGTCGCAGTTTTTGTCGAAGGGCTTCGCGTCACCCGTCGGCGAGAGTGCCGGGGTTTTGCTGAAGCACATATACATGAAGATGTCGTTGAACGTGTCCACGCCGCCGGTGATGACCATGTCGGAGCGACCGGTCTCCAGCTCCAGCGCGGCCAGGTGCAGCGCAGCCATCGAACTGGCGCACGCGGCGTCCACGACGCAGTTCGTCCCGCCGAGGTCGAGCCGCGCGGCGATGCGGCCAGCGGCGACGTTGCCGAGCAGGCCGGGGAAGGAATTCTCCTGCCACGGCACGTAGCCGTCAGCGATGCGTTGCACGACATCCTCGGCGACTTCGCCTTCGATGCCGGCTTCCTTGAGCGCGCGCCGCCAGATGGGATGGCCGAGCCGCGCGCCTAGCGGGATGACGAGTTCGAGCGCGCCGGTGACGCCGAGGATGACGCTGGTGCGCTCGCGGTTGAAGGGCTTGTCCGCGTAGCCGGCGTCCGCGAGCGCCTGCTTCGCGGCGACCATGCCGAAGAGCTGCGTCGTGTCCGTGGCCTCGATGTCCTTCGGCGCGATGCCGTATTCCATTGGGTTGAAATTCACCGTCGGGAGGAAGCCGCCGCGCCGCGCGTAGGTGAGGTCGGGGGCCTTCGGGTCGGCGTTGAAGAAGTCGGCGGCCTTCCAGTGCGTGGCGGGGATGGGCGTGATCGCGTCCACGCCGTTCTTGATGTTGGCCCAGTAAGCGCGGAGGTCGTCCGCCTTCGGGAAGATGCAACTGATGCCAACGATGGCGAGTGGGGCGGGCTTGGTCATCACTTTCAAACTGGCTTCGCGTTCAACAACTCGTGCAGGCGGTTCGGCTCGATGGGAACACAGTCCGCCTCGCCGGGCAGCAGGGGAATTCCTTGCAAGCGCAGCGCGACTGCGCGCAGGTGCGTGGCCGCGCCGCAGAGGAGATTCAGCGCGACGGTTTCGGCGCGGCGGTTCTCCGGGTTCTCAAGGAAGGTGCCGCGCGTCCATTCGTTGAACGCGCCCATCGCCGGACCGCACCAGACTTGGTAATCCATCACGCGCGAGGGCTCGCCGGCGTTCGCCCAACGCGAGCTGAGGCCGAGGTAGGCGCGGAAGACGAGGGCCATCATGTGCTTGGCGTCGCGTTCGGCGCGCTCGACTTGTTTCGCGTCGCGCTTGAGCCAGAAGTCCCGCGTGCTGCGCCAAGCTTCGTCGAGCGTGGCGCGAAAGAACTGTTTCTCCAACTGCGCGCGGTCGGCCTCGGGAATTGCGTCGAGGCTGGGATGCGCGCGGTAGAGTTCCCAAAGCTTGGCGGCGCGCATCGGGAACATCGTGCCGCGCTTGAGCACCTGGAGCTTCACGCCCATCTCGAACATGTCGGCGGCGGGAGCCATCGCGGTGTCGGCCTGCTCGGCTTGCGCGAGCATCTTGCGCACGACTTCGCTGGAGCCGGACTCGACGCACGCCTGGTTCACCGAGCCAGTGACGACGTAAGCCGCGCCCATCGCGAAGGCGGCTGCGAGTCCCGCCGGCGTGGAGAGCCCGCCGGCCGCGCCGACGCGCAGGGGCTGGGTGTAACCGAACTTCGCCGCGAGCCGGTCGCGCAAGGCCAACAAGGTGGGGAGCAGCGTGACGAGCGGGCGGTTGTCCGTGTGCCCGGCGGAATCGGCCTCCGCCGTCACGTCCTGCGCCATCGGAATTTGCGCGGCGAGCGCGGCTTGTTCGGCGGTGAGTTCGCCGGTGCGAACCAGCTCGTTCAGGAACTCGGCGGGCGGCGGGGAGAAGAACTGCGTGGCAACCTCGACGCGGGAGACCTTCGCGATGATACGGTTGGGCGTGACGATGTGGCCGGCGGCATCGCGATGGATGCCCGCGACGCGGAAGCGCACGACCGGCAGCGTGAGCCGCAAGTAAGCCGAGGCCTCGATGAGCCGCAGCCCGCGCTGGAGGAAGAGATTTGTGACCGCCGTCTCGTGGTCCGGCTCGTTCGGGCTGTGGATGAGATTCACGCCGAAGGGCAGGGCAGGAATTTCGGTCTGGAGCCGTTGCAGCGCGCCCTCGACTCGTTCCAAGGACAAACCCGCCGCGCCGAAGAAGCCGAGCATCCCGCCGCGCGCCATCGCCTCGACCAGTTCGACCGACGCGATGCCATTGGCCATCGCACCCGCGACGTAGGCGTAGCGCAGGCCGTGGGCGCGCCGGAAACCCGCGTCGCCGAGGCTGTCCAGCACCTGCGCCAGGGAGGGGCTGACGCTGCGGTCGTTCGCATCCAGAGGTGGATCCTCCCGGCCCCGCCGCGTTGCCGCGCCGGTGGTCGTTTTGGTCTCGGTTGCTAGCTCAGTCATCGCCTAAGCCCCGCTTCGGACGGCGCGTTGGGCGCGGTCTTCAGGGAAACGCCGACCCCATCGGCGGTTCGCATGCGAGGCGGCGGGGATTGGAACAGGAAACGACCCCGATAAACCACCAAAATGTTCGGTGAACTGGGGCTGCATTACCGCCTCCCGCCGCCCGGTCCGAAGAAGTTCCGGTGCAATGCACTCAAGCTGAAGGATTCATTTGCCGCGCCGTCCAAACCGGCGACAATTTAACAACAATGAAATCTTCAATCCTCTCCCGCCGCACCGCGCTCAAGGGTCTTGGTGCCACACTCGCGCTCCCGTGGCTTGAAGCGATGGGCCCGATGACCAGTTGGGCCGCCGGCAACACGCCCGCCAGCAAGGCCGCGCCCAACCGCATGGCGTTCCTCTACGTCCCCAACGGCAAGAACATGGTGGACTGGACGCCGAACTTGGAAGGCGCACTTCCGGAGGAACTGCCCGCCATCCTCCAACCCGTCGCGCAGTATCGCAGCGACTTCTCCATCCTTACCGGCCTTACGGCTGACAAAGCCCGCGCGAATGGTGACGGCGGCGGCGACCACGCACGTGCGCTGTCCGCGTTCCTCACCGGCTGCCAGGCACGCAAGACCGACGGCACCGACATCCGCGCCGGAGTCTCCGTAGACCAGGTCGCGGCGTCGCGGCTCGCGGACCAGACACGGCTCGGCTCGCTTGAGATCGGCACTGAGGCCGGCTCGATGGCGGGCAACTGTGACTCCGGTTACTCCTGCGTTTACTCCTCGACGATGTCCTGGCGCTCGGCCACGCAGCCGCAGCCGAAGGAAGTGAACCCCAAGCTCCTCTTCGACCAACTCTTCGGCGCGGGTTCCGCCGCCGAACGAGCCAAGCGTGACGCGCAGCGCAAGAGCGTGCTCGACTTCGTGAAGGCTGACTTCAGCGACCTCAACGGCAAGCTCGGCCGCAGCGACCAGCGCAAGCTCGATGAGTATTTTTCCGCCGTTCGCGACATCGAGATGCGCATCGAACGCGCGGGGAAGTTCGCCGAGCCAAAGGCCCCCGCAGGCTTCGCCACGCCGACCGGCATCCCGGCGACTTACGAGGAGCACATCAAGCTCATGGCCGACCTCATGGTGCTCGCGTTCCAGACCGACACCACGCGCGTCTGCACCTTTGTTCTGGCGAACGAGGGCAGCAACAAGCCGTATTCGTTCATCGGCGTGCGCGAAGGCCACCACGACCTCTCGCACCACGGCAACGACATGGAGAAGAAGGCGAAGATCGCGCAGATCAATCGCTTTCATACGACCCAGCTCGCCTACCTGCTCGGCAAGCTCAAGTCCGTGAAGGAAGGCGATGGCACGTTGCTCGATCACACCATGCTCGCCTACGGCAGCGGCAATTCTGACGGCAACGCCCACAACCACGACAACTTGCCGCTCCTTCTGGCTGGTCGTGGCTGCGGCACGCTCAAGCCGGGTCAGCACGTCGTCTATCCGAAGGACACGCCGCTGAACAACCTCTGGCTCTCGATGCTCAACCGCATGGAGATCAAGACCCAGCAGCTCGGCGACAGCACGGGCGAGCTCACGCGTCTCGCGTGACGTGACGGAGACACTCCTGTCCCCGAGTTCATTGCCAGGCCACTGTCACAGCGGACAAGAGTGTCCGCCTCACTTGCGCGCCATGAAATCCGTTCTCCTGCTGGCCGTCTCGCTCGCTGTCGCATTGACCGTCCAAGCCCAGACGCCGAAAGTCACTCCGAAGCCCGCCAAGCCCAAGGCCAAGGCCGAGCCTGAAGTTTCCTATCCGCCGACAATTCACGGCGGCAAGGAATTCGTCACCGACACCGCGCCGGAATTTCTCCAACCGCCCGCCACGATCCGTGCCGGCGTCGCCATCGCGAAGACGCCGCCGACCGTGGACTTCGCTTACTATCCGGGGCAGACCTACCGCGGCAATCCATGGTCCAACTGGGGCGACAGCCTCTTCGCAAACGGCAAATACTACGCCTCCATCGGCGACCACCTCGCGCCCGGCGGCACCGCGTTCATCTACGAGTTCGACCCGGCCACGAAGAAGTTCCGGCAGCTGCTCGACGTGAAGAAACTCCTTGGCCTTCCCGAAGGCCGCTACTCGCCGGGCAAGATTCACACTCAGCTCGTCCTCGCTCGCGACGGCTGGATTTACTGCGGCACACATCGCGGTGGCACGCGCGCGACCGACGGCGACAAGGATTACAAAGGCGACTGGCTCATCCGTGTGCGTCCCGTCACCGCGAAGGCTGAGGTCGTCTCCGAAGGCCCCGTGCCCGGCCACTGCATCCCGACCGGCTTTGCCGACCCGCAGCGGCTCATCTTCTACGGCGGCACCGAGCCGGAGACGCGCATGGGTGAAACCAACGTGACGTTCTTCGCCTACGACCTCGCGGCGCGGAAGATGATCTGGTCCGGCTTCGGTGGCCCGGCCCGTGCGATGATGTTCTCGCCGTCAAGCGGACGCGTGTGGTTCAACGCGGATGAACTCACCGGCACGAACTTCGTGCGCTTCGACCCCGCGAAGCCCGGCAAACCCACGCCCGTTTCCGGCACCATCGGCTTGCGCGCTGCGAGCGACGAGACGCCGCAGGGCATCATCTACACCGTCTCGCACGCGCGGAAGGACACCGATGCCCAACTCTACGCCTTCCACACGAAGACTGAGCGCATCGAAGTGCTCGGCCCCGCCGCCATCGGCACGAACCAATACACCACCTCGCTCGATGCCGACCCGACTGGCCGCTATCTCTACTACTGCCCCGGCGCGCACGGCGGCAGCGAGCTGGACGGCACGCCGGTTGTGCAGTTCGACACGAAGACGCGGGCGCGCAAGGTCATCGCGTTTCTGCATCCCTTCTACGAGAAGAAGTATGGCGTGATGCTGCGCGGCACCTACAGCGTCGCGCTCGATGCGAAGGGCGAGACGCTCTACATCACCTGGAATTGCAGCCGTGGCACAAGGGTCTGGGATTCGTGCGCGTTGACGGTTGTCCACATTCCCGCGAGCGAGCGTCGCCTCTGAGCGTAAGCGGGGCACTCCAGTCCCGCATACGAGCCACTGGCATTCAAACAGGGGACAGGAGTGTCGGCCTTACCTCGCGTGGGTTGACCTTCTCCGCCACCGCCGCCATCGTTCGCGCGCGAACATGGCTGCTGCACCACACTCACGCGAAACGCTCTCCAAAGAACTGCGGCGACTCGTCAACCAGGCGGCCCCCGACGCGCCGCTGACGCTCAACGTCCTGCTCGCCAGCACCGGCGGACGGGGCCTGTTCCTCGTGGTCATTCTCCTGTGCCTGCCGTTCATCACACCGGTTCCTCTGCCGGGCGTGAGCATGGTTTTCGGTCTCGTCATCGGCGTGCTGGCCGTGCGGCTGGCGCTCGGCTTGCCGCCGCGTTTGCTCAAGTCGCTCGGTGAGCGTTCGCTGGAAGGCCGGTTCATGCGGAAGGTCATTTCCGCCAGCATGAAAATCCTCAGCGTCATCGAGAGGCTCGCCAAGCCCCGCCGCTCCTTGTGGCTCGCGTGGCCTGCCGTGCGCTTCGCCAACGCCGCACTCGTGGCCCTCATGGCCTTGCTGCTCATGCTGCCCTTCCCGCCGTTCCCGCCGTTC
>SXTU01000142.1 GCA_005791875.1 Verrucomicrobiales bacterium
AGGAGGCCAACCACTTTGCCGTGCGACTGGAGCAGGTGTGGGTGATGACCGGGCCGGTGTTCGCTGGTGACGTGAAGACGCTGCCCAGCGGAGTGCAGATCCCCACCAGCTTCTATCGCATCATCCTCGACGAGGAGAGCGGCCAGCCCCGCGTGCTGGCGTTCATCACCCCGCAGACGGTGACGGGGCAGGAGCCGCTGGCGAAGTTCCTGACGAGCGTGCGGGAGATCGAAAGGCAGACCGGCCTCGACTTCTACGCAGGGCTGCCCAAGGAAAGGCAGGAGAGGATTGAGACCGTGAAGGCCGAGCGGCTCTGGTGATCGCGCTCCTGAAGAAACTTCAACCGCGCCTCTACTCGATTTCCTCCAGCCCCAAGGCGCATCCCGGCCAGGTGCATCTCTGCGTGGGTGTGGTGCGCTACGATTCGCTGGGCCGGTCGCGCAAGGGCGTGTGCTCCACCTTCCTCGCCGAGCGCGTTCCGACGGGCGGCGCGGTGTCGGGCTTCGTGCATCACAACAAGAACTTCCGTCCATCCGCGAACCCCGACGCGCCGATGCTCATGGTCGGCCCCGGCACGGGCATCGCGCCGTTCCGCGCGTTCCTCGAAGAGCGGCGCGCGACCGGGGCGAAGGGCAAGAACTGGCTCTTCTTCGGCGACCAACGCGGCGCGACGGACTTCCTCTTCCGCGAGGAACTCGAAGCGATGCAGCGCGACGGCACCTTGACCCGGCTCGACCTCGCCTTCAGCCGCGACCAGGCGGAGAAGATTTACGTGCAGACCCGGATGCTGGAGCACGCGCAGGAACTCTATGCGTGGCTGGAGGAGGGCGGCGGCTTCTACGTCTGCGGCGACGCCTCGCGCATGGCGAAGGACGTGGATGCCGCGCCCCACCAAGTCATCCAGACCGCCGGCGGCAAGACCGCCGAGGAAACCACCGCTTACGTCGCCGCGCTCAAGAAGGACAAACGCTACCAGCGGGACGTGTATTGCGGCCCGTGCCAGCGGCTTGCAGCCGCCGTCCGTGGGGCGCGGCAAATCACGATCTCGAGCGATCCACCCGCAACGCGGCGGCTGCAAGCCGCCGGCACGGGTTCAGGAGCCGCTCCACTCATCACAGCTCCGAATACGGCGCGGGCGTGAGCAGGCGGTTGGTGATGCGCGAGACGATTTCCTTGTCGGCGTATTCCGGAATGGCCTTGAGCTTCAGCCACGCAGGGTCGGCGCGGAACGTGTCCCAGGCCTTCTTGCGCCCGTCCTCGCTGGGGAAGACCAGCAGGTAGGTGAGGTTGGGCATCGCCGTGCCGGCCAGCGCCTCGCCGAACATCACGGGCGTCAGGCCCACGCGCTTGAAGATGTCCAGCTCGCCGCGGTTGAACATCTCGATCTTCTTCTTGCCGGCGCGCTCGTTGTGGCTCTCGTAGATGCGGAGGTTGAACAGGCGCGGCTGGGAGGCGTCGGGCCGCGCGAGTTTCGGCAGGCCCTCGATGGCGCCAAAGAAGGCGCTCTCGATGCGCGAGTAGATGGGGTCGGCGGCCTTGGCGTTGAGATATTCGGCGCTGGCCTTCTGATGCTCGGCGTCCGCCGCCAGCCGCGCGGACATCGTGGCGAACTGCTCGGGTGCGGAATACAGGATGAGCGCGACGACTTTGAGTTCGCCGTTCGGCATCGGCTCGGTGAACACGCCGACCGGCCCGAGGCCGAGGCGCTTGAGCGCAGGGATGAACGCGCGGCTCAGATAGGTGTCGAGGAGCGGCTGCTTGGCGGCCTTGAGCGTCCACGTGCGCAGCTCGTAATACTCGAGACCGGGTTTGGCTGCGGCGGAAGCGTCGGTGGCAGCGGTGACGGAGGCGGCGACGAGGGAGGTTTTCAAGAAGGCGCGGCGTTTCATGAGTTGTTGCCCAGAGGTTAGGTTCGCGGGCCGGAGAGGCCAAGCGGTTGTTTGAGGTTTGTCGCAGTGGTTTTCCCGCAGTGATTGTCCGGTCGCCCGATCGGGCGCTTCGGGAGTTGTGATCGCCGTCTCCGCAAGTTGAATGGGCACGACGACTGCAAATCGCCGGGACGGGCTGAGCCAAAGAAAAACCCCGCCGGCTTGCGCGGGCGGGGTCCTTTGAAAACTGCCTGGGCGATTAGCGCTTGCTGAACTGGAAGCGCTTGCGTGCGCCGGGCTGGCCATACTTCTTGCGCTCGCGCATGCGCGGGTCGCGGGTCAGCAGGCCGTCGGCCTTGAGCGGGGGGCGGAGGGCGACATCCACGGTGATCAAAGCGCGGGCGATGCCATGGCGGACAGCGCCGGCCTGGCCGTTGGGGCCGCCGCCCTGCACGTTGACGCGCACGTCGAACTTGGTGACGGAGTCAACGACCTTGAGCGGCTGCATGACTGCGGCGCGCTGGGATTCGGTGAGGAAATATTTCTCCAACGGGCGACCGTTGATGACGATCTTGCCCGAGCCGGTGGCGATGCGAACGCGGGCGACGGCGGTCTTGCGGCGTCCGGTTCCGAGGTATTCCTGAGTGGCGGCCATGTGTGAGTCGGGTTGGGTGGATTACTTCTTCTTGATGACGAGAGTCGCGGGAAGCTGCGCGGCGTGCGGGTGCTTGTCGCCGGCATAAACCTTGAGCTTGGTGTTCAGGCTGCGGCCGAGGCGGCCTTTGGGCAGCATGCCCTTGACGGCGTGCTCGATGAGCAACTCGGGCTTGCGCGCGCGGCGCTGGGCGACGGTCTCGTATTTCTCGCCGCCCTTCCAGCCGGAGTAGGACATGAACGACTTGTCCTCTTCCTTGTTGCCGGTAAGGACGACCTTCGCAGCGTTGATGACGACCACGAAGTCGCCGGTGTCGAGGTGCGGGGTGAAAATGGGGCGGTGCTTGCCACGGATCACCATCGCGACCTTGGCGGCGAGGCGACCGAGGACGACCCCACTGGCGTCCACGACGTGCCACTTGCGGTTATCGAGCGAGGCTTGGGCGTTCGGCAAAAATGTTTTCATGCTGTTTCCCCGTGAAGGGAGCGGGGAAAGTAGCAAACGACCCGATGCCGTCAACAGCTCATTTCCCGCACCGGCCCGCCGGGGTTTTCCTTGCCGCACCGGTGGCCTTCACGAAGACTTCACTGCGAATGGCCGCGCGCAAAGCTGAATTTTCCCTCCCGCCATTGCCGTGATGGTCCTTCTGCTCTTCTTCTGCTCCGGGGCGACGGCGCTGGTCTATGAAGTCCTCTGGTCCAAATACCTCGCGCTCATGCTCGGCAGCACGGTGCAGGCGCAGACGGTGGTGCTGGCGGTGTTCATGGGCGGGCTGGCGCTGGGCAACCGCCTCTTCGGTCGGCGCGCGGACGCGGCGGCGGACCCGCTCGCGCTCTACGGGAAACTGGAAATAGCCATTGGCTTCTACGCGCTCGTCTTTCACCTGCTGCATCAGGCGGCGGACAAGTTGTTCGTCGGCGTGGGCGCGCCCTTGCTGGAGAACCCAGCCGCCCTGCTCACGCTGAAAGCGGGCTTGAGTGTCGGACTGCTGCTCGGCCCGACGATCCTCATGGGCGGGACGCTGCCGCTCATCGCCGCGTGGCTGAACCGCCGCGGCACCGACGCAGGCCGGCTCTCGGCGCGCTTCTACTCGGTCAACAGCCTCGGCGCGGTCTGCGGCGCGTGGCTCGCGGGCTTCGTGCTCGTCCAGGCGATGGGCATGACGGCGTCGCTCCAACTCACGGCGATGGTGAACGTCGCCATCGGGTTCGCCGCACTCGGCCTCGCGCGCAAAGCCCCTGTAGTGGTGCTCTGTGAGAGCCGACTCGACGAAGAACAGCGGTCACAGACCGCCGCTACAGCGCCGATGGGCGCTCCACCTATCACCAACCACTCTTCACTAATCACTAATCACTCCCCCCTCTCCCTCTCCCTCGTCGCCCTCACCGGCGCGGTCTCGATGGGCCTCGAAGTCCTCGCCGCCCGCTCGCTCGTGCTCATCTTCGGCGCGTCGCTTCAGGCATTCGCGATCGTGCTGATGTCGTTCATCCTCGGCATCGGGCTGGGTGGCGCGGTGATGGCTTCGCCACGAACTCGGGGCTGGGCGAGAGAGTCGGCGACGACAGTTCTCTTGCTCGGCGCAGCGGCGTGGATTGGGCTGCTGGTTGCGGGCGTTGAGCAATGGGTCGAGTTCTACCGCTGGGTGAAGACCGGCATCGCACGGACGGAGACCGGCTACTCGTTCCACCAAGCTGGCTCCGCCGCGATGTCGCTCGTGGTGCTTGGCGTGCCGGCGGGCTTGCTTGGCGCGGTGCTGCCTCTCTGGATTCGCGAGCTGCCACAGAGCGGGCCGGAGCTGGGGCGCGGCGTGGGGCGTCTGCTGACGTGGAACACCATCGGCGCAGTGGCCGGCACGTTGGTCACGGGCTTCGTGCTGATGCCGCAGCTCGGGCTGCGCGGCGCGTTCCTCGCGCTGGCGCTGGGATTGTGCGTCGCGGCGTGGCTGCTGGGGCGGAAATTCCAGCGCGCGACGCTTCAGTTCACCGCCGGGACAGTCGGCGCGGGACTGCTGCTTGTGGGCGCGATCGGCGGGGACACATGGCAGCACTTGATGAGCTCCGGCATCTTCCGGCTGCGTGAAACCGAGCTGGGCAAGGACCTCGTCGGCCACCGGCAGCGCCATATCAAGATTCATTTTTACGAGGACGCGCCCGATGCTTCGGTCGCCGTCGAGCAAGGCGACGGCGTGGCGACGAGCGATCAGCTCGTGCTGCGCATCAACGGCAAACCCGACGCCACATCGCGCGGCGACCTCGCGACGCAGTTCCTCCTCGCGCACCTGCCCATGCTCGCGCGGCCCGAGAGTAAGGACATCTTCGTCCTCGGCTTCGGCAGCGGCGTGACGGCGGGCGCGCTGCTGGGCCATCCGGTTGAGCAAATCGTCGTCGCAGAGAACTGCGCGCCCGTGCTGCGCGCCGGGAAATTCTTCGAGCCATGGAACCGCGGCGTGCTGACCAACCGCCTCGCGCGCATCGTGCCCGAGGACGCGCGCACGCTGCTCAAGCTCAGCCCGCAGCGCTACGACGTGATCATCAGCGAGCCGTCGAACCCGTGGATGGTCGGCGTGGGCAGCGTGTTCAGCCGCGAGTTCTACGAGCTGTGCGCCAGCCGGTTGAAGGACGGCGGCGTCATGACACAGTGGTTTCACGTGTATGAAATGCACGACGGCATCGTGGCGCTCGTGCTGCACACCTTCGCGGGCGTCTTCCCGTATCTGGAGGTCTGGGACCCTGGCACTGGCGATCTCATTCTCCTCGGCTCGCAAAAGCCTTGGACCACCGGCCCGGAAGTCTGGCGCAAGGTCTTCGAGCGCGCGGAGCCGGGGAAGAATTTGGCTGCCATCGGACTCACCGCGCCGGAAGCGCTCTGGGCGCGACAGCTCGCATCCCAGCGCACCGCGAGACTGTTCATCGAGAACGGCCCGGAGCAGTCCGACGAATTCCCCGTGCTCGAATACGCCGCGCCGAAAGCGTTCTTCATCGGCGCGGCTGCGAAGGAGTTCCTCCAGTTCGACGAGCGCACGCGCCAGCACCAGCTCGCGCCGCAGCCGAAGCGCGCCGCATTGAGTGCCGCGTCCGCCGCGTTGCTCGCGCCGGTCTTCCCGCAGTTCGGCTCCGTGAATCCCGACGCCGCGCAGGCCGCGAGCGCGCGCACCGGCATCTTCGCACCAGCACGCAGCGACTCGGACTTCAAGCTGCTCGTCCTCAGCGTGGAGCAGAAGCTGCGCGCAGGCGGCACGAACCAAACCCCGCCCGCCGCGAGTGAAGTGGGCGACGCCGTTCGCGAGTGCATCGCGCGCGGTGAGCTGGAGCGGGCCAAGGCGCTCTTCGCGTCTGCGGGCGGCAGACTTCAGAACAGCGCAGAGCTGCGCTTCCTCGTGCGCGTGTGGGAGCAGTCATCCACCACTGCGAAGCCGTGAGAGCCGGCGTGCTCAGGCGAGCAGTTCCGCCGGGGCGACCTCGATCTTCTCCTCAATGTCCTTGGGAATCGGCACCGAGCACATCTTGCCATGCAAATCTCGCGTGACGCAGACGACAGTGAGTTTTCCCCGCGCGACCTCGACGGGATGCGGGCCGTTCAGCTTGCGGAACTTGAAGAGGTAGCTCAGGGACTTCGCCTTTTTCTCCGCCACGAGCATGTGGATTTCCACCTCATCCTCGAAGTGCAGCGGATGCCGGTAGTCGCACGACGCGTGGACGCGCGGCCAGCCCACCGGCGGGTCCGTGTGGCGCGAGATGATGGAGAAGCCCAGCGAGCGGAAGAACGCGTGCTCGGCCGTCTCCATGTATTTGAAGAAGTTCGAGTAGTGGACGATGCCCGCCATGTCGGTCTCGCTGAACTCGACGCGGCGGAGGGCTTTGAACTCGGAGGCCATGATGAACGGTGCGTTAAGGCTGCGCGCAGCTTGGCGCAACCCCGGGTGAGCGGCGAGTTGAATGTGCGTCCGCCCAGCAGCCGCTTCACAGCCGGATGTCAGCCGACTTGCCGTGTGCGTCCAGGCCTTCCAGCTCGGCGAACTTCTGCACTGCACGAAGAGCCTGCTTCAGCGCGGGCTTCGAGTAGTTCACCACGCTGGTGCGGCGCTGGAACTGGTCCACGGTCAGCCCCGCGAAGGAACGGCCGGCGCCGCCGGTGGGCAGCGTGTGACTCGGGCCGGCCACGTA
>SXTU01000015.1 GCA_005791875.1 Verrucomicrobiales bacterium
CGGTCGGCGGGCTGGGGGATTTGCGCGAGATGGAGACACGGAACAACACAGTGCTGCGCGAGACGCTCGCGGACTTCGCGCCGGACCTCGTTCACGTCTGGGGCCTGAGCGGCTTGTCGAAGTCGCTGCTGCTCACGCTGCGGAGGGCCAATGTCCCGACTGCCTTCGACGTTGCAGACCCCTGGATGGCGGACGAGTTGCGCGAAGACCCGTGGCTGGCCTGGTGGCACAGGCAACGCGTTCCGCTCCTGCACAAGTTGCAGCGCGGCGCGGTGGAGTTCCTCGACCTGCGCGCCAAATGGGACGCGGCGACGCCCGCGTTCATCGAGCCGGGCGTGCGCCGGATGCCGGGCATCTTCGATCGCGATCCAGACGCGACGTTCAAGCCGAACTCCGTCGCATCGTTTCAGTTTCGCCGGCTCTATTTCAGCAGCCCCGCGCTCAAGTCCGCGACTGTGGCGGCGGGATTCCGCGTCGGCCACGGCGAGGTCATCCATCCCGGCGTGGACACGAAGCTCTTCCACGGCGACGTGAAGCCCGCGACCGAGCTGGTGAAGAAATTTCTCATCGTCACCAATCTCACGCCGCACTGCGGCGTGGCGACGGCCATTGAGGCGCTCAAGCTCGTGCGCGCCCAGGGTGTGAAGGCGACGCTCACTGTTTATGGGCGCGGCAGCTCCGAGGTGCTGGCCAAGCTCCGCACGCGTGCGGTGCAGGGCGAGGTGCCGGTGGAGTTCCGCTCTGGTGGTTTGCAGCGCGAGCTGCCGCTCATCTACCGGGCGCACGACGCGTTTCTCTACACTGTCGAGCGCGAGGAGTCCTACGTGTCGGCGTTGCTGGAGGCGATGTCCTGCGGGCTGCCCGTGATCGTGAACCAGGACCACGGCGTGGAGGAAATCTTCCGCTCGCGCGAGAGCTGCCTGGCCTTCCCGTCCGCCGACTCCGGGCTGCTGGCTAACCGGATGCTGGAACTCATCGAGCACCGCGACCTTCGCGTCCGGCTCGCGCAAGTCGGCCAGCACGAAGTGCTGACTCGCTACCAGTTCGCGACCGCCGTCGAGCAGATCGAGCGCTACCTGGAGGACACCGTGGCGCAGTGGCAGTCGGCTTGAATGCGCTTGGCTAAAGGCAGCGCGTTGCTAACTTGCCGCCATGAAATTTCTGCTTCTCCCCGCGCTCGCCGCAGTCGTTCTCCTCACCGCGTGCAACGGCTCAGATTCCAAGCCGGCGGAAACCAAGAAGGAGACGCCGAAGGCACCGGAGAAGCTCGGCGACAATCCCATCGCCGCGCCGCTGGACTACATCCTGGTCATGAGCAAGGCGAAGAAGGCGAGCCTCGGCCGGCTCGACCAAGCCAAGTTGATTGACGCCATCCAAAAGTTTGAGGCCTTGGAGGGCCGTGCGCCCAAGGACCTGAACGAGCTGGTGCCGGGATACATCGCCGCCATCCCACCCGCGCCCGCTGGCATGAAGCTGGAATACACGGCGGCAGACGGGTCGTTCATGCATGTGCCGATCACGCCAGCGCCAGCGCCGGCACCGGCGGCGAAAAAGTGATTAGTGATTAGTAATCAGTGCGCGCAGTCGCCCGGATTCAGACTAATTACTTCCTTACTAATCACTAATTACTCTTTTTTCTCGCGCATCTTTCCCCGCACAGGCAAACACTCCGCCCTTCATGAGCGAGCAAATCGTCATCCTCGACTTCGGTTCCCAATACACGCAGGTCATCGCGCGCCGCATCCGCGAGTGCAACGTGTATTCCACCATCCTGCGCTACGACACGCCGGCGGCGGAAATCGCCGCGCTCAAGCCCAGCGGCCTCATCCTCTCCGGCGGGCCCTCCAGCGTGTATGCGGAGGACGCGCCCCTGCCGGACAAGGCCATCTTCAAGCTCGGCGTGCCCATCCTGGGCATCTGCTACGGCGTGCAGCTCCTCGCGCACTTCAACGGCGGCAAGGTCGAGAAGGGGCAGAAGCGCGAATACGGCAAGGGCAACCTCACCGTCCATGATGCGAGCTGCGCGCTCTTCGAAAACCTCCCGGCCACGCTCCAAGTCTGGAACTCCCACGGCGACAAGCTCACCAAGCTGCCCAAGGACTTCGCCGTCGTCGCCACCACGGAGAACAGTGACTACGCGGTCATCGAGCACCGCGCGCGCCGCATCTTCGGCCTTCAGTTCCATCCCGAAGTCGTCCACACGCCACGCGGGCGAGAGATTTACAGCAACTTCGTCCACGGCATCTGCGGCTGCGGCAAGCACTGGACGATGCGCAACTACTTGGAGCAGGCCGTCGCGGACATCCGCGCGCAGGTCGGCACCGAGCGCGTGATCCTCGGACTGAGCGGCGGCGTGGATTCCAGTGTGGCGGCGGCGCTGTTGCACAAGGCCATTGGCGACCAGCTTACCTGCATCTTCGTGAACAACGGCCTGCTCCGCGCGAAGGAAGCCGAGGTCGTGCAGGAAGTTTTTGGGCGCAACTTCAAGGTGAAGCTGCTCTACGAGGACGCCAGCGCGATGTTTCTGAAGAAGCTCAAGGGCGTCACCGAGCCGGAGAAGAAGCGCAAGATCATCGGCAAGGCGTTCATTGATGTCTTTCAAGCCGCCACCAAGCGTGCAGGCCAGGCGAAGTTCCTCGCCCAAGGCACGC
>SXTU01000143.1 GCA_005791875.1 Verrucomicrobiales bacterium
CGCGCCAGCCGCCGGCTGTTGACGTTGCCCACGCCGAAGAAGTCGCCGCCAATCACGCACTTGAGGTCGGCTGGAGCGCGATGGCGTTCACCGAGCCGTCCGTGCCCGCCGTGGCGAAGGTCGTGTCCAGCGCACCGGTCTGCGAGAGGCGGGCGATGCGCTTGATGGTCGTGCCGTTGTAGCCATCGAACGTGCCACCGATGTATATCTTGTTGTCGTTCGTGCGGACCTTGGTGGTGAAGATCACCGCGTTGGCCCAGATGCCGTTCGTGAAGGAAAGTTCCACGTCGCCCGGGGCTGCAACCACCGGGCTGGTGAGGAGGGCAAGCACCATGCACAGCCACCAGCGCGAAACCATGCCAGCCACACCCGCGCGTAGAGCCCAACCAATCATCCGAATGTGCCACCAAACCGCCAACGGAAAGACGAGCGCTTTTCGGAGCCTGAAGTTTCTGTGCGGGCGCATCCAACACTCCGCACTGGATCTCGCCAAACGATTCTGGACGCCTCTCGCCGCCTCGCCCAAAGTCCGGCCGCATGAGTTCACCCGTGGCGACCTTCTCCCTCCCCACGACCACTCTCTTCGGTCCCGGCACACTGGGCGAGCTGCCCGACCGGATGAAACTCCTCGGCATCAAGCGCCCGATCGTCGTCACGGACGCGGGCTTGCTGAAAACGGATGCCTTCCGCGCCTTGTGCCACACGCTCGGCGAGGAGAATCGCAACCGCCGCTGGTTCCTTTACTCGGGTGTCCACCCCAATCCCATCGAGTCCGACGTGCGCGAGCCGGCGGCGCTCTTTCAGGAGAAGCATTGCGATGCCGTCATCGCCATCGGCGGCGGCAGCGCGCTGGACGCGGGCAAGGCCACGCGCCTGCTCGTGAAGCGCCCCGGCTTCGACTTCGCGAAGTTCTACGACGAACCGGATTGGTCCGGCCTCGCGCCGTTCATCGCGATCCCCACGACCGCCGGCACCGGCAGCGAGGTGGGCCGCAGCTCGGTCATCACGCTCGATGCCTCGAAGCGCAAGGCAGTGCTCTTCAATCCTGAACTGCTCGCAAAGCTCGTCATCCTCGACCCCGAACTCACCGTCGGCCTCCCGCCGAAGCTCACCGCTGCCACGGGCGCGGACGCGCTCACGCACTGCATCGAGAGCTTCACCTGCCCTGCGTTCCACCCGATGTGCGACGGCATCGCGCTCGAAGGCATCCGGCTCATCGTGGACGCCCTGCCCCGCACCGTCCGCGACGGCAAGGACCTCGCCGCGCGCGGCAAGATGCTCGTCGCCGCCGCGATGGGCGCGGTCGCGTTTCAGAAAGACCTCGGCGTCGTCCACTCGCTCGCGCACCCGCTCTCGACGATTTGCGGGATGCACCACGGCCTCGCAAACGCACTCTGCCTAGTGGCCAGCATGAAGTTCTGTGCCGCGCGCAAGCCCGGCCTCTACCGCCGCGTTGGCATCACCTGCGGCCTCGACGTTCTGAAGTGCGGCGACGCGGAAGCCGACGAGCGCACGATCGCCTTCATCGCCGAGTTCCTCTCCGGCATCGGTCTAAACACCAAGCTCCGCGACCACGGCGTGAATCCCGCTCATCTCGACGCCCTCGTCGCCCAGGCGTGGGACGATCCGTGCCACAGGACGAATGCCGTCCCGGTCACACCAGCAGATTTGCGCGACCTCTACGAATCAGTGCTGTGAATCTGAGCTCCGAAGCAGAGAAGTGTGGCGGGTCGCTGACAGTGTGAGGAGCGCGGCATTCATGCCGCCGAATGCCCCGGCTGCAAACATGCGCTCGAAGCACCAACTGTCTTGCGAACGCTTTTGCGGCCTGAAGGCCGCGCTCCTCGTCGGTGCTCGCCGCCCACTTCAGTTTCGGGCCGAGTCCGAATCTCCCGCTTCCAGATTCCGCCTCACCGCAGCTCAAACGGCAGCTTCACCGTTGTCTGCTCCAGGCGCTTCGACACGCCGTCGAACACGTCCACCTCGAACGCCTTTCCGATGTTGTTGCCGGCGAGGTCCTCGATGGTGGTCTCCACGATGAGCGAGTAGTGACCGGCCTTCCAAGAGTGTTGCGGCAGGAATTTCCAAATGCGCTCGCGCTCTGTGAGGAAGGCCTGACCGGGGATGGCGCGACCCGACTCGTCCACGACGTGGATCATCCGCAGTGCGAGCGCGGAGTCCATCGGCTTGGCGAGATCCACGGCCAGCGGCTCGCGCGTGCGGACGGGTGGGGGCGTGTAGGTCCAACGGCGCGGCTCGGGCGGTTCGCGATCCGGCGGGCCGACTGTGAATTGCTTCATGAACGCGCGCTTCATGCGGTTGCCGTTGGCGTCCTTCCAATTGCCGCCGATGACGAGCATGAAGCGCTTGCCAGCCACGAGCGCGGGGCCGATTTCCTCCAGCGGCTTGACCTCGCGTTTGATGCGGCCCGGGTCAATGAAGAGCGTGAGCCGCAGCATGTCCGTGCTCCACAGTTCCTCAGCGAGTTCGAGGAAGGGCAGCTCGACGGGCTGGTTCGCCTCGTTGAGCAGGCGGATGTGCTCGTAGATGTCGCCCCGGCTCATCGGCGCGGAAAAGTGGACGTAGAATTTCAGCAGGTTCTCCGGCAGCACATCGGCACTGGGATAAACCTGCGTGACGGTCGTGGTGGCTCGCTCCGGCTGCACGGGGACTTGGAGAACTGAAGTCACCTTGCCAGCCACCGCTGAGTCCGTGCCGGGAAGCTGGCCAGCATCGAACACCGCGCGATAACGCAGGCCCGGCTCCAGCGGAAAGGCGGGCACGAAGCGAAGTCGTCCTGACTCGACACGATGCTCGCCGAGCATCGGTAGCGGCTCGGCTCCCGGCTGCTCGACGAAGACGGCGAGCAGGCGCACCCAGTTCGTCGCGGGCCAGTTGGTGGATTGCAGAGCGGCGAGCGCGTCCTTCGCGAGGCCGGAGACTTCGAGGGTGATGCGGTTCGTGTCCTTGGGCACGGAAACCCAGCGGAGATAGACAGCAGAGAAACCGGGTGGGTTGGCGGAAGTGGAGGCTTGGATTCTTGGTTGAGTGTCAGCAGCCGCGAAGAGTCGTCTTGGGCGCGCAAGCCCTTCCCCCTCACCCCTGCCCTCTCCCTCCGGGAGAGGGAGAAACGCAGTCCGCGTCGGACTGAAGTCGAACGCGTAGCTGGAGCCGAAAGACTGACTGACTGACTCCCTCTCCCCGCGGGAGAGGGCCGGGGTGAGGGAGAACGGCTGGTCCGACAACAGTTCCCCGCCTAGCGCCGCTGCTGTCGTGCCGCAAACCGCCAGCCATACAAAGAGGAGGCCGGCAAGTGCCGGCCTCCATGTCCGAAACAGTGATTGTCCGCGCCGTCCGATCACGGAAGCGGGAGCGACTCGAGATTCAGCACGCCGCCTTCGCCGGTGCGGATGACGAGCGCGTTGCTGGCGTCGAGCTTGTCGAGCTGCACAACGCCCTTCCACGACTCGATGGTCTCATACTTCGTGCCCTTTGTGCCCGGCACCTGGGAGGTGATGGACTCGGCGTTGACCATGTCGTCCGTGGTGATCTTCATGATGCCACGGCTGTTGTTGGCGAGCAGGAGCCAGTCCTTGCCGCCCTTCTGATACACGATCATGTCCAGCGGGCGGTTGCGGTTGCCCAGCTCGGCGATGGTCTTGCCCTTGATCTTCGCGCCAGGCTTGAGCGCGCTGATGGGGAACTGCACGAGCGGCGTGCAGGTGTAGGCGGCGAGGAGCTGCGCCTCGTTGCCGACCTTGAACGGGACGAACGTGCGGATGGGCGAGCGGGTCTCGAACTTCCCGTGCGCGCCGTGGTAAATCTC
>SXTU01000016.1 GCA_005791875.1 Verrucomicrobiales bacterium
TCGATGTCGAGCTTGAGCAGGTCCACGTCCTCGGTGATGGACTCGGAGAGCTTCACGAGGCGGACCTCGATGGGCACGGTCTTCTGTTTCTCGTCGCGGTTGCCGATGGCGCTGCTCATCGGCGAGAAGCCGGGGTTCACGTGGAAGGTCGTCGTGCCGGGTGTGTTGGCGCACGCTGCCTGCACGAGCGCGACGTTCTTCAGGCCGTTCGCCTCGACGTTCTTCTTCAGCATCTCGAAGCAGAACGGGTTCGGCTCGAAGGCGAGGATGCGCGCGTCGGGGTAGTGCAGCTTGAAGTAGAGCGTGGCGCAGCCGATGTTCGCGCCGCAATCAATGATGAACGGGTCGCGGCGCGGGAGCTTCACCAGATACTCGTTGCCGATGAAGACCTCGTTGAAGAGGAATTCCAGTTCCAGCCAGTTCTGCGCGTGGATGGTGAGGTTGCCCAGCTCAATGGCGAGCGGCTTGTCGCGGTTGGCCTTGGGATAGCGACGGAGTTGGAGCCACGCGTGGTAAATGGCTTTGGCGCTCGGCTTGGCGCTGGGCAGGCGCATGATGCGCCGGCGGTCGCGGATGAACTCGAAGGTGGAGAGAAGGCTGGGCATGGCGGAAAGACGGCTAGGCGCGGTGGGAGAATGACCAATGTCCAATTCCCAATGGCCAATGAATGCCCAATGACGAATGCCCAATGACGAAGCGGAGCGACGGCCAATTGGTCATTGGGAATTGGTCATTCATTGCGCATTGAACATTGGGGAATTGGTCATTCCGCCCGGTCAGATTTCAACCAGCGGCAGATGCTTCACGCGCTCCCACTGCTCGTCGAGCGTGGCCTCGCGCATCCGCGGAGCGCAGGGATAAAAAGCCTCCTCGGGCGTGAACTCCGCCACCTTGCCCTGCCCGATGTCGCGCCGGATGAAGATGGCGTTGGCACCGGCGGCATCGCAGCCCGCGAGGAAATATCCCTTCTTCGCCGCGAGCTTGGTGAAGGCCGTGAGCGACGCGCCGTGATACCAGCCGCTCTCGTGGTGCGCATAGCGCTCGAAGGAAGGCTCGTAGGACACCGTCACGCTGCGCGTGGGGCCGAAGCTGGCGTTGAACTCGATGATGAGCAGGCGCGGCGAGACGACCGTGACCGCGTCCCAAATCCAGTAGTCCACGCCATCAATATCAATCGAGAGCATGTCCAACTCGCCCTTGAAACCGTATTGGGCGAAGAGGTCGTTGACGTTCTCCTTCGTGATGAAGTTGGTGCGGATCTGGACGTGCTGCGGCGCGATGCCGTGGCGACGGTGGTAGAAGGTCCGCGCGCGGTCGGCGAGCGAATCGCTGCCGTCCATGAGCAGGCCGCCCCAGCCGAAGTGCAGCGCGAGGTTCGCGGCGTTGCACTCCGTGCCGTCCTCGATGCCGAACTCGATGAACGTCTTGTTCGGCGCGCCGATCTGCGAGAAGAAGTGCAGCAGCAGCCCGTCCTCGCCGAACTGCGAGTGAATCTTGCGCTCGTGGCTGGCGAGCAGCTTGCGCTTGTCCGGCGCGTGGATGAGGGACGCGTATTGCTCGCGCAGGGCGTTGACCTCGTTCTGGTCGCCGACATGGCGTTGCCACCAGGCCTGCATGCCCTTGAGGCGCGGGAGGTTCTTGCCGGTGCTGGCCCAGCGCGCGGCCTTCTTCAAGCCGCGCTTGGCGGCGTCTTTGAGCAAGTCGGACATGGTTTGAAAACGAGGTGAGGAAACCACGAACCAGCGCGGATGGACACGAAGAAAATGCAGCCTCAATCGCCGCAGTGCGGATGCGCCAATGCCATCGGAGGGATGCCGTCAGCGGAGGGCTGGCTTCAGGGCTGCGGGGCCGGGCTGGCGGGTGCGGCGGGCAGCGCGTTGCACAGGGCGGCGCGCTGCGTGGCCAGCGCCACGGGCTTGGGCAGCGCGGCGACGAAGCCGGATTTCAGGAACCGCTCCGACCCATGCACGCTCACCGACGTGGAGAAGATGGGCAGCAGCGACGCGCGTCCACCGGGAAATTCCTGAGCCGCGCGGAAGGCATCGGCAGGCGGTGGCGGCGTCCACAGGGCCACCCGCGGAGCGTCGCCCCACTTTCGAAGGCCAGTTCACCAGCGTGAACAACCACGGTGAGAGCATGCGGTGCGGGCATGGGAACGATTCCTGGCTTCGAACTCGTTCCGTTTGCACGCCATCGCATGGGCTGATCCCGCCCGAGTGCTGGCAGAGGAATGGGGGCAAAGGAATCAATTCCCAAGGGGTTCATTCCCTTGCCCCCCGTTCCCTTGCCATCGCTTCGTGAATGCGCCCTGCTCACTCTCCGACCGGCCTACAACCCGCTTGCCAAATCAACGCCGCTCGCCAACAGTATTCTGACAGAACTGCAATTCGTATGAACCACGATCTTGCCAGCCAGCCCCCGGTGGACGCCAGCCGTGCCCGCCGCGCCGCCTTTACCCTCATCGAACTCCTCGTCGTCATCGCCATCATCGCGATATTGGCCGGCATGCTCCTGCCTGCGCTGGCAAAGGCCAAGAAGAAGGCCACTCAGGCGCAGTGCGTCAATGGCATGAAGCAAATCTCCACGGCGATGGCCCTTTACACCGACGACTATGATGACCAGCTTCCCGGAGGGCTGCCGGGCCCCGGCGAGGCGGTTGGCCGATACGGGCAGTGGTCGGGTCAAACCGCCGTCTACACCTCGGGCGCACGGGGCGAATTGTGCCGAGCCTTGGCTCGCTACCTCGGCTACCCTGCGGCCTCCGGCGTGGAGCGCACCGCCGTCGTCTTCGTCTGCGCCGGATACGCGCGGCTCAACCAGCAAGGCACGCTGAACCAAGTAGGCCAGTTGGGCACGAAGGTCAGCTACCAACTTCCAGGAGCGACAGTCGACGGCCAGCGCCCTTTCGGCTACCCGGAAGGACAGGGAGCCAACTCCGCCAACCCCCTGCGGGTGACGCAAATTAACAGCCCAGCCTCCATTTGGATGATGATTGACACGGACCAAGTCGCGGTGAACAACCCCGCGAACACTTGGTATGCGCAACTGCCAAAGTTCCCAGTGCATGGCAGTGTGCGCAACGCCAGCTTCTTCGACAGCCATGTGGAGGTCCGCAAGGTTGGTGCTCCGGGCAGTCTCTTCTGAGCAATAATCGGCCGCCGCCCCGCCGCTTCCTCAGTTGGTGTGGGGAAAATAGTATTTGCCTGATCGCCGGGGAGCTCACACGGTGGCAGCGATTTCAGCCCAACCGTGCAGACCGTGCGCCCCTCCCTCTACGTTGTCGAAGATGACACGGACACCATGGTGGCTCTGGTGCTGGCCTTGGGCCATCGCTCTTGCCGCTTCTCATTCGTCGGCGCTTCTGCTGATGCCGGGCCCGCCCTCGATGGGGTGGAGTGCGAACGCGTGGACTTGATCGTCACGGATTACTCCCTCTATGGCGACATGGACGGGATTGAGTTGACCGCCCGTATCAGCCAGCAGTGCCCCTCACGCGCGTCGGCGGCGACAATCACTCGCTAGCGCTTGGGCGCTGGTGGAATGCCGGGCGGCGTAACCGGGAAGGCCGGCTGCCCTGGAAATCCCGGTGGCGGGCCGCGATTGATGAACGTCGCTCCCCTCGTGCTGGGGATGACCGCTCCGAGCTTTCGCAAGGTCTCCGTCACCTCCCCCGCGCGGGCTGGGTCACGGTGCATAGCCGGGTGCGCCGCGCATTGAGGATGGACCGAACGGCCCTCCCCTCAACGGCGAGGGTGAAGCCGACCCGGGCGCATCCGCGCCGACCTTCTGGGCGAGGAGCAGCTCGACGACTTCACGGTGCCCTCGCTCGACGGCGTAGAGCAGGGCGGACTTGCCTTGAACGGCAGAGCCGTTGAGAAACTGCGGCCGGGCAAACTCAGGAAACTCTTTCAGCACGCCCGCCAGAGCCGTGGCGTTGCCGTTGGTCATCGCGGCGTTGAACTGCCGCTGGTAGAAATTGCGCGTGGCGGTGTCGCGGACGTAGTCCTCGAAGTTGTCGGGCTTGCGATCCTTGAACTGCTCCAGAGTGCCCTTGCGGAAGGCCTCGATCTCGGCCTTGAGCGCCGGGTTGTCCGCGCCTGACACGCGGACGAGTGACAGGAGGATCACCAGCAGCAGAGCCGCAGGTCCACGCGAGATGAGGGACGATGGTTTCATGGCGTTGTCGGGAACACAGCCACCATGACGCCTCTCGCTGGCGGAGGGAACACCGGCGTTCGCCCGTGAACCGACAGGCTGTGAACAGCCAATTGACACGTTTCTCTGGAAGGCGCACGGTGCGCCAAGTCCAACGCAACAACCCATGAAGACTGCGCTCCTCGTTCTCGCCCTCGCCACCCTTTGCACCGCCTCCACCGCCTTCGGGCAGGGTGCCGCCGTCATCATCAAGCAGCGCGCAAAGGAAGCCGCCGGTCGTCCGCTGAATCTGCCGCCGGGTCCTGGCGCACAACCTGCCGCTGGAGCTTCTGCGACGCAGACCGGAGTCGCGCAGCCCAACGTCTCGAAAATTCTCGCCGACCTCGCCATCATCAAGTCCCGCCCGCAGGCCACGCAGGAACAGAAGGACAAGTTCGCCACCAACCTTGGGGGCGTCGCCATTGGTGCCAACAAGCCTTCCAACGAGGCAGTGCAAGCGCTCGCCAACTCGCTGGCCGACGCCATCGCGGGCAAAAAAATTTCCGCCACCGACCAGACCGCGCTCGCCAATTCACTGGCCCTTGCGCTGAACGCCGCCGGCGGTTCCCCGCAATTCAAGGCGGCCTTGCAGGGCGTGCAGGACGCGCTTTACCTGGCGAGCGCAAACGAGGCTTCCATCCAGTTGGTGGCCAAGGCGCTGACGGGCCTGACCACAAAGGCGAAGTAGCGGCCCGTTCCTCCGCTTGAGCGATTCTTCCCCGCAACCCAGCGGCTCTTCGCGCGACGAGTTCATCCGCCTGCTGCGCGCGATGTCCCTGCCGTTCGCCGTCTGCCTGCTGTTTTTCCTCGTCACGCCCGGGAGTGTCCAGCCGTTGCACCGAAGCTCGGCTGAGGTGCGACGGCAGGTCGTCGGTGTTGTCGAGTCGCAGTTCGCGGCGTTCCGTGACGGCGATTACGCGCTGGCTTATTCCTTCGCCGCCTCGGGGCTTCAACAGCAGCTCACCGTCGCCGCCTTCGAGCGGATGGTGAAGGATGGTTATCCCGTCATCGCTTACTGGCGCGCCGTCTCGTTCGGCGCGGTGGAGGACAACGGGCGCGAGGCGGTGGTGCTGGTCTCGGTGCAAGGCCGGGGCGGGCGCACTCGGTTTTTCCGCTACGTGCTCGTGCGCGAGGAGAACGCGTGGCGCATCAGCGGCGTGGAGGAGGTCAACTTGTCGCCAGGGGTTCAGGGGCAGATGGCCTGAAGGCGGTTGGTCCTGCTACTTCGCGCCCTTGGCGTCCCTTGCGTGAGGCGGTTTCCTTCCCGGCCCTCGCTGTTCCCGCATAGGGGTTCCCCCCAGCCCGCAATCGGATGGCCTGCCCGATACCGCTCCCCGCGCCCGCGCGTAATCTGACGCCATGAAAAACGCACTGAGCTATCCGAGTGGCAGCGAGGAAGCCGTGCGCACCGCGAACAACACACAGCCTGACGTTATGAGCAACAAACCCTCCCTCGGCACGACCCAGACCCTCCGCGTGAGCTTCCCGCAGAAGCCCGTCGTGTTCCTCGACATCGTGGTGAAACGCTTTACGCGCAGCGTGGCGGCCAGCCGACCGGGCTTGCTGGCCAAGCTCGACCGGCCCGCCAATGGCGTCCTCGCACTCGTGCTTGGACTTTTGCTGACCCTCGCGGGACGCCCGGCCGCTCACGCTGCGCTCACGAACTCCTCCACCGACCTCGCCGTCCTCGTTGTGACGGCGACGGCCACCGACGCCGCGCTGCCGGCCATCCGGCAGGCGCTCGACTTCCTGGGCACGCCCTACACCGTCCACATCGCCAGCGCCCAGCCCGGCGCGCTGACCGCCGACAAGCTCTCCGCCGGCCTGCGCGGCTTCTACTCCTCCGTCATGCTCACCGATTCCCAACTGGCCTACAGCCCCGACCGCACCACCTGGGCTTCCGCGCTCTCCACCACCGAGTGGACCACGCTGAACCAGTTCGCCGCTGACTTCGGCGTGCGCCAGATCAACTGGAGCGGTTACCCCACTCCCGACTCCGGCTTCAACTGGCCCACAGCCGCCTTCGACTCCACCGGCAACGCCGCCGTCGGAACCTGGTCCGCCGCCGCCAAGCCGAGCTTCCCCTATCTCGTCACCGCCAACGCCTTCGCCGTCTCCAACGTCTGGACCTACCTCGCCACCCCGCTCGACACCAACACCACCGTCTGGCTCTCCGACTCCCAGGGCCACGCGCTCATCGCCGTGAAGAAACACGCCGACGGCCGCCAGGTGCTCTCAATGACCTTCGACAACGCCCCGTGGCTCCTCCACTCCACCGTCCTCTCCCACGGCCTCGTCACTTGGGCGAACAAGGGCCTCTTCCTCGGCGAGCGCCACACTTACCTGAGCGCGCAGATTGACGACGTGTTCCTGGCCGACGAGATGTGGCCCGCCGGCGAGTTCCGCCAGGGCGCCAAGGACTGGGCCGCCACCATCGCGTGGCAGACCGGGTTCCGCACCCGCACGCTGGGCAAGAACTTCCGCTACGACATGGCCTTCAACGGCCTTGGGACCGTCGCTGGCGAATACGAGAACGACGACCTCACGCCCTACGTCCGCACCAACAAGGCGATGTTCAAGTGGATCAGCCACACCTACACGCATCCTTACCTCGACGACATCAGCTACCCCGCCGCGCTGACCGAGATCACCAAGAACAACCAGACCGCCACCGGGATGGGCCTCCCGAACTACAGCCGGGCCAACATGGTCACGCCCAACATCACGGGCTTGAACAACCCGCAGTTCATCAAGGCCGCCTACGACGCCGGCATCCGCTACCTCGTCACCGACACCTCCATCCCCAGCCACCGGCCCACCTCGCCGAACACGGGCATCCCCAACTGGGTGGACGCGCGCATCCTGATGATCCCCCGGCACGCGAACAACCTCTTCTATAACGTGAGCACGCCGGCGGAGTGGGCGAGCGAATACAACTCCATCTACAATGGCTACTGGGGCCGCGACCTGAGCTATGCGGAGATATTGGACAACCAAGCTGAACTCCTCCTCGGGTTCCTGCTCAAGGGCGATGTCAGCCCGCTGATGTTCCACCAGCCGAATCTCCGGGACTACAACGGCGCGGGCAACACGCTGCTCGGAGACCTGCTGAACAAGGTGGCCGACAAGTATGAGCGCCTCTACAACTTCCCGGCCCTCTCCCCGACGATGAACGTGCTGGCGACGACCTTGCAGCAGCGCATGACCTACAACGCCTCGGGCGTGGTGGCCACGCGCAACGCGAACAACACGGTGACGCTGACGGTGACGAAGGCCGCCCGCGTGCCGGTGACGGGCTTGGTCAATGGCGGAGTGGTGAGCTTCACTGGCACCGTGGCCCCGGCGATCACGGCGGAGAACTACGCCGGCCAGCGCATCACCTACGTGACCTTGGCCGCCGGCCAGAGCGTCACGGTCAAGAAGCTCTGAAGCGGTCAGCAGTCAGCGATCAGCTACAGATAATGAACACTTCCAGATGAACCCTCCAACGAAAGGCCGCCGATGATGAAACTCTCCCGCGCTCCGTTCCCTGCCAGGAACTGAGTGCGACTCGACTCGGACCAACTTGCGTGGCTGTGGGCCGGTCGGAGCCAAACCCAAGACTGGACACCGGCGCGGGAACTGCCTTCCCGTGCCGCAGTGTTTTCGTCCGTGCCGGGGACACTCCTGTCCCCGATGCCCCAGGCCGAAATTGCCGCAGAGAGCAGAGATGCGGGAGAGGAGCGGGACATGAGTGTCCCGCCCACGCTTGCAGTTGAACGCCTCGGCGCTTGTTTCGTCAGTAGGTGCGTTCGTATCCTGACCCGCGCATGAAGTTGAACGTCTGGCTTTGGTTGTTGCTGCTCGCAAGCGGTCTTACGGCTTCTGCCGCCAGCTACAGAGACTTCGACCAGCCGCCGCACGACTACTGGAAGAAGACACCGAAGGACCGCTTCAGCCGCTGGATGACCAACGTCCAGTCGGGCCGCGTCGAGCTGGATTACTCGGGCGAAAAAGCGTTCGTCGCGAGCGTGCTCAAGTCGTTGGACATCCCGGTGACCTCGCAGATGCTGCTCTTTTCCACGACGAGCCTGCAACTGAGCCTCATCTCCCCCCGCACGCCGCGCGCGCTGTTTTTCAATGAGGATGTTTACCTCGGCTACGTGGTGGGTGGAAAAATCGAGATCGTCTCCGTGGACCCGGATCTCGGCGCTATTTTCTACATCTTTGACATCCCGCGAAACGGCCAGCCGCCGCGACCCGAGCGCGCGACGCGCTGCATGAACTGCCACGCGCGAGAGGACACCGGCTACGTGCCGGGCCTCGTGGTGAAGTCCGTGATTCCCGGCGTGCGCGGAGGAAGCCTTGAGTCTTTCCGACAGGAGCAGTCCGGCCACGGCATCCCGCTGAACCAGCGTTTCGGCGGCTGGTATCTGACCGGCACGGGCACGTTCACGAACCACCTGGCGAATTTCTACGGGCTGTCCTCGCCGCAGGGCATCGCGCGGCAGCAGTTGCAGCCCGGTGCGTCGTTCAGCTACGACCGCTACTTCGTTCCCAGCAGCGACCTGCTCCCGCAGCTTCTGCACGAGCACCAGATCGGATTCGTGAACCGCGCCGTCGAGGCCACCTACCGCACGCGCACCGCGCTGGCGGAAGGCGGCGGCAAACTGACTTCAACGAACACGACCATGCTCGACCAGCAGGCGCGCGCACTGACGCGCTATCTGCTCTTCGCCGACGAGGTGCCGCTGCCCAAGGGCGGCGTGGCGGGCGACGTCGAGTTCAAGCGGGACTTCACCAGCGTGCGCCGGCTCGGGCCGGGCGGCTCCTCGCTCAAGGACTTTGACCTGCGCACGCGGCTCTTCCAGCACCGGTGCAGTTACATGATTTACAGCCTCGCCTTCCAAGGGCTGCCGCCAGAGATGAAGCAACGTGTCTTCACCCGTCTGGCCCATGCGCTCGACACGGCAAAGCCGGACAAGGAATACGCCTATCTGCCTGCCGCCGAGAAGCAGAGCCTCCGGGGGATCCTGAAGGCGACGCTGCCGGAGTTGCCGAAGGGGTGGTGAGGCGAGCTTGTAGCGGCGGTCTGCGACCGCCGTTTCCGTCTCCTCATCCTTAAAACTGCGGTTGCCTCACGCAAAGGACGCAACGCCGGTCACCTTTTTTGCCTCAAAGCACCGGGCGGCAGCCTTCACCCCGCAGGTGAAGTGGCCGGTGCAGCAGAAGTCTGTTCCTTTGCGTCCGTTGCGTGAGGTTCAACCGCGGAACCTAGGCTCATATCCCGAACTCCGCAGTCGCAGACCGCCGCTAGAACCAAACAAAAAGCGCCCCGCGCGTGAGCACGGGGCGCTTTGGAATTTCAACTAAGACTTAGTTCGCCTTCTCGGTCTTCTCGTTCGCGGCGACCCAGCCGGAGATGCCGGCGGAGAGGTGCTTGATGTTCTTGTAGCCGAGCTTCTCAGCCGCGTTGGCGGCGGCCTGATAGGCCTTGCAGCTCGGGCCGCCGCAGTAGGCGACGACGAGGGCGTTCTTGTCGGCGGGGAGCGCCTTGGCGAAGTCGGCCTTCACGGCGGCGAAGTCAATCGCGCCGGGGACGTGCTTGGCCTTGTAGGAGTTGGATCCCATCACGTCAATGACGGTGACCTTCTTGTCGGCGATGGCCTTCTTGAGGTCGGAGATGCTGATGTCGGGGAACTCGCCGGCGAAGGCGGAACCGGCGATGAGGGTGGCGGCGAACAGTGCGAACAGTTTCTTCATGATGCTATCAGGTTGTGTTGTTTTGTTTATGCGCCAGATTAGCGGCGCGAGGAATATGACGCAGGCGTAGCAAAAACATTCAAGGCCCAAAATCCCGGCCTCAGCCCGGCTCCCGTGTCCACCGGCGGGCCTTCGATTCGAAGCGCGGCAGGCTGCCTGGCGCGGCGAGTTCGACGGGCACACGCAGGGCGAGGCTGGACTCAAACGCGGCTGCCAGACGGCGTTCCACGTCGGGGCCGCCACCGTCCACTGCCGGCTCGACTGTCACGGTCAACTCCGCCAGCGCGTGCCGCTGGCTCACCCGCACCTGATACTCCGCCACACCACCGGCGCGCCGGATGATTTCCTCGATGGCGCTTGGATAAACGTTGACCCCGCGCACGACGACCATGTCGTCCACGCGCCCGAGGATGCCGCCTTCGAGCGCGAGGTCCGTCGTGCCGCACAGGCAGGCTGACCGCTGCACCAAGTCACCAGTGCGGTAGCGCAGGAGCGGAGAGCCGGTGCGTCCGAGGTTGGTGAGGATCAATTCGCCGCGTTCGCCTTTGCCAACGGATTTGCCAGTGGCGGGGTTCACCACTTCGGCGATGAACGCGCGCTCGATGACGTGCAGCACGCCGGACCGCACAGGACATTCGTAGCTCACGGGGCCGACCTCCGTCATGCCGTGATGGTCATACACGCGCGCACCGGGCCAGAGTTCGCGCAAGCGCGCCCTCACCGCCGGGATGCTTCCTCCGGGTTCGCCCGCCACGCTCAGGGTCTTCACCTGCGAGCGGCGGAGATCAATGCCTTCCTTCGCGGCGACCTCGGCGAGATGGATGGCATAGGTTGGCGTGCAGCAGAGAATCGTCGCGCGGAGGTCGAGGATCGCCTGCAACCTCGCCACACTGGTCATGCCGCCACCGGCGAAGACCAGACAGCCCAGCCGTTGCGCGGACTCGAACGCTGTCCAGAACCCGAGGAACGGCCCGAAGCTGAACGCGAAGAAGATGCGGTCCGCCGCCGTGGTCCCGGCCTGTCGGTGGACCGTCTCCCAGTTGTCGAGCATCCAAGTCCAGCTCTCCGGCGTGTCGAGCCAGCGCAACGGACTGCCCGTGCTGCCGCTGGTCTGGTGACAGCGCGTGTAGCGTTCGAGCGGGAAGGTGAGGTTCGAGCCGTGAGGCGGATGCGCCTGCTGGTCGGCTACCAGTTCCGCCTTCGTCGTGAACGGGCAGCGCACGCTGAACTCGGCGGGACTCGCCGCACCGTCCAGCAAGCCCGTGCCCGCGAGCTTCCTCGTGTAGAACGGATTCGTCCCTAGCGTGGCGAGCAGGACTTTAAGTTGGGCAAGCTGGTCGTTCATGGAGTTTCAGCCAGCATCCCGCCAAAGACAAAAGGCGCGAAGAGGAATTCTCTTTGCGCCTTCTGTGCCTTTTCGTGGCAGGTCATCTGCGGTTCATTTCGCCGGCGGTTGCGGCGTCACCGCTGCCGTCACCGGGGCAGGCTTCTGCGGCGCAGGCGGCGCGGGCTTGTAGAAGGTCACGAGCGTTCCGCCCAGCGCGGCCAGCAGGATGCCCACCCAGAACATTGGCTTGATGCTGCCCCAGCCGCCCGCCGGCGGATGCGTGACTATCGAGTAGAGCGCGTTCACCACCGGCGCGCCGGCGAAGATGATGGACATGACCACGGCGGGCGTGCCCTTCGCGCCAAACGCCAGCAGCACGCCCAGCGCGCCCACCGCGCCGACGATGCCCGCGATGAGCGACCACCACAGGCCCTTGGCCGGGAATACCCACGTCGCGCCGTTGAGCGCGAGGATGGCCAGCGGCGCGAGCACAGCGGTCAGGAAGTAAGCCACACCGACGAAGAGAAACGCCTTGATCCGCCCGTTGGCGGCGTCGGCCATGCCGATCGAGCCGGTGTGGAGGAAGACGCCATAGACGCCCCAGCAAGCCACGGTGAGGAACGCCCACCCCAGCCACGCCATGCCCGGTCCCGCAGAATTTTCAGTTCCCATAATGCCCGGGACTCTAAGGACGGCCCGCAGGGAGTTCAATTGGTTTGTCGGTGGATCAACCCCGGATTCTGTCATCCACCCGCTTCTCCCGCACCGGACTGGTGCCCCCGCCCGGAATTGAACCAGGATCTCACGTTTAGGAA
>SXTU01000144.1 GCA_005791875.1 Verrucomicrobiales bacterium
TCTCGAAGCAACAACGCCGGGCGGGTTGAAGCTGCGCGGACGGCGATTCTCCCTCTCCTCGGGGAGAGGGCCGGGGTGAGGGGATACGCGTGCTGAGACTCGCCTCTCATTCGACCCATCTTCACCGCGAGTTGGTATGAGAGAGCGCCGTAGCGCAGGCCGCTGTAGTTCGGGAAAGTCGGCGTCGCGCAGCCGAGCATCACGGAGGGAATGCCGGCGCGGCAGAAGACTTCGTGCGTGAAGGGGTCACGCGCACCGGCTGGGAAACTTGATTGCCGAACCCACGCGACGTGCCCGTCCGCACAGTGGATGCCGGCGAAGAGGCAGTTAGAATCGGACACCGGCACTTCGCGCGGCCAGCGGTGCCAGCCGTTGACGACGAAGAGTTTGTCGGAGTGGAGTTGCTCGGTGAGGCGGCAGCGCGGGATGCCGAGGCTTGGCGGCAGGTGACGGGAGAGGGCGATGGTCTGGAGGACGTCGCCGAGGTTGCCGGTGTTCCAGTAGGTGAGGAGGCGGTGCACGACGGTGGGGCGCGTCTGTCCCCAGCGCGCCGCTAAACTACTCGGAAGCCAAACCGGCGCGCTGGGACAGACGCGTCCTACCGTTCACTGGCCGCCGTAGAACTGGTCAACGACGCGTTTGAAGTCGTTGGCCTCCACCTTGACGATGCCCAACTCGCGCTGCGCGTTCTCGGGGGCGTCGCTGGCGTGCGCGGCGTTGACCATGATGTTCGAGCCGAACTCGCGGCGGATGGAGCCGGGCGGGGCCTTCGCCGGGTCAGTGGGGCCGAGGACGTCGCGGATCTTGGCGACGGCGTTGGGGCCTTCATAGACGAGGGCGATGCACTTCTCGGTTCCGGGTTCGGCCAGCTTGTCCTTCGGACATTCGGACTCCGCGCGTCCGCACATGAAGCGGACGATGTTGTCGAACTGGTTGTCGCCGAAGACAGGGCCGAGGATTTCGCCGAGCGCGGCCTCGACCTCGGGCGGGAGGGTGAAGCCGATGGCCGGGTCTTTCTCGAGCACTGCCTTGGCCTTGGCTGCGATGACGCCCTTGAGCTTGGTGCGGAGGAAGGACTTGACCGGGCCGTAGAACTCCATCGCCTGCGCCGTGCTCATGTGCAGGACGCGGATGCCAACGATGTAGAGGCCGGTGCGGCTGAAGAAATCAATCACGTTGCCGGGCCGGCCCGTGGCGAAACGGAAGTTGTCGGGCTTGATGAGGACGAGCGTGCGCTCGACCTTCTCGCCGGGCGGGTGCTCGACGCAGTCTTCGAGGATGCCTCCGTCGGCATCGGAGTAGCGCGCCCAGAGCTTGAGCTTCACGGCGGCTTCCTCGGCGTTCGGTGCGGCAAGCACCGCCGGCTCGAAGTAGCGGACGCGGTCGTGCTCATCGAGCACGTAGTCGCCAAAGGTGTCACGGATGGTCTCACCGCCGCGGCGGGAGTGGCTGATGTTGCCGACGACGGAGCGGACCTTGCGGACGGCGTCCTCGCCCCGGAAGAGCAGCATCATCGAGCGGCGGCGGCGATGGGTCTTCGGGTCGGGGCCAAGCTCGTGGACGATGTAGTCGTGGATGAGCTGCTGGACGGTGCGGTCCTGAGGATCGTCGGCGGAGATGACGACCTTGGAGTATTCCTCGACGAGCTCCTGGCACGCGCCAAACATGCGGGCGGCGATGAGTTCCAGTCCCGTGCGGCTGATGAGCCGTGCCAGGATGCCGCCGGTGCGGGACTTGGCCAGGGTGTAGGGCGTGACGATGACGTAGGCGAGTTGCTGGGCCATGAAATGAAGTTGTGGGGGACGAACTAGGCGGCGGGCGCGGAGGAGCCGGGGCTCGCGGGGGCGGCTGGCGCAGGCGGGGAAGCCTTGCCGCCGAGAATCTTGAACATGACGGTGGCGCAGGTGGGGCAGCGGCCCTTGATGGCCTTGCGCCCGTTCTTCATCACCTCTTCAACGCCGTCGGTGATTTCCCTCTTCGACTTGCATTTGACGCAATAACCTTCGGACATGAGCGGTTTCTGCCGCGTCGCAACACGCGACACCGCAGTTATAGGAAAAAGCCTACGGGCCGGTGAAGGGAAGCGTCAACGGGGAAATGGGCTTGGGGAAAGCGGCGCTGTGCGGAAGCCGGCCCGCAGCTCCGATCCGCCCGCCTTGGCGATGCGGCTCGCAGGAATGTCGGCTGGAATGTCGGCTTGCCCCGCCCTTGCAAATGGCTTACTTCACTCTCCGTTTTCAGCACGGCGACCTGATTCACGCAACGTGAGCAACCCAACCAAACCAGCGCGACTCGGCATCGTCGGCTGCGGCGCGGTCACGCGCGAGATGCACCTGCCGGCCTTCATCCAGTCCCCCAGCGTCGAGGTCACGTTCCTCTGCGACCGCATTACGAAGAACACCCAGCTCGCCAAACAGGAATACGGCCTGCCCGACGCCCGCGTCACCGCCGAGGTGAAGGACTTCGCTGGCCATGTGGACGCCGCGCTCGTCGCCGTGCCGCCGAAGTTCCACGCGCCTGTGACGTGCGAACTGCTGGCGATGGGCATTGATGTGCTGTGCGAAAAACCCATCGCCCTGAGCACTGCCGAGGCCCGGCAGATGAGCGACGCGGCGAAGAAACACGGGCGCATCCTCGCCGTCGGCTTCGTCACGCGCTTCAACCGCAACGCCGAGGTATTTCGCCGCATCGTGGCGGACCCGCTCATCGGCGAGATTCAAGAAGTCATCGCCGAAGCCGGCTCGGTGATGGGCTGGGTGATGACCAGCGACGCCTACTACAACAAGAAGCTCACGCTCGGTGGCGCGTTCTTCGACTCCGGCGTGCATCTCATTGACCGTGTCGTGGACCTCTTCGGCGACGTGACCGACATCGCCTACGAGGACGACTCCTACGGCGGCGTCGAGTGCAACGCAAACCTCACCGGCAAGCTCTCGATCGCGGGCCGCCAAGTGCCGTGTCGCATGGCGTTCAGTTGGACCCACGGCCTGCTGAACGGCGTGAAGGTAATCGGCACCCTCGGCACGGCGGAAGTGAAGTATCTCGATCCCGACGCGCTCATCGTGACGCGCACCGTCGGCGGCGAGCCGATGGAATTTGCCGTGCGCTACCAGGGCGCCGCGCCGAACCCGTATCAGATGCAAATCGAAGACTTCGCCCGCGCCGTCCGAACTCGCGGCACGCCCAAGGTTACCGCTGAGTCCGCCACGATTTCGCTGGCGATCATCGAGCGCGCCTACGCTGTGCGCACGCCGATGAAGCAGCCGTGGGTGGAGATTAACAAATGACCAAGGCCCAATTCCCAATGTCCAATGAATGACCAAGGCCCAACGGACGGGCGACGCCGGCTCGGAGCAGGCCTGATGTGCGCGGGCAAAACCGGCCGCGAACTGCGCCGTGTTTTATCTCCCTCTCCCTTCCTCGAAGGAGGGGAGAGGGCCGGGGTGAGGGGTAGCCGCGTCGGCGTTGGTGGCCGCACCCCTCATCCGGCTTTCGGCCACCTTCTCCCCTCGCTCCGCGAAGGGAGAAGGCTCGTAGCCGTGCCCTCGTCCCTTCCGGCTCCGTCCTTCCATTGGTCCTTCGGACTTGGTCATTCATTGGTCACTTGTCATTGATCACTGGTCATTCCCGCCGCATGACACCCACGAAGATTCTCCTCACCGGCGCGACGGGCTTCATCGGCACGCGGTTGTGCGAGCGGCTCAAGCTGCACTGGCGGCTGCCCTACCGCGCGCTGGTGCGCAACTACACCCACGCCACGCGCATCGCCCGGCTCGACTCCGAGATGATTCCCGGCGACCTCTCGAAGGTGGACACCATCGTGAAGGCTCTCGAAGGCTGCGATGCCATCGTCCACCTCGCGCACGGCGAGGACGACAAGGCTCCGAAGGAAACCGCCAGCGTCATTGCCGCCGCGTTGCGCGCGAAGGTGAAGCGCTTCGTCCACATCAGCTCGATGTCCGTCCACGGCTCGAACCCCGGTCCCGAGAGCTGCCGCGAAGCCACCGCGCCCATCGTCCGCCGCGACGAGAGCACCTACGTCGTCTCGAAGGCGAAGGAGGAATTGCTCGTGCATCAGGCCATCGAGCGCGACGGCCTGCCCGCCATCATCCTCCGGCCCACGGTGGTTTACGGCCCCTATGGCGGCTTCGTCATCGCCGCCGTGCAGCAGGCCAAGGGCGGCGTCATCGGCCTGCTCGACGACGGCAAGTGGGTCTGCAACGCCGTGATGGTGGACGACGTTTGCTCCGCCATCCACGCCGCGCTCACGACGGACAAGGGCGTCGGCCAGGCGTTCTTCGTGAACTCCGATCAGCCCATCACCTGGCGCGAGTGGAACCTGACCTTCGGCGAGATGCTCGGGCGCAAGCTGGAGACGGTGAACTTCAACACCTCCGAACTGCGCGCCTACTGGGCGAAGCAAAAGCCCACCGTGAAATCCAACTTCACCGCCGCCGCCAAGCTCGTCGTTTCGCCGGACCTGCACCGACAGTTCGGCAAAATCCCCGTTGTGAAGTCCGCCATCGTGTGGGCGAAGCAGACGGTGAAAGCGCAGATGGGCGAGGAAAAGGTGCTCGCGTTCAAGTCGAAGATGTCCCCGCGCCCTCGCGCCAGCACCGCCCCCAGCGTGCCGATGCCCAACCCCAGCCGCATCCGCCTCGAAGCCTTTCCCATCGCGTTCTCCAACGAGCTGCTCAAGCAGACGCTTGGCTGGAAGCCAGCCTACGACTTCAAGGCCGGCGCGGAGGTGACGCGCCAGTGGCTGGAGTTCGCGTGGATGGTGCCGGGGCGGGGCTAATCCGTGCCGGCGGTTGAAAACCGCCGGCACGGGCCTACGCCCGGACTTCCACGATGGTCCCTTTGAAAACCTCCAGCGCCTTCTTGATGAGCGGGTCGTTCTTGAAGTTCTCCTTGTCGAAGACGAATGGCTGCGGCTTCTCAGACTTCGCCGCGCCGGGGATGGGCTTGAGCGCGGCAGCCTCGTGCCGGCGACTTGCAGTCGCCGCGGGTTCGGGTGCGTGCGCTGTGGGCGGCGGTTGCAAACCGCCGGCACGGCCGGGGGCCTCGGCCTTGATGAACTTCACCTGACAGTGTGGCTGGCCCAGTTCGCCGAGCTTGGTTTGCAGCACGGCGTGGTTCTTCGCGTTGTCCACGAGGCCCATGTGGTCGGCGAACTCGGGGTCGAAGCCGATGGTGAAGAGCTTGTTCGCGAGCGAGACGGGATGCGCCTCCAGCAGGTAGCCGCGCGTGAACTGGCTCACCCGGCCCACGGCATCGAGGAGCTGCGACCAGAGGGCGTCCAGGTCAGCGGAGCCGCCGGACTTCGGAGCAGGCGAAGGCGTCTCGGCCAAGCCCATCGCGGGTGCTGCGGGCTTCTCGTAGCCGCCGACGTGAGAAGGCGGATTGGCGGGCGCTGCACTGCGTGAAGCCGAAGCGCTGGCGGCCACGGGAGCAACGGACGGCGGTTGCAAACCCCCGGCACTGGCTCCGGCACCTTCGGCGCGCAACTGCTGGAGCTGCCGCAGCACGGCGTCGAGCGGCACGGCATTGCGGGCTTGGATGGCCTTGAGCAGCGTGACTTCGATGAGGATTTTCTTAGAGGTCGTGTCGCGCAGGCGGCTCTCGCAATCAGACAGCACCTCCATCACGCGCGTCACGGCATCGCTGGGCGCGAGCTTCACTTGCTCGGCCAGCGCGGCGGCCTCGGCCTCGGAGACTTCGAGCAGCTTCAGGTCGCCTTTCGAGACTTGGAAGATGAGCAGGTTGCGGAAGTGGTTGAGCAGGTCGGTGACGAGGCGGCCGAGGTCCTTGCCGCACTTCGCGAGGTCGTTCAGCTCGCGCAGCGCGGTGTCCACTTCGCCCGCGAGCACGGCGCGGGTGAGCGCGAGGAGTTGCGCGCGCGCGGTGAGGCCGAACATCGAGAGCACGTCGGCCTCGGCGATTTCGTTGCCGCAGAAGCTGATGAGCTGATCGAGCGTGGACTCGGCGTCGCGCATGCCGCCGTCCGCGCCGCGCGCGATGGCATGGAGCGCCGCGTCATCAATCTTCACGCCCTCCTGCTTCGCGATGGTCGTGAGGTGGCTGACGATCAGCGCAGCGGGGATGCGGCGGAGGTCGAAGCGCTGGCAGCGCGAGAGGATGGTAAGCAACACTTTTTCCGGATCCGTCGTCGCGAACAAAAACTTCACATGCGCGGGCGGCTCCTCAAGCGTCTTCAGCAGCGCGTTGAAAGCCGACGCGGTGAGCATATGGACTTCGTCGATGATGTAGATTTTGAACTTCGACGAGGCCGGCGCGAAGCGCACGCCATCTAACAGGTCGTGAATGTGTTCCACCTTATTGGTGCTCGCGCCATCGATTTCAATCACATCGATAGCGCGGCCCTCGGCGATCTCGACGGCCTTGGGATCATCGAGCGGAAAGTCCGCCGCCGGGCCGCCGGTGCAGTTGAGGGCTTTGGCGAAGATGCGCGCGAGCGTGGTCTTGCCAGTGCCGCGCGGGCCGCAGAAGAGGTAGGCGTGCGCGATGCGCCCCGCGGCGATGGCGTTGGCGAGCGTCTGCGAGACGTGCTCCTGGCCGATGACATCCGCGAAGCGCTGCGGGCGGTATTTCCGGGCGATGACTTGGTAAGACACGGGGGGAGGCTAGGAAGGCAAAAGGCAAAAGGCAAAAGGCAAAAACGCCCGGCTCGGGCACGTGCGCAGCGTTGGCGGCCACCGTCAGCTTCGGAGTCCCGACTCAATTTGGCGGCGTCGTTTCGTCGGCTGGCTGAAGGTTTTTTCGCAGCGTCTCCGGCGTGACCTCACCTTCCCAGCGGCTGATGGCCACTGTCGCCACGCCGTTGCCGATGAGGTTCGTGATCGCGCGGCACTCGCTCATGAAGCGGTCAATGCCCACCAGCAGAGCGAGCGAGGCGATGGGCACCTTCGGCAGCACGGCGAGCGTGGCCGCCAGTGTCACGAAGCCCGCGCCTGTCACGCCGCTGGAGCCTTTCGAGGACACCATCGCGACGAGCAGCAGCGTGACCTGCTCGCGGGCGTCGAGCGGCGTGTTCGTCGCCTGCGCGAGGAAGACCGCGGCCATGGTCATGTAGATGTTCGTGCCGTCGAGGTTGAAGCTGTATCCCGTTGGGATGACGCGGCCGACCGTGGAATGGGAGCAGCCGAGCCTGCGCATCTTTTGAATCATGCCCGGCAGCGCGGTCTCGGAGGAACTGGTTCCCAGCACGAGCCACAGCTCCTCCTTGATGAACGCGAGGAAGCGGACAATGGAGAAGCCGCACCAAAGCGCGATGCCGCCAAGCACCACAACGACGAACATCCCGGCCGTCGCGTAGAAGCCGACCATGAGTTTGAGCAACTTCAGCGAGCCAAGCCCGTAGCTGCCCACGGTGAAGGCCATCGCGCCGAACGCGCCCACCGGGGCGAGTTGCACGACGATGCGCATGACGCCGAAGAAGATTTCCGAGCCGCGCTCGATGACGTTGAGCACCGCGAGCCGGTGGTGGTTGTTGAGCGAGGTGATGGCGAAGGCTGTGAGCGCCGAGACGAGGAGCACTTGCAGAAGGTCGCCGGTGACGAAGGCGGAGAAGAGCGTCGCGGGGATGATGTTGAGCAGGAAGGCCGTCATCGTCTGTGACTCGGCCTTCTTCGCGTAGCCTTTGGCGGTGTCGGGGTCAAGCGTGGCAGGGTCAATGTTGAAGCCTGCGCCCGGCTGCAGCCAGTTCACCACCACAAGGCCGATGATGAGCGCGAGCGTCGAGACGACCTCGAAATAGAAGAGCGTCTTGATGCCCACGCGGCCGAGCTTCTTCATGTCGCTCATGGAGGCGATGCCGTGGACGACGGTGCAGAA
>SXTU01000145.1 GCA_005791875.1 Verrucomicrobiales bacterium
CCATCTGGCGAACGGAGTAATCATTTTGGATCGATGATGGTGAATGTGAGCGCTTTGCGCTGCGCAGAAAGGCGCGCACGCGCTAGGCGTGGCGTGGCCAGGCGGAAGCCGGATTGACCGGTGGGCATGCGGCGGGAGAGAGTCAGGCGTTTCATGGATTGCACGGGCCGGCTGGCGGACGAAGCTAGCTGCCCGTTGACCGAAGCCAAATGAATTTCCCGTGCGCCAACCGCCGATCCCTCGCGCTGCTCCTGCCACTGCTCGCATGGCAGTGCGCCGCCGCGCCGGCCTGGCCGACGAACCAGACGCGTCCGAACATCGTCTTCATCCTCGCCGATGACTTGGGCTGGGGTGACTTGAGCTGCTACGGACAGAAGAAGTTTTCCACGCCGAACATTGACCGACTCGCCGCCGAGGGGATGCGCTTCACACAGGCATACGCGGGCAGCCCGAGCGGAGCTGCGTCGCGCGGGACGCTCCTTACTGGCAAGCACACCGGGCACGCGCGCATCCGGGGCAACTACGGGCCGGACGGCCACCCGGTCGCGTTGCGCGGCGAGGACGCGACGTTCCTGCCGCTGCTCAAACGCGCTGGCTACTGGACCGGGGTCATCGGCAAGTGGGGACTGGGCGGCGATGGCACGCCCGGCACGCCCGCCGTGCTGGGCGTGGACCAGTGGCTCGGCCTGCTGGAACTGCGCCACGCGACGAACCAGTTCCCCGCCGTGCTCGCGCGGCACGACCCGAAACTCGCGCTGGTCAACGAGCCGACGACCTACCACCAGCCGGTGTTTGAGAACGCGAACGGCGCTCAGGCGCGGCACACGCAGGATGTTTTTGCGCACGCCGCCTCGAACTACTTCCGAGTCTATCAGCCTGCGGAGTGGAGCAAATTCCGGCCGTTCTTCCTTCACCTCGCGTTCACGCTGCCGAATGCGGGCGAGGAGCCGGGCACTAACGCGCCGGCAAAATATCTGGGCAGCACGAGACGCTTCGCCAAGGAGAAGTGGCCTGAGGCCGAGCAGTGCAAGGCGGCCGCCATCGCGCACCTCGACAGCTCGGTCGGGAAACTCCTCAAGCAGCTCGATGACCCAAGGCTCCCCGAGCACACGGTCGTCGTTCTCACGAGCGACAACGCAGCGCAGAAGGATGGTCGGTGCGATCCCGCGTTCTTTCAGAGCAATGGCCCGTTCCGTGGAGTGAAAGGCGATCTCACCGAGGGCGGCCTCCGCGTGCCGCTGCTCGTGCGCTGGCCCAAGCACATCAAGCCCGCGAGCATCAACGACCAGCCGGTGGCGCTGTGCGACTTGTTCGCCACGGCCGCCGAACTTGCGGGCGTGACCAATGCGCCGGCCAGTGACGGGGTCTCGCTCGTGCCAGCGCTGCTGGGCAAGCCGGTGAAGGCGAAGCGCGAGTTCCTCTATTGGGAGTCCCACGCCGGTGGTTTCGCCCAGGCCATCCGCGCGGGCGATTGGAAGGGCATCCGAGCTAGGCCGGGCGCTCCGCTGGAGTTGTTCAACCTCGTCCGCGACCCCGGCGAGGCGCGAAATGTCGCGGACGATTACCCCGCCGTGTTGAAGCACCTCGAATTGCTGCTCAAGACCGCGCGGACGGAGAGCAACGTGTGGGAGACGAAGCCGAAGTAGGAGGGAGTAATGGAGCAGTGGAACGATGATTGCCCCTGCCGCAACTCCGCTGCTCTATTACTCCACCACTCCGTTCGGCCTGGTTAGCCCAGCACCTGTTTCCGCTCCGTCACCCACTCCGTGCCGAGCGTCTGGAGCGTCTTGGGCTTCAGCCATTTCTCGGCGAGCGGGAAGATGACGCGCTCCTCGCGGTCGAAGTGCTGGCGGGAAATGACGACCGCTCCGTGGAGGAGTTTCTTGGCCTTCTTCAAATCGCGGCACAAGCGCACCTGAGCGAGCATCGCTTCGATGTGCTCGTGCTCCGCGTGAATCGCCTCGTTCTGGCCGAGCTGGTCGAGACAATGGGCCAGCGGCTCCATGACGAGCTCGTCCTCCACCTTGCCGTGAGCCTCCTGCATGGCGTCGAGCACGCCGGCCAGCGCACGGACTTCGCCCAACGTCTTCAGCTTCGGGGTCGTGCGCTCCACGTAGTCGAAGAGGTTGTGAAAGACCACATGTTCGGCAAGCAGGGCGTCGGTGATTTTCATGGCTGGGTCAGACTGGAGAGGTGGGAAGGCTCTTCAACGCGCGCGGGCGGAAAGTCACTTCTGACGCTGCTTGAGTTCCAGCAGACGAACTCGGTCCCAAGTGTCCCGGTCGCGGTAGGTTTCCTTGCTCGCAATCAAGTCGTCGAGGCCGAGGAAGGGAATGGTCACGTCCCCGTGCTGCTTGCAGAGGGCGTTTGGTGCGGCTTCGGTGTAGGTGACCTTCCAAGCGTGCGTGCTCACGTCCACCTCGACTTCGTCGGCCACTTTGACCACGACGTTTTCGAGGAGGTCCTTGGGCGTCAGCTCGCGGGCGGCTCCGTCCGCCAGCCCGGAAAGCGCGGTGATGACGCGCTGGCAATTCTCTTCCGTCGCCTCCACCAGCAAATCCACGTCCTCCGTCGTCCGCACCAAGCCGTGGAGGATGCAGGCCTGCCCGCCAATGATGAGGTAACGCGCCCCCGCTGCGTTGAGCAGTCGGCAGACGCGCAGGAGCGGGAGGTTTTCGGACATGGCTACCAGAGGCGCGGGTTGGACTGGGCTTTGCGCCACCGCTCGTATTCCTCCCACGTCTTCGCCTTGAACACGAAGCCGCGCGGCTTGGAATACGGATTGAGCGCGTCGGCCTGAGCCTGCAACACTGCCGCACGGCGCAGCGCCTCCTCGGTTGTAAGCCGCTCGGGACTGAGCGAGTGCGGACGGGTGCCGACGATTTTCATCGGCGGAAAGCTAACAGGCACCGGGCGGTCCGGCTATTGGTAGTTCTCCATCCCCGCGCAGGAGCACACCAAGTTCCGGTCGCCGAAGACGTTGTCCACGCGGGCCACGGGCGGCCAGAACTTGTAGTCCACCAGGCTCTTCACCGGGAAGGCGGCTTGCTCGCGCGTGTAGGGGCGGTTCCACTCGCCAGCGATTTGGTCGGCGGTGTGGGGCGCGCCTTTGAGAAGGTTGTTCGCCTTGTCGGCCTTGCCTGTTTCCACGGCGGTCATCTCGCCGTGGATGGCGATCATCGCGTCGCAGAAG
>SXTU01000146.1 GCA_005791875.1 Verrucomicrobiales bacterium
CGGCGGCGACGCTGCGGCAGGCAGCAACGTATTTCTCCAGCCGGACGTTCGGATGCTCGCCGACGCCATTGAGCTTTGCGGTCCTGCCCCAGCGCGGCTCCGTCATCAGCACGGGCGTGACACCGGCGGCGCGCAAATCGTCCACGAGCCGCGCGAGGTTGGCGCGATACTCGTCCACAGTGAGGCGGGATGCGTCCTTGCCCTGGTCCACGTAGCTGTCGTTCGTGCCATACATGATGGTGACGAGGCCCGGCTTCTGCGCGAGGACATCCTTCACCAACCGGCGCAACGCCTGGTCCGTCCGCTCGCCGCCGATGCCGACGTTGAGCACCGTCACGTCCACACCTTCCGCGCGCAGCGCCGCCTCCAGTCGCGCGGCGAAGGTTTCCTCCGGCTTCACCCCGGGTCGGACGCCCTTCGTGATGGAGTCGCCGAGCGTGACGATGCGGAGCGGCGGAGTTTTCTGCTCGGAAAAGTTCGCCAGCCGGTTCGGCTTTGCCCACAGCACGCGCGCCACGAACGTCGCGCCCTGGGCCCCGCGCTGCTTCGAGTCCTTCATGAACATGCCCTCCGAGACGGTGACCCAAGATTCTGTGGCACTGATGGCGCTCGCACCGAAGTTTCCGAGTTCCGCGCCGCGCTCCGGCACGATGACCCGCTCGGTGCGGCGCAGGACGCGCAGCGTGTCCGGGTCCACCTGCGCCATGAAGAGCGGCGCGCGATGACGGATGATGTGGTCGTTGTTCGCGCCGCGCCGGGTGTAAACGAGGAACAGCCCGTCACTGTGTGCGAGCCAGTGCTGCTGCGTGTTGTAGCTGCCAAGGTCCGCTCCGTCGTCGAAGAGCCACGGCTGCGGCTCACCGAACTCCATGCCATCCGTGCTCACGGCCACGTGGCCGCGCAGGTCATTGCGCAGCGTGAGGAAGTAACGGCCGCCAAACGCCACGAGCGACGGCTCGTAGAGTCCGCGCGCCACCTTGAGGCTCAACACCGTGCCGTGCCGGGCGTAAGTAAGCTTCACGCCATCGAAGCGGCATTCCGCCACGGTCGCGCTGAACGGCTCGCGCGAGTTCCGCCCGATGTAGAGCGGCACCAGCAACGCACCGTCAGGCCGGACGACCCACTGCGCGCCGGCGTTGCGCGCGAAGTTGAACTGCGCGTCTGCCGGCAGCTCGAGGATTTGCCACGGCGTCCACGTGCCCGTCGCCGGGTCGTGGATGGCATAGACCGTCTGGTGCGCGCGCGTCACGTCGTCGAGCTGCTTGCCTTGCGGGCTGTAGCGCACCTGGCAGCCGATGGCGAGCAGCCGGCCCGTCGGCGCGTGCCAACCCGGCGTGACACCGGCGACGCTGATCGTCACGCCGTCGGGCAGCTGCTTCCAATCAAGCGGCGGCGGCAACACCGGCCCGGTCCACGCCGCCGTGGGATTCGTGCGCGTCAGCACGTGCAGGCCGGAGTAGTAGTCCGAAACCTTCAAGTGTTTCTGGAGGGTCAGCACCACGGCCGGCTCGCGGGACTTGCCCAAGGCCGGAATCGCCGCCGCGCGCGGATGGAACCAGAGGAACTTGCCATCGTCGTGCTTGATCACCGTCTCAAGCGTCACGGTGAAGTCCACCGGAGCCGGCCCGGCGGCGCGTGCGGCCACCAGCGGAGCCAGGAGCAGCGCAGCGAGGAGGAGCCAAAAATGTTTCATGCGAATGACTGCAAGGGATGGATGCTACTTCGCCGCTGACGCAGGCGGACACGCGATGCGCCGTCCCTCTGCGCTGGCGCGATACATCGTGTCCATCAGCTCCAGCGTGGCGAGTGCGGAGGCGGGTGTGTTGCGGCATTCCTTGCGCTCGCCGCGCGCCACGGCCAGCCAGTCGCGGATCAATTCGCGGCTGCGATAACCGCAATAGCCGGGCGACTTGTCCTGCGGGATGGAAAACACTTCCTCCATCGCGTGGAACTGCGGCTGCGGCCCGTGAATCTCCATGACGCCGCTCGTGCCCGCGCGGTTCGGATCCCAGTTCACCCAGCGCTGGCTGCCGCGCACCGCCCAGCGCCACTCGCTCGCCCAGCGCGGCAGCCAGTAGCCGCCGGTGAACGTCGCCAACCCGCCGCCCGACAGGTCGAAGATCGCCGATCCACCGTCCTCGACATCGAGTTTTGTCTCGCCGAAGACGCCGGTGCGCGCCGTCACGGCCGCCACGGACTGCCCGGTCACGTAGGTGAGCAGGTCGAGATAATGGCAGCCGAGCCAGTTGAAGAAACCGCCGCCGCTCAACTGCGGGTCGAAGAGAAAGTGCGACGGCCCGCGCCGGTTCGCATCGCTGGTCACGCACGTCATCTCGACGCTGATGAGCTTGCCGAAGCGGCCCTCGGCGATCATCGCCTTAAGCCGCTGCGAGCCTTCATCGTAGCGCCAGACGTAGCCGGTCTGGAACGCGACGCCGGACTGCCGGACTTTCTCGAGCGCCGACCGCGCGGCGGCGGCGTTCAACCCGCACGGCTTCTCAGTGAGGACGTGCTTGCCGGCGGCGGCGAACTGCTCCAACGCGGCAGGCGTGCGGTCGTTGGGCAGGCAGATGACCGCGCCGTCGAAGAGATGCGCGCCATTGGAGAGCAGTTCGGCGACACTGTTGAAGCGCGGCGCAGTGGCGAGCTGTTCCTCCAAACTCGCGAGTGTGCCGGGAAACTCCGGGACGATGGCCGTGATGACGACTTCGTCTGCGAGATGCAGCAGCGACTCGCGCCACGCCGCCCCGTGCGGATGGTCAACGCCGATGCACGCGATGCGGAAAGGCTGGCTCATGTGCGGAGGTTCGAGGTTCGAGGTTTCAGGTTCAAGGTTCAAAACGGCATCGTGGCGGAAGGGAACACGAATTCATCCGGGCGCAAAGGCTGTCGCCCATCTGTGCGGATCTGTGTCCATCTGTGGCTGAAGACTCCGTGTTGAAAACAAAGCGCCCTTGCGCATCACACGGAAGGGCTGGCTTCGGCCTGCGCCGGTTGATCAATTCGTGCTAGGCCTCAAAGGACTTCCCGCAGCCGCAGCTTTGCTTGGCATTGGGATTGGAAATCTTGAACCCGCCACCGGTCAGCTCGTCCTTGAAGTCAATGACGCAGCCGCGCAGCAGGTCGGCGCTGATGGCGTCGATGAGCACGCCCACGCCGTGGAACTCATCCGCCGTGTCGCCGTCGCGCTTCTCATCGAAGACCATGCCGTATTGCATGCCGGAGCAGCCGCCCTTCTCGACATACACGCGAAGGAGCTTGCCGGCGCTGTCCTTCTCGTTCGAGAGCATGGTCCTGACCTGCTCGGCGGCGCTGGGCGTGAGGCTAATGACGGGTTTGGCGATGGTGGTGGTGCTCATCTGAGTCTTGGAGCTAACGTAGTAACGGAGCGGGCGGGTGTCAAACGCGGGAACTGCCCCGGGCCTTCCGTCAGCACTGGCGATCCCGTTTGGCCGGCGGATGACAACTCATTCGTCGGATGAGTCCGGCGAGACTTTGGCCGCGCGCGCCGCCCACGCGCAGAGTTGCCCGGGGTTCTCCAGCACGGCGGCGGGGACTTCGAGATAGGAGGACAAGGACTGCTTGGCGTTCGGCTGGAACTTCCCCATGCCGGCGGCCTCGTAGTCGGGACGCGTCGCGTCGTCCGTTTTGGAATAGAGCCGGCCACGGTGGACAATGCCGAAGAATTTCTCCCGCTGGTAAATCCCATGTCCGCCAAACATCCGGCGGAACTCGATGCTCGGCAGCCCGGCAAGCTGCTCGCGGACAAACTCGTTGAAGCTCGCGTCGGCCATCAGCGCAGCGCCGCGAAGCGCAGGCCGCGCGTGCTGACGCGGAGCGTGGCGATGCCGAAACTTCCCATCACAGCCTCGAAGATCGCCGCGCCGAAAAGGATCACGTCCGCGCGGTTGGGCGGGAGGCCGGGGAGTTCGCGGCGTTCGGCCAACGGCAGTTGCCAGAGATGCTCGACGTGCCAGCCCAGTCGTTCGGCGGTGAAGTGTGTGGCTTCGATGCGCGCGCGGTCGTAATCGGGCAGCTGAAGTTCCAGCCGCGCGAGAATGCTCGTGGTGCCGCCGGTGCCGACGAGTTGGAGCGCCGAGCATTGCCCGGCATCGAAGGATTCGGCCGCTCCTGCCGAGCGATGCCCGGCGCTCCGACCTTGAGTCAAAGCCGCCAGATGCTGCGCGAGCTGGGGCCGGACTTCGCGGTCGAGGAAGCGGCGGAGCTGGGAGCGCGTGGCGGCAAGCTCGGCAGATGTCGGCGGATCGGAGAGGCGGGTGGACTCCAGCAGGCGGACCGTGCCGAGCTTGTAGCTGTCGCGGAAGACGGACCGGCCCGCGTCGCCGAGGATGAACTCCGTGCTGCCGCCGCCCACGTCGAGGATCAGCACGGGCTGGCTGCGCAACGACACATCCGTCAGCACGCCTTGAAACGCCCAGTCCGCCTCCTGCTCGCCGCTGATCACTTCCACGGTCTGGCCGCTGGCGATGCGAACGGCGTCGAGCAACTCCCCCGCGTTCACCGCGTCACGCGCCGCGCTCGTCGCGATGACGCGCACGCTGGTCGCGCCTTGGTCGCGGGCGGTCTGGACGAAGTGCGCAACCGCCTTCGCTGTGTCGGCGATGGCCTCAGGTCGGAGACGGTGATCCTCGTAAAAGCCCCGTCCCAAGCGCGTTTGCTCGCTGCCTTCCCAGACCGGCTCGACAGCGTCAGCGGAAACCTCCGCGACGAGGAGCTTCACGGAGTTCGTGCCGATGTCTATGACGGTGCGGCGCGCGGAATGTCGAATGTCGAATGTCGAATGTCGAACCGGGGAGTCGAAGCGTTCAGGGTCGGACTTCACGATTCGCAATTCGGAATCACTTCTCCTTCGACTCCCGCTTCGCCAGCACGGCCGCCCCAGTGATCCCCGCGTCGTCGCCGAGCTTGCTCGCGATGATCTCGATGCCCTTCGCAGTGCCGGGGAGCACGTAATCATTCGCCGTCTCGAGGATGATCGCCATCATGTCGTCCGCGAGTTGGTCCATCACGCCGCCGCCCAGGACGATGACTTCCGGGTTGATCAGGTTGATGACGTTCGCGACGGCGATGCCGGTGTATTCGGCGGCCTCCTCGACGATCTGCTCGATGAACTTGTCGCCGCGACGCAGCGCCTTGCGGATGTCGCCGCTCCTCATGTCCGTCAGCTCCGGCCCGAGCATGTCGGTGAGCACGGTCTTCTGGCCGTCCTTCACGGCGGTCTGGATGCGGCGGAAAAGCGCAGTGCGGCTGGCCAGCGCCTCGAAGCAGCCCTTGTTGCCGCAGCCGCACTTGGGGCCGTTCACTTCGAGCACCATGTGGCCGATCTCCCCGGCGGTGCGGTTGAAGCCCGACCAAGGCTTGCCATCCAGCACGATGCCGCCGCCGATGCCCGTGCCGAGGAAGATGCCCACCATCGAGCGAGGCTTGGGGTCCAGCTCCGTCTCATACACGCCGAGCGCGCAGACGTTGCAGTCGTTCTCGGCGAAGACCGGCAGATCAAGCTGCTTCTCCAGCGCCTTCTTGAGCGGCACGTCCTCCCATTTGAGGTTCGGCGCGAAAATCATCCGGCCCTCCTCCGGGTCAATCGCCCCCGGCGCGCCGATGCCCATGGCCTTGACGTTGTCCATGTGCAGGTCGCACTCGTCCACGACCGCCTGCACACAACGGGCCACGCGCTCCAGCACACCCTCGGGGCCGCGCTCGGCCTTGGTGCTCATCTTCACCTTGCCGAGGCACTTGAGGTGCGGCGTGAAGACGCCGGCGAGTATCTTCGTGCCGCCGAGGTCCACGCCGACGAAGTGTTCGCGTTTGCCAGATGCTTCGGCCATGTGCGTTTTTGGGTTAGTTGAACGTGTTGTGCCTGCGGCCCGCGTCCGATGCAAGCCCGGGGGGGGGACCGCAACAATTTAACCAGTCGCCGTCCGAGCGGCCAGCCCGGAATTGTTAAATCGCAACCACATTTGCTGCGACGCGGGCGGGCTGAAAGAAAGAAGAGGGCAGAAAGATGGGAGCTGGGTCCTGCACTCTTCTTTGAGTCGGCCGACGGGGCATCTTGCGCGCGGCGCGGGGTGCTTGTGTCGGCGGCGGGGTCGGGGTTGAATGGCTTGTGAAGCAAAATCTCGTCGAACTGCCGGGCTTGAGTGTGACGCTGGATCGTCTGGTGTATGCCCCGGAGCTGCCCGCGCCGCCGGACCGGCCGCACTCGTTCGTTTACTTCATCAGCATCCACAACGGCTCGGATCGCACTGTCACGATCCAGCGCCGCAAGTGGGTGGTGACGAATTCCCGCAACGAGGTCATCGCCATCGAGGGCGACGGCGTCGTGGGGGAGTTCCCCGTGCTCAAGCCCGGGGAGAAGTTCAGCTACAACAGCCGTCACATCCTCGACACGCCGCGCGCGATCGCGGAGGGCAGCTATCAGGGGGTGGATGAAGAGGGCGTGCGCGTGGTGGTGCGCATCCCGACGTTTGAGATGGTGGTGCCGGAGGGCGGGGGCAAGACGATGAGGGCGTGAAGCGTGTTGAGAGTTGAGTGGCGCGTTTCGCATTGCTGCTCGTGTCGCTCGTTCCTACCGTCAGTGCGTGTCCGTTCAGTTCACCATCCTCGGCAGCGGGTCCGGCGGCAATTGCGCGTATCTGGAGACGCCGGAGGTTCGCCTGCTGATTGATGCGGGCTTCAGCGGGCTGCAAATCCGCAAGCGTCTCGCGGGCATCAGCCGAACGCCTGAGCGGCTGACGGGCATCCTGCTCACGCACGAGCACCAGGACCACACACAGGGCCTGACCGCGCTGGCGGCGAAGCTGCGCATCCCGGTGTATTGCAACCGGCTCACGCAAGAGGCGACGGAGCGGCAGTTGAAGACGCGGTTCGAGGGCAGGCACTTCGTCACTGGCGCGAGCTTCGATCTGGGCGACGTGACGATTGATACGTTCAGTGTGCCGCATGACGCACAGGACCCGGTGGGCTTCCTCCTCCGCACCACGGCGGGCAACATCGGCTTCCTCACGGACCTCGGCCATGCGACGAAGCTGGTGCTTGAGCGCGTCCTTCCGGCACACCTGCTCGTGCTGGAGGCGAACCACGATCTCAAGCTGTTGCAGGACGACACTAAGCGGCCGTGGAGCACGAAGCAACGCATCCTCAGCCGCCACGGACATCTCTCCAACGACGCGGCTGCGGATGTGGCGGAGCAGATCGCGTCGGCGTCGCTCGCGCGGATTTACCTTGGGCACCTGAGCCGCGACTGCAACCGCCCCGAGCTGGCGATGGCGGCGGTGGCGGGGCGCTTGCGCAGCACGGGGGCGACGCACATCGCGGTGGAGTCCACGTCGCAGGACGCGCCGAACCCGACCGTTGTCCTGTAGTCTGGCGGGCGGGCTGGAACTGGGTGTGCGGAGTGCGCTTCGCGAGCGGGCGCAGTCAATTTGCTGGCGGCAGCCCCGGCGTTCGTGCCAATGATTTCCCGCACAGACGAACATTTGACACTGCCGAAACATCATGGACGTGGACCCCAACCAGCCGTTCCCGACGCCCGAGGAGACGCCGACTTTCCGCATGCTGCGGACCGCCGTGCAAAGCGGCTTGTCCCCGGAGCAGGCGATCCAGTTGGAACGCGCCGAGGCAGACACTTCCGGTCATCAGGCCGCCATCCTCGTCGTGGACGACGACGACCCGATGCGCATGGTGCTCGTGCTCACGCTCCGCGCGCTGGGCTATGTGAATCTCGCCGAGGCCGCTGACGGCGAGGCCGCGCTGGCGCTGCTGCGCGAGCGCGAGTTCGACCTGCTCGTCTCGGACATCCAGATGCCGGGTATGGACGGCTTCGCCCTGCTGGAGGCGATCAAGAGCGACCCGTTCCTGCGCCACCTGCCCGTCATCGTCGCCTCCGGGATGAATGAGCTGGAGTCTGTCGCGCGCTGCATAGAATTGGGCGCGGAAGACTTCCTGCCCAAGCCCGTTAACTCCACGATCCTTCGCGCGCGCATCACCGCCTCGCTCGAACGCAAGCGCCTGCGCGACCTCGAACGCCTTCGCCTCATCGAGCTGCAACAGGAGAAGCAGCTCCTCCAGATCGAGAAGGAAAAGTCCGAGCGCCTCCTGCTCAACATCCTCCCGCACGCCATCGCCGAGCGGCTCAAGCACGGCGAGCGCAACATCGCCGACAGCTTCGCGGAGGTCACCGTCCTCTTCGCGGACATCGTGAACTTCACCGCGCTGGCCAAGGAGACGGACTCCGAGGCGCTCGTCTCGCTGCTGAACGACCTTTTCTCCCGCTTCGACCATCTCACCGAGCAGCACGGGTTGGAGAAGATCAAGACCATCGGCGACAGCTACCTCGTCGTCGGAGGCCTGCCAGTGCCAACTCCCGATCACGCCGAGGTCGTGGCGGCGATGGCGTTGGAGATGGTGGCCGCCACCGCAGACCTGAACCGCCAGCGCGGCACCAGCCTCTCCCTGCGCATCGGCTTGAACACCGGCCCCGTCGTGGCCGGAGTCATCGGGCGCAAGAAATTCACCTACGACCTCTGGGGCGCGACGGTCAACCTCGCCAGCCGGATGCAATCCTCAGGCCTGCCCAACCACGTCCACCTCTCCGAGGGCACCCGCCGCCGCCTCCGCGACAAGTTCCACGTCACAGAGCGCGGCACCGTCAAGTGCAAGGGCCTCGGCGAAGTGCGCTCGTATCTGCTGGAGGGGAAGAAGGACTGAAGACGGGCGGCGGAGATGACGAAGAGTCGTCGAGGTCGGAGGAGGCTAAACTTCACTTCAACCGTTTCCACTCACCTCTGGCGGCGGTCTGTGGCCGCCGGAATGCGCCACCTCCAACACAGGCTCCGCCACCAGTCCGCTAAGCACGCCGCAGGGCTGAAAGCCCGTCATGTGAAAGCCTGGGGTGAAGCCCCAGGTTCTGTTGCGCAAATAACCTGGTCCGCCCTGAAGGGGCGGGACAATCGCACGGCATCGAACAGGGTTCCGGCCTTTCAGGCCTCGGGTTGATTCGGTCGACACCCTGACCCGGGCCTTCAGCCGGGGCTGTCACACCACGGGCTTACAGCCCGAAGGCCCACGTTCCTCATTGCACGTGATGCCCTGGCGAGAATGCCTTGCTCCGAAAAAAGGGAGCCGCCAGTTCCTAACTCAACAGCCAGGCGAACGGTTCGAGCCACCAGATGCACCCAAAAGCCGCCCATCTATCACCTGACATTTCCCTATACCACCAGACGCGGAGTCCAAGCCAGCCGGGGGTTACCAATACAAACTCAGCCGCCAACACGTGCGTCAGCCAGCCTTTGCCGCGCCCGGGGCCGGGTGCGATGTAGTCCAGAGCGATACGAGAGGAAAAGCACTCACAAGCCAGATCCCCGTCATTGCGTCGATACCTGACATGCACGAGCCGAAGCCCATGTGCTTTGACTCCTCATACACTGGCACTATACCCGAGCAGGCCAACGACAGCAGTCCCATGAGAATCCAACAGCAGAATTCTCTGGTCCCTTCCACAAAGCCCGGCTTGGCCAAGGATGGCCAAGGAGTTCATCTGGCTTAAGCGCCTTCACGCCACCACCTGCCGCACCACGTTTCCATACACGTCCGTCAGGCGGAAATCGCGGCCGTTGTGGCGGAAGGTCAGCTTCTCGTGGTCGAAGCCCAGCAGGTGCAGCATCGTCGCGTGCAGGTCGTGGATGTGGACGCGGTCCTCGACGGCCGAGCCACCCAACTCGTCCGTCTGGCCGTGCGCGATGCCGCCCTTCACGCCGCCGCCCGCGAAGACCACGCTCATCGCCTTTGCGTTGTGGTTGCGGCCGGGGTTGCCCATCGCGTTGCCGTCGGCTGCGGGCGTGCGGCCAAACTCGCCGCCCCAGACCACGAGCGTTTCGTCGAGCATCCCGCGTTGCTGCAGGTCGGTGAGCAGCGCGGCGAAGGGCTTGTCAATGGCTCCCGCCGTGTTGCGCATCGCGGTGACCATGTTGTTGTGATGGTCCCACCCGCCGTGCCACGCCTGCACGAAGCGCACGCCCTTTTGCAGCAGCCGCCGGGCGATGAGCATCTGCCGGCCCTGCTGTGTGTTCGTGCCGTAGAGGTCGTGCATGGCCTGCGGTTCCTTCGTCAGGTCGAAGGCGTCCACCGCCTCCATCTGCATCTGGAACGCGAGTTCATACGCCTGCAAGCGCGCCTCGAGCTGCCCGTCCTTCCGCATTTTCTGCGCGTGGACTTCGTTCAGTTGGTGGAGCAAGTCGAGCTGCCGACGCTGCTCGGGCAGCGAGACGAACTTGTTGCGGATGTTCTCAATCAACTCCTCCGGGCGGTTGCGCGTGGAGTTCACCGCCGTGCCCTGAAATGCGCCGGGTAGAAACGCCGAGCGGAGATTCTGCGCGTCCACGTTGCCGGGCGAGAGCGCGACGAAGCCGGGCAAACTCTGGTTCTCGCTGCCGAGACCGTAGAGCGTCCACGCGCCGACGCTCGGCCGCGAGAAACGCAGCGAGCCGGTGTTCATGAAGATCGTCGCCTGGTCGTGCGCCGGGATGTCGGTGTAGGTGGAGCGGATCACGGCGAGCTTGTCAGCGTGCTGGCTCAACGCGGGCCAGACCTCGCTGATGGCCAGCCCGGACTTGCCCTGTTTCGGAAACTGAAACGGCGAGCCAAAGCCTGTCCCGCCGTTGGGCAGCGACTTGCCATCGAACTTCGCCAACTCCGGCTTCGGGTCCCAAGTGTCAAGGTGCGACGGCGCGCCCTGCGCGAAGATGTGCAGCACGCGCTTGGCCTTGGCCGGAAAGTGCGGCTTCTTCGGCGCGAGCGGAGAATTGGCGTTTACCTCGGCGGCTTGGCCGGGCAAGGCAGGCAACGCGCCAAACGCGGTCAGCGCGGCGAGGCTCATTGCGCCGAAGCCCAGCCCCGACTGCGCGAGGAACTCGCGGCGAGTGCGGAACAGGTCGGCGGGCGTGGGCGGAGTGCAGAGGCCAGTCGAGAAGGTATTCATGGCGCGACGAGTTTGGGTTTGCTGCCCCCAAGGTGCCACAAACCGCGCCGCTGACAAATCCGCATTTCACCGCAGGAGGCAGGAACCACTGACCGGCACTAATGGGAATGGAATCCCAACTCGGATTAGTGCGGGTCAGTGCAGGTTAGTGGTTCAACTCCGCGCGCTCGTGGTTTCGGATTGAACAACCCACCGCCGCCAGCCATAAACCCACCTCAATGAACATCGGCCCTTTCCGCTTCGGCTGCGCCATGCTCCTGCTCGCGTGCGCACTGTCCGCCCGCGCCGCTGACTTGCTCCCGCCTGGTCAGCGCCCGAAGTCGCCCGGAGTCCACGCGCTCGTGGGCGCTCGCGTCGTCACCAGCCCAAGCAACTCGCTCGACAACGCCACGGTCGTCATCCGCGATGGTCTCATCGAATCCATCGGACGTGATTTGAGGCCGCCGGCGGACGCGCGCATATGGAACGCCAGCAACACCGTCATCTACGCTGGCTTCATTGACGCCTACCTCAGCATCTCCGGCACGAACGCGCCCGTCTCGACCACACACTTCGACCCGGTGGACGGACTCACGAGCGGCATCAACTTCCTCGGCGTGGACAGCCAAGAGAAGGCGCGACTCCAGCCCGGTGCGGGCTACGAGGTCGCCAGCGTGACGCCGCACGCGCGCGTGGCGACCGGCTACACACCTGCCGGCAAGACACTCGAAGGCTTGCGCGAACTCGGCTTCACTTCCGGCAACGTCGTGCCGGCCAAAGGAATTCTCCGTGGCTCCAGCACGTTCGTGAACTTGAGCGACGCCCCGCCAAACGAGACGATTCTCCGCGCGGACACACATCAGCACATCGCGTTCGAGTCGCAGGAGGTTTATCCGCGCTCGCTCATGGGCACGATTGCGGTGGTGCGCCAGACCTTCGCCGACGCGCGTCACTACGTCCTGGACCAAACCGACTACCGCGCCAAGCCCACCGCCCGCAAGCGCCCCGATCTCAACCCCGCGCTCGACGCGCTCGCGCCCGTCATCAACAAGCAGACTACCGTCGTCTTCGAGCCGGGCAGCGTGCTGATGTGCGACCGCGCGGCGCTGCTGGCGCGGGAAATCGGACTGAACTTCGCCGTGGTCGCCAGCGGCCACGAATGGCGTCGCCCCGACTTGATGAAGGCGGTCAACTCGCCATTCATCGTGCCGCTGAATCTCCCTTCTGCGCCGAAGTTGCCCGACGAGGATGATTGGCTAGATGTCTCGCTCGACCAACTTCGCCATTGGGACTGGGCGGCGGAGAACGTGGCCTTGCTCCGTGCTCAGGGCCTCGAAGTCGCGCTCACCACGCACGCGCTCGCGGACCGGAAAGTCTTCCGCAAGAACTTGCGCCTCGCGATGGACCGTGGCTTGTCCGAGGCCGATGCGCTCGCGGCGCTGACGACCATTCCCGCGAAGCTCTGCGGCATCGCGGAACGGCTTGGGACGATTCAAAAGGGGAAGATTGCGAACCTCACCGTGGTCGAGGGAGCGGGCTACTTCGACGCCGACGCGAAGGTCAAGCAGGTGTGGATTGACGGCCAGGTCTTCGAGACGCAGCCGCCGAAGCCGCTCATGGCGAAGGCTGCTCCGCCAAAACCAGCGGAACCCAAAGCAGAAGCCAAAGAGGCCAAGAAAGTTGAAGCTGACAAAAAGAAGACCGACCTCGTCGCGCTTCAGAAGCAGCGGATTGCCCAGCCGCCACACGCCTCGCGTGGTTCGCTCGCCTCGCCCAAGACTGTCATCGTGCTCAACGCCACTGTCTGGACGTGCGGCCCCGCGGGCCGACTCGAAGGCGTGGACGTGCGCTTCACGAATGGCAAGGTCGAGTCCATCGCGAAGCATCCTTCGCTCGACCAGGAACGGCTCATGCGGCTCAAGGTTAGTTCAGATGCGGTGGTCATTGACGCCACCGGCAAGCACATCACTCCCGGCCTCATTGATTGCCACAGCCACACGGCAATCCTCGGCGGCGTCAATGAAGGCACACTACCCTCCACCGCGATGGTCCGCATTGCCGACGTGGTGAATTCTGAGACAGAGAACCTGTATCAGCAGCTCGCCGGCGGCCTGACAATGGCGAACCTCCTGCACGGCTCGGCGAACCCCATCGGTGGGCAGAACAGCGTCATCAAGCTGCGCTTCGGTGCGGGACCGGAGGCGCTGAAGTTCAACAACGCACCTGCTGGCATCAAGTTCGCGCTCGGCGAAAACGTGAAGCAGTCGAACTGGACCGAGCGCCAGTCGCGCTTTCCGCAGACGCGCATGGGCGTGCCGACGTTTTACGTGAACCGCTTCACGGCCGCGCGGCAGTATCTTGACGAGTGGGCGGAGTATTCGCGCAGAGGCGGCGTGCCGCCGCGCACGAACCTGGAGCTGGATGCCTTGGGCGAGATTCTCAACGGCACGAGGCTCATCCACTGCCACAGCTATCGCGGCGACGAGATCCTCGCGTTCCTCCGCGTGTGCGAGCAGTTCAACGTGCGCGTGGCGACGCTCCAGCACGTGCTCGAAGGCTACAAGGTCGCCGACGAAATCGCGCGGCACGGCGCGGGCGGCTCGTGCTTCACGGACTGGTGGGCCTACAAGTTCGAGGTGTGGGACGCCATCCCCTACGCCGGCAGCCTGATGCACGCGCGGGGGGTGAACGTGTCCTTCAACTCCGACTCCTCCGAACTGGCGCGGCGCATGTATCTCGAAGCCGCGAAGGCGGTGAAATACGGCGGCACGTCGGAGACCGAGGCGCTGAAGTTCGTGACGCTGAACCCGGCCAAGCAGCTCGGCGTGGACAAGTGGGTCGGCTCGCTGGAGCCGGGCAAGGACGCGGACTTCGCCCTCTGGTCGCACTCGCCGCTGGCCTACAACACCGTGTGCGAGCAGACGTGGATCGAGGGCCGCAAATACTTCGACCGCGAAGCTGCGGCAAAGCGCGCTGAGACCTTGGCAAAGGAACGCGCCGACTTGATTGCGAAGGCAAAGAAAGTTGCATCGCTCTCCGGTGGCAGTGGCGGCGAAGCCAGCGCGGCGGCGCAAACCCTTTTCTTCCAGCGCGCGCTGGAGAAGCTGCATGAGTTGGGCATCGCCGAGTGCTTGGAGTGCAAGCTGAACCGGAAGTCGGAATGAGCGACGAGAGGTTCGGCGGCATCGCCCGACTGGTGGGCGCGGAGGGCTTGCAGCAGCTGCGTGCGGCGCACGTGTGCGTCGTGGGCATCGGTGGCGTCGGCTCTTGGACGGTGGAGGCGCTGGCGCGCTCCGGTGTCGGTGCGCTGACGCTGGTGGATTTGGATGAAGTCTGCGTGACCAACGTCAACCGGCAACTTCACGCGCTGGACGGCACCATCGGGCGCGCGAAGGTCGAAGTGATGGCTGAGCGCATGCGGCTCATCAACCCGGAGTGCCGCGTGACGGCGGTGGCGGAGTTCTTCACCGAGGCGAATGCGGCGCGGCTCCTCTCACCGGAGTTCAGCTACGTGGTGGATGGAATTGATGCCGTCGCGAACAAGTGCCGACTGCTGGCGCTGTGCCGCGAGCGGAAGTTGCCCGTGATTTCCTGCGGCGCGGCGGGCGGGCGGTTGGATGCGACGGCGGTGCGTGTGGCAGACCTCGCGGACGTGACGCACGACCGCTTGCTGGCCGAGGTGCGCAAGCGACTGCGGAAGGACCACGGCTTCGCACCGACTGGAACGAAGCTGGGCGTGGCGGCGGTGTTTTCGCCAGAACCACCGGTCACCCCAGCCCCCGCGGATTGTGCCGAAGCGGTCGGTGAGCCGGACTCACCGCGCCTGAACTGCGAGTGGGGCTACGGCTCGGCAACGTTCGTGACCGGGACATTGGGCTTCGCTGCGGCGGGTTGGGTGGTGCGGAAGATCGCCGCCGGTTGACCGCTCTGCCGAATCGGGCAAAGCTCGGCCATGACCAAGCTCCCACCCGCTCCGATCAAAGCCGCACTCCCCTGTGTCCCGCAGTGGCGGCGCAAGGCGTCCGTCATCTCCCGCACCTACGAGTTCCCAGACTTTGTTGTCGCGATGAAGTTCGTAAACGCCGTGGCGAAGGCAGCGGAGAAGGCGTGGCATCACCCGGATATCGACATCCGCTGGAACAAGGTGAAGCTCGCGCTCACAACACATGACGCCGGTGGCCTGACGGAGAAGGACTTCGCGCTCGCGGCGAAGTTTGACCAGTTGGCGAGGTCTTAGGAGACGACGTGAGGAGTCTTTGACCGTGTTCCGCATTCCGCGTTCCGCGCTCCGAGTTTGAAGTGAGACTCCTCACGTCGTCTCCTACATTTTCAACGCGCTCTTGGCAGAAGCGCCGCGCGCGGTCACACTGCCGGCACAGTTCATCGCCACGCCATGCCCCGCGAAACCATCACGGTCGAACGCTTCTACACCGACCATTCCGCGAAGCTGGATCTCAAGCTCATCGGCGGAGCTGCCGGCCTCAAACGCATCATCCGCGAGCCAACGGTGAACCGTCCCGGCCTCGCGCTGGCGGGGCACACGAAATACTTCGCTCGCCACCGTGTGCAAGTGATGGGCCACGCGGAGGTGACTTATCTCAAGACTCTCCCGCGGGTGGAGCGGCTAAAGCGCTATGAGATGCTCTTCGCCTATAAGCTGCCTTGCGTGGTCTTCTGCCGTGACCTCGTGCCCGACCGCGACTGCCTCCGCGCGGCCGAGGCGAAGGATATTCCCATCCTGCGCTCGTCGCTGATCACCATGAAGTTCATCAGCTTGGCCACGCTCGGACTGGAGCAGCTTTTCGCCCCGCGCGGCAGCGAGATGGGCAGCATGGTGGACATCCACGGCGTGGGCGTGCTCATTCGCGGCGACAGCGGCATCGGCAAGAGCGAGAGCATCCTCGCCCTCATCGAGCGCGGCTACAGCCTCGTGTCTGACGACATGACGCGCGTGACGCTCGTGGACGGGCGCGAGGTGGTGGGCACCAGCTCCGATCTGACGCGCAACCACATGGAGATTCGTGGCATCGGCATCGTGAACGTAGCAGCGATGTTCGGGGCCAAGAGCATTCGCGGCGAGAAACGCATGGACCTCGTGGTGACGCTCAAGGCGTGGGATGAGGTGAAGGACATTGACCGGCTGGGCATGGAACAGGAGTTCCAGAAAATTCTCGGCATCAGCATCCCGCACGTGACCATCCCCGTGCGTCCGGGCCGCGACCTCGCGCGGCTCATCGAAGTCGCCGCGCTGCACGTCAAGCTGCGCCGCGCCGGCCACAACCCTGCCAAGGAGTTGAACGACCGGCTTATGTCCCAGATGGCGACGAAGCCCCGGGGCCTTTGATATCAGCAGACTCCCCGCTTGCGCGGCGGCGCACTCTCGGCGAAACCATCCGCATGCACTTACGTTACCTTGCCTCCCTTGCCTGCCTCCTCGTTTGCGCTGCCGTTGTCACGGCTGCCGACTGGTCGCAGTTTCGCGGCCCCGGCGGCAACGGCGTCAGCGATGCCAAGGGCGCGCCGCTGAAATGGAGCGACACCACTGGCCTCGCCTGGAAGACCGACCTGCCCGGCCCCGGCACGTCCAGCCCGATTGTCTTCGGCAACAAAATCTTCCTCACCTGTTACACCGGCGTCGCACCCGGACGCGGCGCGAGCCTCGACGACTTGAAGCGCCACCTGCTCTGCCTCGACCGCGCGACGGGCAAGCTGCTCTGGAACACCCCCGTCCCCGCCGACCTCCCCGAGCAAGCCGGCATTCGCGAGGACCACGGCTACGCCACCAGCACGCCGGTCGCGGACGCCGAGCGCGTGTATGTCTTCTGGGGCAAGTCCGGCGTCTTCGCCTTTGACCACGCGGGCAAGCAGCTTTGGAAAGCGAACGTTGGCACGCAGTTGAACGGCTGGGGTTCCGCCACTTCGCCGGTGCTGCACAAAGACCTTGTGCTCGTGAACGCCAGCGTCGAGAGCAGCGCGCTCGTGGCCCTCGACAAAAAGACCGGCGCGGAGAAGTGGCGTGCGCGCGGCATCACCGAGTCGTGGCACGCGCCGCTGGTCGTGACCCTGCCCGGCGGCAAATCCGAGGTCGTCGCCGCGTGCATCAAGCAGGTGTTCGGCTTCGACGCCGACACCGGCGCGCCGCTCTGGACCTGCCAGACCGGCATCGGCTGGTATATGTGCCCCACGCCCATCGCGAAGGATGGCATCATCTACGCCATCGGCGGACGCAACCCGCAGAACGGCCTCGCCATCCGCGCGGGCGGTCGAGGCGAAGTCAGCGGCAGCCACGTGCTTTGGAAAATTGGCAAAGGCTCGAACGTCCCCTCGCCCGTGCTGCACGACGGCCATCTCTATTTCGCGAGCGACTCCCTCGCCGTGGCCTACTGTGTCAACGCCAAGACCGGCGAGATGGTTTATGAGGAGCGCTTGAATCAAGGCCTCCAAGGCATCTACTCCTCGCCGGTGCTCGCCGACGGCAAGCTCTACTACTTCGGGCGCACGGGGCTGGCGGTCGTTCTCGCCGCCTCGCCGAAGTTCGAGCAACTCGCGGAGAACTCGCTGGAGAACCGGCGCGGCTACTTCAACGCCACGCCCACGTTCGAAGGCTCCCGCCTGCTCCTCCGTTCCAACCGCGCGCTGTATTGCCTCGGAGGCAAATAGTGGGGCGGGCGTCCTCGCCCGCCTCCGTCCGCCAAGCGTCCCGCTTGGCGCCTCGCCTCCAAGCGAGACGCTTGCAGGACAAAGACAGCCGGGACGGCTGCCCCACTAATACCAACCACGGATGGAGGCTGGCATAATCACTCGGCTGGCGGCTGGACACTTGCTCCCTCACCCCGGCCC
>SXTU01000147.1 GCA_005791875.1 Verrucomicrobiales bacterium
AGCCGGACAGGCCGGTGAGCACCACCAGCTTGCCGCGCGGAATGGCGAGCGTGACAGCCTTGAGATTGTGCTGCCGCGCGCCGCCAATGCGGATGAAGTCAGTTGCCATGAGTGCCGAAAGTCGCTTCGCGAGTAAGAGCTGAGGCTAACCGCGCCGCTGGCTGATGCAAAGCCGGGAGGAACGCAAATTGACGCAGCCCCAGTTTGACCAAGCGCGGCTGCTCTGACATAAGCTCGGCAGAACACCTCACCAATCATGCTTCGCTCCGCTTTCCTCCTCGCATTCGTCGTCGCGCTCATCGCGGCGGAGTCCAACACGGCGGGGGCCGCAGCTTCAGGGCCGGGTGCGGAGGCGATCCGGGCTGCGGTCGAGAAGTCGCTGCCGCTGCTGACCGCCGGCGCGCGCGGCTCGATGGAGAAGCGCGAGCGTTGTTTCACCTGCCACAATCAGGGGCTGCCGATCTTGGCACTGGCCACGGCGCAGTCGCGCGGTTTCAAGATAGACACGGAGGAGTTGCAGAAGCAGGTCAAGTTCACCGCCGACTTCCTCGACAAGAACCGGACGAACTACGTCGCCGGCAAAGGCCAGGGCGGTCAGGCCGACACCGCCGGCTACGCACTGTGGGCGTTGGAGAACGGCGGTTGGAAACCCGACGCGACGACTGCCGCCGTGACGGAATACCTGCTGCGCTGGCAGAAGGAGTTGGAGCACTGGAAGCCGCAGTCGCGCCGTCCGCCGACTGAGCAGAGTCTGTTCACCTCCACGCACGCTGCGTTGCGCGGGCTGAAGACATTCGGCACGCCGGAGCAGCGCGAGCGTGTCGGCCAGCGCACGGAACAAGTCCGCGCGTGGCTGCTGAAGACAGAGGCGCAAGACACCGAAGACCGAGTGTTCCGCATGCGTGCTCTGCACGTCGCGGGCGCAGGCGAGCCAGACCTCCGCAAGGCAGCGCTGGAACTGCTCCAGACACAGCGTGCGGACGGCGGCTGGGAACAGCTCGCCAGCATGGAGACCGACGCCTACGCGACCAGCACCGCGCTCGTCGCGCTGCATCAGGCTGGCGGACTCGCCACGTCGGACGATGCCTACCGAAAGGGTCTGCGTTACCTGCTCTCGAAGCAGCAAGCCGACGGTTCGTGGCTCGTGACTTCGCGCAGCAAGCCGATCCAAAGCTACTTCGAGTCTGGCTATCCACACGGCACGAACCAGTTCATCTCCATCAGCGCGGCGAGCTGGTCCACGACTGCGTTGACGCTCGCATTGCCGAAAGTGCCGTGAGTCACGCGTGCTGGAAGTTCGCGCGCGCGACGCGAAGCATGTTTTCGCCGAGAATCTTTCGGATGACCGCGTCGCTGTGGCCGCGTTGGACGAGGCCGACGGTGTAGAGCGGCCAGTTGGTCCAGGCGAGGCTCGCGTCCGCATGCGGCTTGGGGCGGTAATCATCGGCGGGCCAGAGGTGCTCCCACCGCGCGCCAGCAGCGGAGACGGGCGAGGAGCCGTCCTTGCGCTTCGGAACTTTCGCGCGCTCGGCCTCCTCGTTGCGCGAGATGTAGGAGATGTCCGGGCCAATGGCCACATGGTCCGCGCCGAACTTCTTCACTGCGTAGTCAACGTGGTCGAGGAATGCGCCGAGGTCGCCGTTCGCGCCGAGGAAGCGAGGGATGCAGCAGATGCCAATCAGCCCGCCGGTGTCGCAGATGGCCTTCACCGTCTCGTCGGGCTTGCCGCGAAAATGTTTGTAGAGCCCGCCGCATGTCGTGTGGCTCGCGACCATCGGTTTCTTCGAGGCCTGCGCCGCTTCGAGGCTCGTGCGCCAGCCGGAATGCGCCACGTCCACGATGACGCCGAGGCGGTTCATCTCTGCGACGACCGCGTGGCCGAAGTCCGAGAGACCTCCGTCGTTCGGCTCGCCCGCGCCGTCGCCGATGGGATTCCGGCGGTTGTAGGTGAGGTGCATCATTTGCACGCCCAGCTCCTGGAAGATGCGGATGAGCCGCAGTTCGTCGCGCACGCTCTCCCATTGCTGGCGCAACGGCACGCCGTTGGTCGTGAAGTAAAGGCACTGCCGGCCCGCCTTCTTCGCGGCGACGATGTCGTCGGGCGTCGCGGCTTTGAAGCAGTCAGCGCGCGCGAGGTCGGTGGCGTGGGTGAAGCGCGCGAGACGCTTGATGAGCCGCAACGGGTCGCTCCCCTCCTCGCCGGTGTTCTGGAAAACGCAGGTCACGCCAGCGGCGCGAAAGGCTTCGAGAAACTCCTGCCGCTCGCCCGCATCCGTGGCCCAGCGCGTCATGCTCATCTCCTCGCGCAAGTCGGCCAGCTCGGCGTCCGTCGCACCGCCAGCGGCGAACACTCCAAACTTCGCACCGTCCAGCGCCGCGCGCGGGGCGAAGCCGTAGCTCTCGAAGACGAGCGACTCGGCGTGCAGCTTGAAGCCGTAGTCGAGATCGCGCTGACTCGGCTTGAGCACGGACAACCCGACCTCGCGGGCCTTCTGGATTTTCTCGTTCGACGGCGAGAGCGGAGATGCGGCGCGCGTGCGTGGCACGAAGATTTGCGGGCCTAGTCCGAGCACGGAAAGCATGGCGGAGGAGCGAAGAAAGCGGCGGCGAGATTGCGCGGTGGTCATGCGCGGAGGTTTCGGTGAAGCGCGCGGTGGGTCAAGCCTGCTGCTCCATCACAAAAGCACCGGAAGGAGGGACAATTCGCGTAGCCAGCGCACGGTGTTTGGTTTGAACTGCTGCCGCACATGAACGCAGCCCGACAATTCCCCGCCGCGTGGCCCGTGCCGCCACGCCAGACGCACGAGGGCCGCCCCGTCCGGCTCACGCCGCTGCGCGCGGACGAGGATGCGGCGGAGTTGTATCAGGCGGGCCACGAGCCGGCGGAAGCGCGGGCGATCTGGCCTCACCTCCCTTATGGACCGTTCGCGAGCGAGGCGGAGTTCCGCGAGTGGCTTCGTGGATTGCAGGAAGGCGCAAACCCGCTGTTCTTCACCCTCCGTGCCGGCGATTTGCAATCGCCGTCTGAAAGGACACCCGACGGGAGCGGCGACTGCAAGTGGCCGGCATGGGAGCGCTGCGTGGGTTTGATTTCCGTCATGCGCATCACGCCGGCGCACGGCACCGCCGAGCTGGGGCACATCTGGTATGGCCTCGCCGCGCAACGCACGCCGGTCAACACCGAGTCCGTCTTCCTGCTGCTGCGGCATCTCTTCGACGACCTCGGCTACCGGCGCGTGGAGTGGAAGTGCAACGCGGAGGACGCCCGCAGCCACGCCGCCGCGCTGCGGCTGGGCTTCCAGTTTGAGGGCCTCTTCCGCCAGCACATGGTCGTGAAAGGCCGCAGCCGCGACACCGCCTGGTTCGCCATGCTCGACGCCGACTGGTCCGCGCGCAAAGCGAACTTCGAGCGTTGGCTCGCGGACGAGGGCCGGACGTCTTTGTCCGAGTTGAACAGGACGGCTCGCCAGCACGAGGCGAAGATCGTTTAATCCCGCGCACTATTTATGGGCAAAGAATTCAGCATCACGCCGCGGACGGTTCCGCACGTTGAAACCAAGTATCGCCGCATCGTCACGCCGGTGCCGCACCCGGACTCGGTGCCGACCTTGGAGAAGCTCCGCCACTTCGAGCCGCAGTCCATGCGCGGGCAGCCGCCCATCGTGTGGGACCGCGCGCAGGACATCTTCGTGTATGACAAATACGGCAACCGCTGGCTGGACTGGTCCAGCGGCGTGCTGGTGACGAATGCCGGCCACTGCGCGCCGGAGGTGAAGCGCGCCATCCTCGACCAGGTGAACAGCGGATTGCTGCACAACTACGTTTTCCCCAGCGAGGAGCGCGCGGAGCTGGCGGGCGAGCTGGCCGCGCTCGCGCCGGAAGGCTTGCGGAAAGTCTTCCTCCTCACCACCGGCTCGGAGGCGACGGAGTGCGCGATCAAGTTGAGCCGCGCGCACGGCATCAAGGTCGGCGGCAACAAGAAGATCGGCATTATCGGATGGGAACGCGGTTTCCACGGGCGCACGCTCGGATCGCAGCAGGCGGGTGGCATGGCGGGGCAGAAGAATTGGATCGTGAACGAGGACCCCGCGATCATCACCGCGCCCTTCCCGGACGGCTACTGGCAGCAGGACACGAGCTTTGAGTCCTTCCTCAAATCAGTCGGCGCGCGCGGCCTCACGCCGGAGACAACGGCGGGCGTCATCATGGAGACGTATCAGGGCGTGGGGCCGGACTTCGCGCCGGTAGAGTTCGTGCAAAAGCTCCGCGCGTGGTGCGACGCGCATCAAATCGTGCTGACGTTCGACGAGGTGCAGGCGGGCTTCGGGCGCACGGGCAAGTTCTGGGCGTTCGAGCATTACGGTGTGTCGCCCGACGTGATCTGCTGCGGCAAGGGCATCAGCAGCTCGCTGCCGATCTCGGCGGTCATCGGGCGAGAGAGCATCATGGACCAGTTCCCGCCCGGCTCGATGACCAGCACGCACACAGGCAACCCGGTGTGCGTCGCCGCCGCGCTGGCGAGCGTGCGGAAGATTATCCGCGAGAAGCTGACGGAGAACGCCGCCGCGCTGGAGCCGGTCTTGCTGGCGGGGTTGAAGGCGATTCAAGCGAAGCACCCGAACGTTATCGGCCACGTCACCGCGCGCGGGTTAGTCGCGGGAATGCAGACGGTGAAGCCCGGCACGAAGCAGCCTGATCACGACCTCGCGCACGCGATCATCGAACGCTGCATGTGGAAAGGATTGCTGCTCTTCGCGCCGGTCGGCGCATGGGGCCAGACCGTGAAGATCGCCCCGCCGTTGACGATTCCACGCGAGGCGCTGGTGGAAGCGCTCGGTGTGCTGGCCGAGGCGACGGACGAAGCGGTGGCGGCGGCGAAGTGACCTGCGTTACTTCGGTGCCTGCGGGCGCTGCACGGAACGCAAGCGGTCGCGCACCATGTCGGCGCGGAGGATGTCGCGCTCCTCTGCTCCGAGCTTCTCGGTGTGCTGCTGCTGGAGATGCGCGGGCTGGGTGAGGAGGAATATCTCCTCTGTAACCGAACGCTCCAGGCCCTTGAACATGCCGAGGTCAATGCCCAGCCGCAGGAGCGAGAGGAGGTTCATCGTCTCCTTCGAGCTGATGGTGTGCGCGTTGGCGAGGATGCCGTAGGCGCGGCCGATGTGGTTGAAGACGCTCTTGGGCTTCTTCTCCAGCAGCGTCGTGCGCGCGTTCTCCTCCTCCTCAATGATCTGGTTGAGCGCCTTGCTGATGCGCTCGATGATCTGCGTCTCGGACTCGCCGAGCGTCATCTGGTTGGAGACTTGGAAGACGTTGCCGAGAGCCTCGGTGCCCTCGCCGTAGAGGCCGCGCACGGCGAAGTTGAGCTTGTTGGCGGCGTTGATGATGCGGGTGATCTCCTCGGCCAACACGAGGCCGGGCAGGTGCAGCATGGCGCTGACGCGGATGCCGGTGCCGAGGTTCGTGGGGCAGGCCGTGAGGTAGCCGAGTTCCGGCGAGAAGGCGTAATCGAGCTTGGTCTCGAGCGCGGAGTCGAGCGCGTCAATGGCCTGCCAGCAGGCTTTGATTTGCAGGCCGGGGCGGAGTGCCTGCATACGGAGGTGATCCTCCTCATTGATCATCACGCAGATGCTTTCCTCCTGGTTCACGACGAGGCCGCTGCCAGCACTTTTGGCGGCGTGCTCGCGGCTGATGAGGTGGCGCTCGACGAGGATCTGCCTGTCGAGAGGCGTGAGATCGTCCATCGCCGAGGCGAAGTGCGGGTCTAGCTGAGGCAGGCTCTCGACGGCGGGCAGGATCGTCTCCAGCACGCGGAGGCGGTCGGGCTTCTTGGCCCACGAGGGGAAGGGCAGCTTGCGGAGATTGCGCGCCAGCCGCACGCGGCTGGACATGACGATCTGGTCGTTGGGGCCGCTGCGCTGGCAGGAGACGGCGGGCGGGGCGAGGAATTCGTGGATGGTCATGTTTGGTTTCGAGTTTGGTGTTTGGAGTTTCGCGTTGAGGGCGTCGCCACTGCGGTCAACGCGAAACTCCAAACCCGAAACTGCCCGCTACTTCGTTCGCTTGATCTCGTCGCGCAACTGCGCGGCTTCCTCGAAGTTTTCCTCGGCGATGGCCTTGTCGAGGCGCTTCTGGAGGAGCTTGAGCTTCTGCGCCTCGGCGCGGGTCTGCTGGAACGCGGCGGGGGACTTGCCGGTGTGGCGCACGCCCTTGTGCATCGTCTTGAGCATTCCTTCGAGGCCCTCGCCGAAGGTCGCGTAGCAATCGGAGCAGCCGAAGCGGCCGGCCTTCTTGAAGTCCGCCTGCGAATAGCCGCAGGTGGGACACTTCACGGTCGGCTCGGTGGATGATGGCTCGGGTGCGGCCGGCTCTCCCGCCAATATCTGCCCAAGGAACGTGTCCTCGGACGAGTAGGTGGTGGGATCGTCCACGCCCTTTTCCTTCGAGCAATCTTCGCAGAGGTCCACCTTCTGCATCTTGTCGCCGACGATCTTGGTCAGGTGGACCTTGGCTTCGTTTAGTTTGCAGACGTTGCAGAGCATGGGGAGAAGTGCTGCCCGTCAAATTGGCTCGCCGCTGACCTTCGTCAAGGCGTGATACTTTTCGATGAGCTGCTTGGAGAGCGCCCCCGGCTTGCCGGTGCCGATGACGCGACCATCTATCTTCACCACCGGGATGATCTCCGCGCCGGTGCCGGTGAGGAAGCATTCGTCGGCGTTGTAGAGATCGTAGCGCGTGAGGTTCGGCTCGCCGGTCTTCAAGCCCAGCTCGCGGCCCAAGTCCAGCGCCGTCGCGCGTGTGATGCCGTAGAGCGCACCGGCGGAGAGCGGCGGCGTGAGCAGCTCATTGCCCTTGATGATGAAAATATTGTCGCCCGTGCACTCGGCCACGTAGCCGTCGGAGTTGAGCATGATGGCCTCCTCGACGCCCGCGTTGTTGGCCTCGATCTTGGCGAGGATGTTGTTCAAGTAGTTGAGCGACTTGATGGCCGGGTTCACGGCGTTGTGCAGGTTGCGCGTGGTCGCCACGGTCACGATGTCCATGCCGCGCGCATAAAGCTCGGGCGGGTAGAGCTGGATCTTGCCGACGATGATGATGACGGAGGGGGCCTTGCAGCGGTTTGGGTTCAAGCCCAGCGTGCCCACGCCGCGCGTCACCACGAGGCGGATGTAGCCGTCGCTGATCTTGTTCTTCCGGCAGGTGTTCACGACGGCCTTGGTCATCTCGGCGGGCGTCATCGGGATGGTGAGCAGGATGGCCTTGGCCGAGTAGTAGAGCCGGTCAATGTGCTCCTTCAGCTTGAAGACCTTGCCGTGATAGGCGCGGATGCCCTCGAAGATGCCGTCGCCGTAAAGCAGGCCGTGGTCGAAGACGGAGATCTTCGCCTTGTCCTCGTCGTAAAACTTGCCGTCGATGTAAACTTTCATGTCAAAACGTCCGCGCAGCGTAGGGGAACGCCGGAAGGCGGCGCAACTCAGGAAAATGCGGAGCGATCAGCGGACAGAGGTCAGCAGTCAGCGGGGCCAGACTCTGTCGCAGCCTTTCTGAGAGCTGGTCGCTGACCGCTGACTACTTTTTCGCTGCGCCGCATTTTTCTGTTTGCCCGTCGCGGGGATTTGGTCAACATCGCGAACCATGCAACGGCTTCCGTTTTATTTGTCGCTCACGCTGACCCTCGCCTCGATGGCCAGCGCGGCGGACTACAAGCTCAAGGACGGCAAGTCACTTTCCGGCGAACCGATTTCCTTCACCGACAAGGGTGTGGTCATCAAGGACGCCGACAACAAGGTCCAACCCCGCACACCGTGGGCGAGCTTCTCACAGGAGGGGTTGAAGGAGTTCGCCAAGAATCCCAAGGCCCGTCCCTTCGTCGAGCCGCTCATTGACGAACCCGCTCCCGCCGCAGGTGGCGCCGAAGCGGTCGTGCCCGAAGTAGCCGTCTCCAAACGCCCGCCGGCAAAATGGACCGAGGTGAAGTCCAAGCCGGAGCTGCCGGAAAGCCCCGGCATCATCGGCGGAATCCTCGGCACGGGCATTGGCTGGTTGAGCCTGGTCATGTGCTACGCCGCCACGATCTACGCCGGCTACGAGGTGTCCGTTTACCGCCGCCGCCCAAGGAACCTTGTCATGGGGTTGGCCGCGATTCCAGGCGTGGGAGTCTTCTCGCCCATCGCATTTCTCATCATGCCGCCGGTTCAAAACGAGGACGAGCGCAAGCCCAACGCCGTCGAGCAAGCTGCCTTGCAGGCGGCTGAGGGACACAAGCCGGAGGAGAAGAAAGGCTTCGTCCTCGGCAAGGCCAAGGCCAAGCCCGCGCCAGCATCCGGGGCCAAGCCCGTCGCCACCGCCAAACCCGGCGCTCCGGTCGCCGTGGCCGCGCCGTCACCCGTCAAAGCCCCCGCCGCGCCGGGCGCGCCCGCCGCGCCGGCCAGCCTCGAACCCGTCGTCTATCGCCGGGGCGAGACCAACATCAACAAGCGCTTCATCGAGACGAAGTTCGCTGGCTTCTTCAAGGCCGTCCCCGGCCCTGCCGAGAAGGACATGTGGGTCGTCTGGGTCACCGCCACCGGCGGAGAGCATTGGAGCAAGCGCATCGTCAGCATCAACCAGACCGAGTTGGTCGTGAACTGCCCGCAGGAGGGCGGCGGCTCGCTCGACGAGACCATGCAGCTTGTCGAGATTCAGGAAATCCACCTCCGCCCTCAGGACGGCTGAACGCATGAAGCTACGCACGATTCTCCTCTTCGGAGCGCCGGGTTCCGGCAAAGGCACGCAGGGAAAAATCCTCGGCACCATCCCCGGCTACTACCATTGCGCCTGCGGCGACGTGTTCCGCAATCTCAACGCCGACAGCCGACTGGGCCACACCTTCCTCGACTACTCCAGCCGTGGCGAACTCGTCCCCGATGAAGCCACCGTGGACCTTTGGCGGAACAACATCCAGGCCAACACCATGCTCGGCCGCTTCAACCCCGAGCGCGACACCGTGGTGCTCGACGGCATCCCGCGCAACGCCGCGCAGGCCAAGATGCTCCAAGGCACGCTCGACGTCCGCGGCCTGCTGCACCTCACCTGCCCCGATCGCAACAAGATGGTCGAACGCCTCCAGCGCCGCGCGCTCCGCGACAACCGCCTCGACGACGCCAACCTCGATGTCATCCGCACGCGCCTCCAAGTCTATGACCAGGAGACCAAGCCAGTGCTCGACTTCTACGGCCCCGATGTCGTCCACGACGTCAACGCCACCCAGTCGCCCGTGGAAGTCCTCACCGACATCCTGCGCATCCTCGCCAAGCTCTGACCGTGAGCCGGCAGTTCAAGGAGTTCAAGGCGTCGGAACTCCACTGCCCCAAGTGCGGCACCTCCCAGCCCGTGGGCGAACGCGCCTCAGCCGTCCCTGGCTCGCAGACCATTGAACTCCTCTGCTTCCGCTGCGCCACCGTCGTCGGCCACCGGACCGTGATTGACCACAGCCTTGGTGGCAAACTCGCCAAGCTCGTCGGCAAGCTGCTCAAGTAAGGAGCCGCCGATGAACACAGATTTGCACAGATGGAGCGCCGCCTCTGTCAGCATCTGTGTTGATCTGTGTCCATCTGTGGCTGCATGACTCTCCCCGCCAACATCGCCGAGTTGGAAGACCGGCTCAGTGAGCCGACGCCCGGCGTCATCGAGACTCTCCGTGCGCTGCCCGGCGACATCCTCTTTCTCGGCGTCGCCGGCAAGATGGGTCCCACGCTCGCCCGCATGGCGAAGCGCGCCTACGACACCGCCGGCGTGCGCCGCCGCGTGATCGGCGTCTCGCGCTTCTCCGACGCCAGCCAACTCACCTCGCTCAACGCGCACGGCATCGAGACGATCCGCTGCGACTTGCTGGACGAGACAGCAGTCGCCCAACTGCCCGAGGTGGAGAACGTCGTCTATTGCGCCGCGATGAAGTTTGGCTCGACCGGCAAAGAGTCGCTCACCTGGGCGATGAACGCGTGGCTGCCATCCGTCGTGTGCCGCAAGTTTCGCCGCAGCCGCATCGTCGCCTTCTCCACCGGCAACATCTACGGCCTCGTCCCCGTCAGCAGCGGCGGTTCCGTCGAGACCGACACGCCCCAGCCCGTCGGCGAATACGCCATGAGCTGTCTTGGGCGCGAGCGGATGTTCGAGCACTTCAGCCGCACGCTCGGCATTCCCACCGCGCTCATCCGCCTCAACTACGCGTGCGAGCTGCGCTACGGAGTGCTCGTGGACCTCGCGCGCCGCGTCTGGACCGGCCAGCCCGTGGACCTCGGCATCGGCTGGTTTAACTGCCTCTGGCAGGGCGATGCCAACGCGCAGACGCTTCAGTCCCTCGTGCTCACCGCCGCGCCGCCGTTCGTCCTGAACCTCACCGGCCCCGAACTCCTCCGCGTCCGCGATGTTGCCGACGAGTTGGGCCGCCGCATGAACCGCGCCGTGACCTTCACCGGCTCCGAGGGCGAAGCCGCGCTCCTGAACAACGCCAGCCAGGCACTCACCCGCTTCGGCCCGCCGCGCGTTCCGGCCGACCAACTCCTCGGCTGGGTCGCGGACTGGGTGATGCGTGGCGGCTCCGACCTTGGCAAGCCCACGCATTTCGAGAGCCGCGACGGCCGCTTTTGAACGCACACGGTTCCGGCTTTTTTCTTTGCGGCTCCGAGCTGGCCAGCTAGAACTCCGCGCGCTAAAAAACGAACAACTACCATGTCATCACGCCTTGCCAACAAGTGGGTTCTCATCACCGGAGCTTCCAGCGGGTTCGGGGCCGCCGCCGCGCGCGCCTTCGCCGCCGAGGGCTGCAACCTCATCCTCGGCGCCCGCCGCACGGACAAGCTCGAGGCTGTCGCTGCCGAGGCCCGCAAGCTCGGCGCGCCCAGTGCCGTCTTCCATAAGCTCGACGTGAGCGACACCAAGAGCGTGAACAAGTTCGCCGACGGCATCCCCGCGCTGACGCCGCAGATTGACGTGCTCGTCAACAACGCCTGCGGCGCGCACGGCATAGACACCGTGGCCAACGGCAAGGACGAGGACTGGGAGGCGATGGTGCAGGTGAACCTGCTCGGCGTCATGCGCGTCACGCGCGCGATCCTGCCCTTCATGGTGAAGAACCCCGGCAGCTACATCCTCAACATCGGCTCCGTCGCGGGCCGGCAGGCTTACGAGGGCGGCTCGGTGTATTGCGGCGTGAAGGCGGCGGAAATCATGATCACCCGCTCGCTTCGCCTTGAACTGAACGGCACCGGCGTGCGCGTCGGCACGGTTGACCCCGGCATGGCGGAGACCGAGTTCTCAATGGTCCGCTTCAAGGGCGACGAGCAGCGCTCGAACAAGGTCTATGAAGGCGTCGTCCCGCTCACAGCCAACGACATCGCCGAGATCCTCGTCTGGTGCGCCAGCCGTCCGCCGCACGTGTGCATTGATGAGCTGCTGGTGAAATGCACCGACCAGGCGGCCGTCCACAAAGTTTACCGTCGCCCGGTGGTGAAGTAATCCGGGTTACCTCGTCCGCAAGAAAGCGGCCATGTCCGCCAGCCCTTGCGCGTCTAGGCCCATCTGCTCGGCGCTCAACATCAGCGAGCGGCCCAGCGGCTGTTTGTCCTTGAGGCGGCTCTTCGGGACGGTCTGCGTGAGGCCGCCGGTGGACATGATGATGACTGGGTCGGCGTCGGCGAGCAGCAGACCGTGGATGACGGTGCCGTCCTTCAAGGTCAACTCCGTGCCGCCGAAGCCGTGCGCAATGTCCGCACTCGGATCGATGATGGAGCGCAGCAGGACGTCGAGCGGGTTGCGCTCGGCCCAGCCGGTGAGGTCGGGCGCGAACTCCACACCTTCCTTGCCGACGCGATGGCAGGTGTAACAGGCGGTGGCAAACTGCGCGCCGCGCTTGGCGTCGCCCTTGAGCTTCGCAATGTCGGGGAGGGAGAACGGCTGCGAAACTTTCGGCGGCTCGGGGACGACGACCGCGGTGAGTTCAATTTTGTCCGGGTCGTAGATGCCGCGCGTCTTGAGCGCGTTGGCCAGACCGTGGCCGGCCCAGTCGTTGTCCTTGCGGTTGAGCAGCCACCAGATGGCTTCGACTTTCACGAGCTTGTCCGTGGCGGCGGCGATTTCGAGCATCGCCTCGGCAGCTTCGCGCGTGCGGTTGAAGGCGATGGCGGTCAACGCGCGCTTGCGTTCCGCGTCCGGCAAGCCCGGAGCCAGCGCGCGCACCTTGAAGTCTGCGACGCTCTGCGGCGGGTGCAACCGCCACGCAATCCACGCCCAGCGCGGCGACCACTTCAACGGGTCGGCGTTGCCCATGGAATTTTTGAGCAGGTCGTAGCCCTTCGCCTCACGACCGCGCACGGAGAGACCGAGCGCGTCGAGGTAGGCGCGGTCCTTGCCATCGAAGCGCTGCGCCAGTGCGATGAAAGCCTGCTGCGCCTCCTGCGTGTAGAAATTGCGGCCCTCGCCCATCGTCTGCCAGACCACGTCGCGCAAGCCCAGCGCGGCCTCGCGACGCACAGCGGCGGAGGGGTCGGCCCATACTTTCACGGACTGCCAAGCATACCACGGGCCGTCGTTCGTGCCCGCGCCGCGCATGTCGCCTTGGAACGGCTTGGGCAGCCCGCTGCCGACGCGGTCCTCGAGCTGGCGAATCGCGCGGAGCGTCGCGAGGCGGATGTTGTCGTCCTTGTCCGCCATGAGTTCGAGCAAGCGGGCCTTCGCGCGCGGCAAGTGACTGAGCAGCCAGATGGCGCGCGCGCGAACGTGCGGTTGCTCATCCTTCAACAACTTCTCCAACGCCGGCTGGGCCTTCGTGCCGAACTCCTTCACCGCATAAAAGGCCGCGCCGCGCACGTTCGCCGCCGGGCTTCGCAACGCCGCCACCGCGCCCTCGGGCGTGCTGAGGTCCACCTTCGGCACCTTCGACTTGAAGCCCTTCGGCGCGATGCGGTAGATGGTGCCGCCGAGCGTGTCGTCCATCGTGGCGTGGCCGCCGACGCGTGGGTCGAACCAGTCCGCCACGTAAATCGCGCCGTCCGCGCCGACCATCACGTCGCTCGGGCGGAAGAGTGTGTGCAGCTCGCGCGTGACCGTGGTCGCGCCGCCGATGAAGTCGCTGCCGACGAACTTGCCCTCGGGGTTGGTCGTGAGGAAATCGAAGCGCTCCAGCTTGAAGCCCGCGCCGTCCGGCTTCGGGTAGTAGCCGAAGACGGTGTTGCGACCCGGCTCGCAACTCAGCAGCAACTCGCGATGTTTTTCGCCGAGCGCACTGTCCTCGGCGAACGCGATGCCCGTGGGCGAGCCGCCGCCATAAATATCACCCGGCGGCATCGTGCCCGGGTCTTCTTGCCGCCACTGTGCAACCGGAACGCTTTGCCCAGGCCGACGGTCCGCCTGCCAAGTCCGCTTGCCGTCAGCCGAACAAAACCCCGCGTTGCCGCCCTCGGGCAGGAACGCGACGCGGCACGCGGGCGGGTCGTCGTTGTCGTTCTGAAACACGTCGCCGAACGAGCTGATGGTCTGCTCGTAGCTGTTGCGGAAGTTGTGGCCGATGATGCGCACACTGGAGCCGTCGGGGTTCATGCGCGCCGCGAAGCCGCCAATCCACGGGAAGCCGTCGTCGCTCTTCGAGCCGGCGATTTCGCGCGGGTTCCAGCCGAGGTCGCCGGGATTGCTGCGGCCGTAGTAAGGGTCGTAGGCGCTGCCGATGCGGAAGGTCTTGCCGGACTTGTCGGTGAACTGCGCGCCGTTGTTGCCCGCGTTCCAATACCACTGGCCGTCCGGCCCTACAGTGACACTGTGCAGCGAGTGGTCGTGGATGCGGCCGTTAAAGCCCGTGAGGAGCACCTCGCGCTTGTCCACGCCGGGGTCGAACTTCGCGTTGCGGTTCACGTCCGTGTAAACGATGAGGTCCGGCGTCATCGAGACGATGACCTTGTTATCAATGACCGCGATGCCCATCGGCGCGAGCAGGAACGGCTCCTGCACAAACGTCCACGACTTGTCCGCCCGGCCATCGCCATCGGTGTCCTCCAGCACGACGATGCGGTCGCCCTCGGGCTGGCGCTTCGACTGGCTGCGATAGTTCACGCCCTCGGCCACCCAGATGCGCCCGAGCTGGTCGGTGTCGATGTTGGTAGGGTTCTTCAACAGCGGCGACGCGGCCCAGACGGTGATTTCGAGGTCGGGGTCAGAGAGCTTGAACAAGTTCGTCGGAACGTGCGTGGCTGCGGCTGCGGGGTCGGCGGCGGTGGCGAAGGAGGCAAGGCCGGCGAGCACGGCGAGGATCGGAGCGAGGGGATCTAGTTTCATTGCGGTAGTTATTCAATACTCCCGGCGGCGAGACGCAAGCCAGAGCGCGTCCCGGCGGTTTGCCACCGCCGAGTTGCGGGCAGGTTGGTTGATGCTGATTCGTGCTTCCGTTGCCCATGGACGGCGGCTGGAAGCCGCCGGCACGGACTTACTTCGACACGACCCATTTGATCATCCTCGCGAAGCTCGGGGCCTGCCCCTGCGAGAGGATGCCGATGCGGAAAATCTTCGCGCTGGCCCACACGCAGCCGAGCATGAACACCACCGTCAGCACCACGCCCAGCGCCACTTCCCACCACGCGGGGCCGGGCGGAATCGCGATGCGCAGGAACATCAGCATGGGCGTGGCCGGCGGGAAGAGCGAGACGCCACGCGAGAACGGGCTGGCCGGCGACTGCATCACCGGGATGAACATCAGATACGGCACCATCACCACCATCATCACCGGGAACATCAGGCTCTGCGCGTCGCGGATTTCGTTACACGCGGCGCCGATGGCGATGAACATGGAGCCATACATCAGCAGCGCGAGAACTTGGAACAGGAAGAACCACGCGAAGAGCTGCCCCGGCACGTTGCCGAGCTGCCCGAACTGCCACAGCACCCACGTGAGGCTCCCCACGTAAAGCGCCGAGAGCGTCAGCGACACGAGCACCGTGCCCAGCAGCTTGCCCAACATCAGCTGGAACGGTGGCACGCTGGCGATGAGCACCTCGGAGATTTTTTGCATCTTCTCCTCGAGCACCGTGTTGAGCAGCGCGGGCGCGCTGGTCATCACCACCAGGTAGAGCAGAACCATTCCGCCCACAGGCACGAGCATGGTGGCGATGCGGTTCTCACGCTTGGCTTGCACGACTTCGCCGGTGGCCTTCCGCTCCGCGAGGCCGAGGCGCTGCACGGGCACGCCGCGCGACAGCTCGCGCACTTGCCGCGAGTCCACGCCCGCCGCGGTGAAGCGGCGCTCACGCACCTCCGCGCTCAAGGTGCTCTCCAGCCAAGCGGGCAAGTCCTGATAAGTCGGTGTCTGCGTGTGGTAGAGCACGTCCGCGCCGTTGGTCGCGCGCGCGTCGAGGAGGTTCGGGCCGATGATGATGAAGGCGAACAGCTCCTTGCGCCGCACGCGCTCGGAGAGTTGCAACTCGGCGGCCTTCAAGTCATCGCTGGCGAACTTGAATTCCTCCGGCACGAACTCGGCCTGCGGCGGCAAGTCCACCTTGAGCGACTGGCCCGGGAGCGGCACGGCCACGGACTGGCCGCCGGCGCGAATCGCGTCGTTGCGGGCCTTGGCCTTGGCGGCGAGCGGCGCGTAGAGCTGCCCGGAACGGTCCAGCACGGCGAAGCGGCGCGGCGTGACGTCGGTCTTCTTCTGCGCGTAAAACTGCGCGCCGATGGAGATGGCCATGATGACCGGCACCGCCAGCACGCCGATGATGAACGCCTTGCTGCGCACGGCGTTGAGATACTCGGTGGCAGCGACGCGCCAGATTTTGTTCATGGGCAAGGCGAGTTCAGGCGGCTTCGTGCCAGCGCAGGTTTTCCGGGAGGTCGAAGGCGGCGAATTCCAAGTGCAGCACGCGCCGGTGACGCGGGCTGTCCGAGCGACTGGAGGCGTGCAGCAGCAGCGGCCGCATCAGCAACGCATCCCCGACATCGGCCGCGCACAGATGTTCCGCCCGGTCGGCGCGCAGTTGCTGAATGCTCTCAGCCGTCAACCGGCCCGTGCGATGCGTGCCGGGCAGGACGCGAAGCGCGCCGTTGGCCGCGTCTGCCGCGTCGAGATGCAAGCGCACGGCCAGCATCCGCTCCAGGCAGGCGACTGGTGGCTGCACGTGCGGGATCCGGTCCTTCACGCTCCACGGGCCGAAGCCCGGCGACTCGGCACGCACGCGCATCGCCAATGTGAGGTCCTGATGCCACGGGACGAGCCAGTTCGTATTCGGCGATTTGTCGAAATAGAGAGCGCGCACAGGCACCGACGCAGTGGGTAAGTGTGGGCGCACCAAGTCGAGCAAGCGCGCGGACCGCGCGAGTTCCGCCACCACCGGCAAGCCCAGCAAGCCGCGCCGCCCCGCGCCATTCACCGGACCGAGCGCGACGCGGAGGCGTTCCACTTCCGCCGCGTCTAGCACTCCGGGCACCAGCGCGAAGCCGTCTTGTTCAAGATTCGCTTGAGTCGCATTCACGACCCACCTCCCGTCGTCTTTGCCGCCTGCATCTCCTGCGAGTCCGGTTTGGCGATGCGGATGAAGATGTCGTGGAGCGAGGGCTTGCAGACCTCGAAGTGGCGGACGGTCGTGCGCGTAGCGAGGTCGCGCAGCAGCGACTGCGAGTCGGCGTGGCGGAGTTCCTGCGACTGGCCGAGGTCGCGCACCAGCTCGACGCCCGGCAGGCTGCGCAGAAGGTCTGCACCGCCCGCGCAGCTTACGCGGATGGTGTCCTCGCCGAAGCTCTGCTGGATGGAGGCGAGCGTGCCGTCGAGCACCTTTTTGCCCCGGTAAATCATGAAGATGAAGTCGCACATCGTCTCGGCCATCGCCATGTCGTGCGTGCTGAAGATGACGGTGGTTCCCGCAGCGCGGAGTTCGAGGATGGCGGCGCGGATGACCTCGAGGTTCAAGGGGTCGAGGCCAGAGAAGGGTTCATCGAGGATGAGCAGCTCTGGCTTGGCGATGACGGCGGCGATGAACTGGATTTTCTGCGCCATGCCCTTGGAGAGCGCCTCGACTTTCTTGTCGGCCCATTCGGTCAGGCCCATTTTCGCGAGCCAATGCGTGATGCCCTGGGCGGTGTCGGCGCGGTTCATGCCCTTGAGCGTAGCGTAGTAGGCGAGCACGCGGCGGACGGTCATCTTCTTGTAGAGGCCGCGCTCCTCAGGCAAGTAGCCGATGCGGTCGTTCGCGGCCCGCGTGCTGCGCTCGCCGAGGACTTCCACCTCGCCAGAGTCGGGGTGGAAGATGTGGAGGATGGTGCGGATGGTGGTGGTCTTGCCGGAGCCGTTGGGGCCGATGAAGCCGTAGGTGCAGCCGATGGGGACCGCGAGGGAGATCTGGTTGACGGCGGTGTGGGTGCCGAAGGTCTTGGTGACGTTGGTCAGCCGGACGGCGGTGCGCTGCGTTTGAGTGAGCGGCGGCGGAGTCATGGCAGACGGCGGGAGGGTGACGTTCCAAGTTCAAAGTTCAAGGTGCAAAGTTCAGGGCCGCGTTGCGGGAACAGGCTTGGGCTTTGCCCGGTTCCGCGCTACTTATGGCGCGTGGCAAATGACTCCTACTCGGACGCCGCGCTGGTGCTGGTCGGGCACGGCTCGACGTTGAACGCGGACTCTGCCGCGCCGACGCATCAGCATGCGGCTGAACTGCGGCGGCGCGGGGTGTTCGCACAGGTCGTGGAGTGCTTCTGGAAGGAGGAACCGGCCGTATGCGGCGTGCTGCGGGGTGTGTTCGCGCCGCGGGTGTTCGTCGTGCCGCTGTTCATCAGCGAGGGGTATTTCACGGAGGAAGTCATTCCGCGCGAACTTGGTTTCTGCCAGCCCGGCCAGAAAGACTTCCCCCGTGTGCAGCAGCGTGGCGGACAGACGCTGCACTACTGCGGCCCGGTGGGGACGCATCCGAACATGACCAACGTCCTGCTGGCCCGGGCGCGCGCCGTTGTGGAGCGGTATCCCTTCCCGGCGTTGCCCAAACCGTCCAACACTGCCCTCTTCATCGCCGGGCACGGCACGGGCAACAACGAGAATTCCCGCAAGGCCATCGAGCGGCAGGTCGAACTCATCCGCGCGCTGGGCGTGTATGCGGAGGCTCACCCGGTCTTCATGGAGGAGGAGCCGCGCATCGGGGACTGCTGGCGGATGGCGCAGGCGCGAAACCTCGTCATGGTCCCGTTCTTCATCAGCGACGGCCTGCATTCCTACGAGGACATCCCGGTGATGCTGGGCGAGCCGGCGGCGGCGGTGCAGGAACGCTTGCGCAGCGGCCAGCCAACCTGGCGCAACCCGACAGAGCGTCACGGCAAGCGACTCTGGTATGCGCCCAGCATCGGCAGCGAACCCCTGCTGGCGGAGGTCATCATCGAGCGCGTGCGCGATGCCGCAGTCAGGGGGATTTTGTGAGTCAACAAGAAGAATGGCGTGCACCACTTGATTGACAGGGCGGCTGGATAGGGGAGCTTCGTGCCTATGATCACCACCTTGCGACTGCAGTTTGTTTCAGCGCTGGTGGTGCTTCTGGTATCGGCTCCGGGGCTTTGCGCCCAACGGGATTGTGAAGTGAACAAGGCACCGGTCTGGGAATGCTACAAAGCGCCCAAGGAGCATGCGGTCTGGCGTGCAAAGATTGGCTGGATGGCCGGCGGGGTGGCGCTCTTGCAGGACAAGGTTCTCGTCGGCACGGGCTTTCATAGAGCAGATCCGCTTACTCACAAAACCATCCAAGATGGTGGCGCGGTGATGGGCTTCAACAGCCAGACGGGTGAGTTTTTGTGGCAGTCAGCCCATCCCAGACATCCATTGCGCGTCAACGACATGGTGGGATTCGTCAATTCGCGCCCGTGGGTGGAAGGCAAGCGGGCGTGGTATGTGAGCAATCGTGGCGAACTGGTCTGCGTGGACACGGAGGGTTTCCGTGATGGCAAGAACGACGGGCCGTTCACGGCGGAGGAACTCACCGGGCTAAGTGACGCTGACTATGTTTGGAAACTCGACATGGTTCGAGAGCTTCGCGTCTTCAAACGAGATGCTGGCGACGCGTGGAGTGCGATTTGCTCACCCGTGGTGCTGGGCAACTTGGTGTTTTGCGTTACCGGCGAAGGTTGCTGGCCACCCAGTGAACCGGGTTCCGCACCGTCGTTTCTCGCGGTGAACAAGGAGAGCGACAAGGTGGTCTGGAGCAGTCGAGCGCCGGGACAGGCCATCCTGTATAGCCAATGGTCTTCGCCGGTCATTGCGCGGGTAAACGCCAAAGACCAAGTAGTTTTTCCGGGTGGTGATGGATGGTTGTATGGCTTTGAACCCAAGGCCGGGGATTTGCTTTGGAAGGTCAATTGCAACGATCCGTCTCTGCGCGACTGGCGGCTAGACCCATCCGGCGGGCATGCCGCAGGCAACGTGAAGCACTTCTTCGTCGGGACACCGACCGTGCATAAGAACACAATCTACTTCGGTCTCAACAATGACTTCGAGGATCCGCAAACCAACGCCCCGCTTTACGCCATCTCACTGGGGCACCGGAGCGACGCGACTGAGAAGTCCGTGCGCTGGAAGTTTCAGCATCCAGAGTTCGGCAGCACCTACAGTTCGGCTGCTGCGGCGGACGGCATCGTTTATGTCTTGGGCCATCGAGCGGTGTTGTTCGCCTTGGATGAGAAGAACGGGGAAGTGATCTGGCACTGTCGGCTTGCGAGTGACGCGCATGGTTATGCGTCGCCAATTCTCGCCGGCAGGAAAGTTCTGGTCGGAACTGATGACGGTGAATTGGTTGTGTTCGCCGCAGGCCGGAAAAAAAATGTTTGGGCCGCTTTGATCTGTCTGGGCCGATCTACCACTCCCCCGTTGTCATCGAAGATTTAGCTTACATCGCGGTCGGCGAGTTCCTCTGGAAATTGCGCCTACCCGAATAGGCCGCCTCAACCTTGGTGCCTCTCACACCTCCAGCTTCGTCCACGCCGCGTTCTTCGCGGAGGACTCCACCACGGCCTTGATGAAGGCCATGCCGCGCACGCCGTCCTCGATTTTCGGGTAGTCGTTTGCGAGGTCGGTCTTGGCAAGCTTGCAGCCTGCTTCGCGGGCGCGGATGGCGTTGGCGAAGTTTTTGTAGATGTTCGCGAAGGCTTCGAGGTAGCCCTCGGGGTGCGCAGGCGGGGTGCGACCGGCGGCCTTGGCGGCGTCGCAGAGGTAGCCGTTCGCGGTGCGATAGACCTGCATGGGCTGGTCGGCCCATTTCGCGAGCAGTGTGTTCGGCTCTTTTTGGTGCCATTCGAGGCCGCCGAGCTCGCCATAGACCCGGATGTTGAGGTTGTTTTCCTCGCCCACGGAAATCTGGGAGCTGTGGAGCACGCCCTTCGCGCCGCCCTTGAAGCGGAGCAGCACATTCACGTCGTCGTCGAGCTTGCGGCCCTTCACGAAGCTCGTTGCATCGGCGGCCAGTTCGGAAATCTGGAGGCCGGTGATGTATTCGGCAAGGTTCTCGGCGTGCGTGCCGATGTCGCCCACGCAGCCGCCCGCGCCGGAGCGCTTGGGGTCGGTGCGCCAGCCGGCCTGCTTCTGGCCGCTGGCCTCGAGGCGCGTGGCGAGCCAGCCCTGCGGATACTCCACGACGACCTTGCGAATCTTCCCGAGCTTGCCGGTGGCGATCATGTCGCGCGCCTGCTTCACGAGCGGGTAGCCGGTGTAGTTGTGCGTGAGGCCGTAGAGCAGGCCGGTCTTCTTGACGAGTGCGACGAGGGCTTTCGCTTCGGCGAGGTCGAAGGTGGCGGGCTTGTCAGAGAGGACGTGAAAGCCGTTATCCAACGCCATCTTCGCGGGCGGGAAGTGCATGTGGTTCGGCGTCACAATGGCGATGAAGTCCATGCGCTGGTCGGCGGGCAGGGCCTTCTCGGAGAGAATCATTTCCTCGAAGGTGCCGTAGCAGCGGCTTGGCGGCAGGAAGAGGTCCGCGCCGCTGGCCTTGGAGCGTTCGGGGTCGCTGGAGAACGCGCCGCAGACGAGCTCAACCTGCTGGTCCATCGCCGCCGCGATGCGATGCACCGCACCGATGAACGCGCCGCGCCCGCCGCCGACCATGCCGTAACGAATTTTTCTGCTCATGGGAAAAGGAGTTTGTGTGTTGTGTTGCGAACGGCGGACTTTATATTGCCGCCCGTTTTTCAAGTCAAACGCGGCTTGGGAACGGCGAACGGCGAATTGGGAATGGAGAATCCTCCGCACCAGCCCTCCGGTTCCGGATTCGCCATTCGGAGTTCGACACTTTGGCCATGCTTGTTCACGTTCTGAAATCGAAGATTCACCGCGCCACGGTCACCGGCGCGTCGCTCAATTACGAGGGCAGCCTCACCATCGCGGCGGACCTGATGGAGCAGGCGGGGATGTTCGCCTACGAGCGCATCCTTTGCGGCAACCTCGCCAACGGCGAACGCTGGGAGACCTACCTCATCGAGGGGCCGCGTGGCTCCGGGGCCATCGAGCTCAACGGCGCGGTGGCGCACCTCGGCAAGATCGGCGACAAGGTCACGATCATGAGCTTCACGGAGGTGGACGCGGCGCAGGCGCGCGGCTGGGAACCGACGGTGATTGTGCTGGGGGAGGGGAACGCGGTGGTGGATGCGCGGGGGAAGTAATCAGTTTTCAGTATTTAGTTTTCAGTGTTCAGTGGGGCAAGTCTCGGCCCGCCGCCGCCGCTGACTGAACACTGATTACTGAACGCTGATTAATTTTTCGCCATGCCTCACACCGTCGCTGACATCGCCAGACACGTTCACGGGGAAATCCTCGGGGACTCGACCACGCCCATCAACGGCTTCGCGCCCGCCGATAGCGCGAAGCGAGGCGATCTGACGTTCGCCGAAACCGACGCTTACTTCGCCGCCGCCGAGGCCAGTGCGGCCAGCGCCATCCTCGTCGCCGGCGACCGCACATCGGCCACGAAGACGCTTATTCGCGTGAAGAACGCGCGGCTGGCCTTTGCGAAAGTGCTGCCGCTCTTCTTCGCCGAGCCGGTGCTCGAAGGGCAGCGCCACCCGACGGCGGTCATTCCCAATTCGGCTTCCGTGGACGAGACGGCTTACATCGGGCCGCACTGCGTCATTGGCGAGCACTGCCGCATCGAGGCGCGCGCGGTGTTGTTGGGGGGAAATCATCTCGGCCACAACTGCGTGGTGGGCGAGGACACGAAGCTGTTTCCGAACGTCGTGCTCTACGCGCGCACGCAGGTTGGAAAACGCGTGCGCCTTCACGCTGGCTGCGTCATTGGCTCGGATGGGTTCGGGTATGTCTTCGACAGCGGAGTTCATCAGAAGGTGCTGCAAGTCGGCCACGTCATCATCGGTGACGACGTGGAGATTGGTGCGAACTCCACGGTGGACCGCGGCGCGATTGGCGCGACGGTCATCGGCAAGGGCACCAAAATCGACAACCTCGTGCAGTTTGGCCACAACGTGCAGTTCGGCGAGCATGGCATCGTGGTTTCGCAGACCGGCATCGCGGGCAGCACCAAGCTGGGCAACTACGTCGTCCTCGGCGGGCAGGTGGGACTCGCGGGGCATCTGAAGATTGGCAACCAGGTCACCATCGCCGCGCAGTCCGGAGTGATGCACGACATACTGGATGGCGAGAAGTGGTTCGGCTCGCCAGCGCAGCCCGACAGGCAGATGAAGCGCCAGTTGCTCGCGGCGCAGCGGTTGCCGGAACTGCTCCGGCGCGTGAAGGAACTGGAGCGGCAGCTCGCGGCGCAGAAGTAGCAGCTGCGCCGCACTTGTGGTGGAGCGCCGGCTTGCAGCCGGCTTTGTCCATCCAACCCGAACTCCGAAGTTGGCGCTCCGAAGGAGCATCACAAACCAGCCCGGGGCAACGCCCCGGGTTATCCGGCAAGGAGATTCCAAGCCCTGAAAGGGCCACACAAAATGTTGCTCCCCTTCAGGGCTACGATTCTTCTATTCCGCTAACCGGGGCGTTACCCCGGGGTGTCATGTCTGAGGCTTTCAGCCTCGACTTCGGAGTTCGGGTCCAACCAAGACAAAGGTCGGCCATCGCTTTCCGGTTGCAAAGCGGCCCTGTTCCCCCCTGCGTTCATCGCGGAGAAATGGGCGCGGGAACCGGCGTGCTACTTCTTCCGCAGCAGTTCGCCGGCACGAGCCTGCACTTCCTGCCAGCGGCGCTCCCAGTCGTCCCACAGCGCGGCCCAGTGCCCACCGGTGAGCTGCTGGCGCGCCTTGGGCAGCAGGGCGGCCAGTGTGTCGAGGTCACGCTGGAGAATCTTCTTCTCCTTCCACATTACCCAGGTCTCGACGAGGACGAGGTGGTTCTCCGGAAATTCCGGCGCAAGCTCGACGGACCGGAGCAGGTGCGTGCGCGCCTTGGACTTGCCGCCGACGCTCACAGGCCAGCCAGGGGCGTCGCGGTAGAGCAAGCCCAGGCAGCGGTCGGGACCGGCGTGATCGAGGCGCGGGTTCATGCCGCTGGCGAGCTTCAGGCCGCGTTCGAGATCCTTGACGATGCCGAGGGCTTCGAGCCACTTCGTGCGCGCGAGTTGTCCGAGGTTCATCGCGAGGTAGTAATGACCCTCCGGCACGGTGGGCGCGTGGATGGTCAGGGTGCGGCAGACGGCAATGCCCTCATTCGCGAGGGCCTTGCGTTCCTCGTCGTTGGCCTCGAACTCCCCCCGCCAGAAGCACGCCTGACCGAGCGCCCAGGCCGCCGGGATGCTGTTGGTGTCGGCCTGGAACTTCTTGCGTGCGTTGATGAGTTTGATTTGCGCTGCGTCGGAGAACTTCGCCGACAACGTGGACATGGGGATGTCGGCGGGTTTCTTGGGCGCCGGGGCGGACGTGGCAGGCAAAGGCTGGGCCAGCACAACGGCTGCGAGGAGTAGGCCGAGGCGCAGGCACAGGGCTGCGCGGCACCCGCTGCTTGAGGCGGCGGAAAAAGGCGTTGCGCTGACTTTGCCCGGCTCCATATAGTGTTGCGATGTGTTTTAGTTGGAAACGGCCCCTGTTGGCAACCCTCCCCGTGCTCGCGCTCGGGGCGGCTGGCTGTGGGGGCTTCCACACTTCGCAGTCGGTGTCGCCGGCGACGTTCCTGTTGCCGAGGCTGATTCACACGCCGACGCAGTCCACGCCCGCCGAGCGCCTCGAAGTTTCGCGTGAGCCGGTGCCGCAAGTCGCTTCAGTTCAGTAATCCTATGCGCTTTCCCCTTGCGCTGACGGTCAAAATCGCCCGTCACATCATCAAGCACAAGCTTCGCAAGACCCCGAAGTTCGCGATGGTCTTGCAGCTTGAGCCGTTGCACACCTGCAATCTCACCTGCACCGGCTGCGGGCGCATCCGCGAGTATTCCACGTCGCTCAAGGACATGGTGCCGCTGGAGCAATGCCTCGCCGCCGCGCAGGATTGCGACGCGCCGATGGTCTCCATCTGCGGCGGTGAGCCGCTGATTTATCCGAAGATTGAGGAACTGGTCGCCGGGCTGCGCGAGCAGAAGCGCATCATCTACATCTGCACGAACGCGATGTTCATGCGGAAAAAGATGCGGGATTATCTGGCCGCGGTTTTCACGCCGGAGATGGAGCCGAAGCTGCAGCAACTCGTCGCTGAGAACCTCGTCACCGAGAAGGAAGCCGAGGCCATCCGCACCGCCGATGCCGCCGCGAAGGCGAAAGTCGTCATCCGCCCGAGCAAGTGGATGTATTGGAACGTCCATGTCGACGGGCTGGAGTTCACGCACGACCTCATCGTCGAGCGCGAGGGCGTCTTCAAGGAATGCGTGCTCGCCATCAAGATGGCGAAGATTCTCGGCTACCAGACCGCGACGAACACGACTGTTTACAAGGAAACCGACGTGCAGGAAATCGAGGACATGTTCAAGTTCCTCTCCTCGCTCGACGTAGATGGCCACACGATTTCGCCCGGCTACGATTACGACGCTGCGAAGAAGGACATGGTCAAGCGCCTCGGCCGCGACCCGAAGGAGTTC
>SXTU01000017.1 GCA_005791875.1 Verrucomicrobiales bacterium
CCGCAAAACTACCTGACCGAAATGCGCCGCTACTACGAGCCGACCGAGCAAGGCGTGGAGAAGAAAATCAAGGAGCGCGTGGACAAGTGGCGGGCGCTGGCGGCGTCGGCCCAGCCGAAGAAGAGCGAATGAAAAGCTCGCCTTCCCCCGCCGAAGCCAAGGCTAGCCTCCGCACTCGGTTGCGCGCGGAATTGGAGGCCGTCACGCCAGCTTCGCGCACCTCAGCCTCCGCTGAATTGTGCGAGCGTGTGCGCAACTACCCCGCCTGGCAGAACGCCCGCGCCGTCCTGCTCTTCTTCCCCGTCGCCAGCGAGCCGGATATTTCCCCGCTGCTCACCGACGCGCTCGCTGCCGGCAAGCTCCTCGCCCTCCCGCGCTTCAACGCCGCGGCGAATGCCTACGAGGCCGTGCGCGTCCTGGACCCCGTGCGCGAACTGGTCGTCGGCCCGTTCCAAGTGCAGGAGCCGGTGGCCGCGTGTCCCGTGGTGGGGCTGAACCGGCTGGACTTGGCGCTCGTGCCGGGGCTAGGCTTCGACGCTGGCGGGCATCGCCTCGGGCGCGGCAAGGGACACTACGACCGGCTGCTGGCTGGCTTCACCGGGATGAAAATTGGCGTGGCATTCGACTTTCAAATCGTGGACGAGGTTCCGTGCGAGCCGCACGACATCGCCCTCGACGCGGTCGTTTCGCCGGCGAGGTGGATTGAGGTGAAGGCAGGGTAGCCACGGAAGGGCGCAGAGAACACAAAGCCAATGGTTCAAAGTTCAAAGTTCAAAGTTCAAGGTTTCCCCCTTTGTGCTCTTTGCGCTCTTTCGCGGCAAAGAACTTCCCCATGAGCCTGCTCGCCGCATTTGGTCCAACTGAAGCCGGCTGGGTGCTCCTCGGCGGCGCGTTTGGCTACGCTTACGTGCGCTACAAGGAGCGCGTCCGCCGCCGCGAGATTTCCCAGCTCCGCGCCACGGAGGTCGAGGCCGCGAAGCGTGAGGCAGAGTCACTCCTCCGCGAGGCGCGTGTGACCGCGAACGAGGAGGCCATCAAGCTCCGCAACCAGGCCGAACTCGCCTACGTCACGCGCCAGCAGGAACTCGCCGGCGCCGAGCAGCGGCTTGCGCAACGCGAGAGCCTCATCACCACGCAGCTCGAAGGCTTCATGCAGCGCGAGAAGTCGCTGCAAGGCCAGCAGGCGTCGCTCGACCAACGAGAATGCACGCTGGAGAAGGCCCGAGCCGAGACGGACGCGCTGGCCCGCGAGCGCCGCGAGCTGCTCGCGAAGGCCGCTCACATTTCCGAGGCCGACGCGCGGGTGCAGCTCTTGAAGGACTGCGAGAACGAGGCTGTTCAGGATGCGAACAAGCTGACGCGGCGCATTCTCTCCGAGGCCAAGAACACGGCCGAGGTCCAGGCGCGCCGCATCATCTCGCTCGCCATCCAGCGCTACGCCGCACAGCACACCTTCGAGACTACCACCGCGACCATCGCGCTGACGGGCGATGAGATTAAGGGCCGCATCATTGGCCGCGAGGGCCGCAACATCCGCGCGTTCGAGGCGCTGACCGGCGTGACCGTGCTGATTGATGACACGCCCGGCGCGGTCGTGCTGTCCGGCTTCGACCCCGTGCGCCGCGAGATTGCGCGCGAGGCGATGCAGCGGCTCATCCTCGACGGCCGCATCCACCCGACGCGCATTGAAGAGGTCGTTGCGAAGGTGAAGGAGGAGATGGACGAGAACGTGCGCAAGGCCGGCGAGGACGCCATCTTCCGTGCTGGCGTGCCGCCGCTGCACGAGGACATCGCGCAAGTGCTCGGCAAGCTGAAGTTCCGCATGAGCTTCTCGCAAAACGTCCTCGACCACTCCGTCGAGGTTGCGCACCTCACCGGGTTGATGGCAGCGGAACTCGGCCTAAACGTCGCCGCCGCCAAGCGCGCCGGCCTGCTCCACGACCTCGGCAAGGCGCTCCAGCAGGACATGGAAGGCTCGCACGCCATCATCGGCGCGGACTTCCTCAAGCGCCTCGGCGAGGCCGACGACATCGTCAACGGCGTCGCCTCGCACCACGACGAGGTGCCGCACACCTGCCTCTGGGGCATCCTCGTGAGTGCCGCCGACGCCATCAGCGCCAGCCGCCCCGGCGCACGCTCGGAGACGATGGACACCTACGTGAAGCGTTTGGAGAACCTTGAGAAAATCGGCCTGAGCTTCCCCGGCGTGGACAAGTGCTACGCCGTGCAAGCGGGCCGCGAACTCCGCGTGTTCGTCCAGCCCGAAGTCCTCACCGACGACCAAGCCACCGCCCTCGCCCGCAACGTCTGCCGCAAGATCGAGGACGAGATGCAATATCCCGGACAGATTCGTGTGACCGTCATCCGCGAGACGCGGGCGGTGGAGTTCGCGAAGTAGCCGCCGAGGTGAGGAGGCGGACCCAAAGTGATTAGTAATTAGTGATTAGTCGCATCGCTGGCCAGCACGGCTTAGGACTAATTACTAATCACTGATTACTCGCCTCTCCGTCCCGCTCCCGTTAAGAAACACCGGTGCAAGCCAGTTCCAAAGCCGTGGTCGTCGAGTTCCTGCGCGGGCGGGATTTCCGGTCCGTGCTGGACGCGCCCAGCGGCGGCGGCTGGTTGCAGGAGGCACTTGGCGCAGGCAAGGCGGTTGATGGAATCGATCTCTACGAAACTTCCGGGCCAGGCTACCGCCGCTTCTGGAAGTTCGATCTCGACGAAGGCCTGCCCGAGGATTGTCGCGACTACGACCTCGCGTGCTGCTGCGAAGGACTTGAGCACGTCGGCAATCCACTGCGGCTGCTGCGACACTTTCACCGCGCGCTCAAGCCCGGCGGCACGGTCATCATCACCACGCCGAGCGTCTGGTATCCGCAGGCGCGGTTGCAGTTTTTGCTGCGCGGCTTCTTCCCGTCCTTCCCGCCGCTTGCCGGCAAGATCGCACCCGGCACGCATATGCACATCATGCCGTGGTCGTGGGCTCAACTTCACCTGTATCTGCGGCTCGCGGGCTTCGCGGAGCCGCAGCTTCATCCCGAGCCGCTCTCGCGGGGAAAGCATTTGCACGAGCACCTCTTCGCCATTCCCACGCGGCTGTATTGCCGCAGCCGGCTGAAACGCGCGCAGAACGAAGAGGAGCGGCAGTTCTGGCAAACCGCCACCAGCGACGCCGCGTTGCTGGGTCGCCACCTCATCGTCTCCGCGCGCAAGCCCTGACCATGCCGCCGCCCACCCAACGCCCGTGGCGCATCGC
>SXTU01000148.1 GCA_005791875.1 Verrucomicrobiales bacterium
AGCTACTCCGTCGTCGTCAGCGACGGCACGGCCACCGTGGTCAGCGCCTCCGCCAAGCTGGTCGTGAACTCCGCCCAAGACTCCTTCGCCCAGCCACGCGCCATCCCCGGCGGCGGTGGCCGCCTGCTCGGCTCCACCTTGGGCGCGACCCGCGAGCCGGGCGAACCGGCGCACGCGGGCAACGTCGGCGGCCACTCGCTGTGGTTCGCCTGGACCGCCCCCGCCTCGGCCTCCGTGACCGTGGACACCATCGGCAGCAGCTTCGACACCCTCCTCGCCGTCTATACCGGCACCGCGCTGACCAACCTGACGCTCCTCGCCGCCAACGACGACGGCGCGGGCATCAACTTCAACAGCCGCCTCACCTTCGCCGCGACCGCCGGCGTGACCTACCTCATCGCCGTGGACGGCTACAACGCGGCCAGCGGCGGCGTGGTCCTGAACGTGACACCCGGCCTGAGCATCGCCGGCCTGACCCGCACACCGCTGGGCGAACTTCGTTTCCTCACTTCCGGCCCCGGCACCAGCAACGTGGTCATCCAAGGCTCGCTGGACCTGCGCGTCTGGACTCCCCTCGCCACGAACCCCGTCCCCGACGGCGGCTTCTTCCAGTTCGCCGACCCCACCTCCACCAATGCCCTGCGCCGCTTCTACCGCGCAGTGGTGGAATAGCAGACTCTCGCGTGGGCCGGGCAGGCATCACACATGGAGATTTGGTCAAAACGTGGCGTCTTTCGCAGCCACAAGACTTTTTTGCCAGCCGCGCCCGTTCGGTGTCCACGCTTCAGCGTGTCGGCGCTTGTGGACACGCTGAGGGGTGGACACCAAGCAAAGCCGCGTCGTCCCGTCCGCGTCTTGCTTACGTCGGAGTGCTCCGCAATACTCCGCCCGCTCCTATGACACAACACGCCCTCCGCCCGCTCTGGCTGCGCGCCGCCAGCCTGATGTTCGCCGTCACGACCGTTGCCACTGCCCAAGACCTTGACCCCGACCTCATGCAAACGCGCCAGAAGTTCTCGACCCAGCTCACCAAGAAAGTTGATCTCGGCTACCTGCTTTACCTGCCGCCGGGCTACGATGCGAAGACCGCGAAGAAGTGGCCGCTCATCCTGTTCCTCCACGGCGCGGGCGAACGCGGCACGAACCTCGCGCAAGTTTCCGTCCACGGCCCGGCCAAGCTGGTGAAGAAAAATCCTCCCGTGCCGAAGACCGAGAGTGAGGAGGCCCGCAAAAACCGCGAGGCCGCCACGAAGCTGCTCCGGGAGAATTTCATCGTGGTCTCGCCGCAGTGCCCCGTCGGCGAGCGTTGGGACGCGGAGGCGTTGCTTGCGCTGCTCGACAGCGTCCTCGCCAGCCACAAGGTGGATGCAGGCCGCGTTTATCTCACCGGCCTGAGCATGGGCGGCTACGGCTCTTGGGCGCTGCTTGCGCAGGCGCCGGAGCGCTTCGCGGCCATCGCGCCCATCTGCGGCGGCGGCAGCAGTATTGGCATCCTGCTGCCGGGGAGTGGCAAGGCGGCGGCGCTGAAGTCGCTGCCCGTCTGGGCGTTTCACGGCGCGAAGGACTCCGTGGTGGTGCTGGCGGAATCCGAGCGCATGGTCGCTGCCATCAGGAAGGCCGGCGTGAAGGACGTGCAACTCACGGTGTATCCCGAGGCGAACCACGACTCGTGGACGGCGACCTACAACAATCCCAAGCTCTACGAGTGGTTCCTCTCGCACGAGCGCAAGTAAGCTGATGAAACCATTTCCCGCCGCCCTGCTCTGGGCCGTCGCGCTGGCCGCTTGTGCGCTGACGGCTTGTTCCTCGCCCCGTCAGACCGTCGCGCCGCCTGCGGTTCCAGTTCCAGCCACCGCGAGTTACCCGACCAACGAGCACGCTGTCCAAGCCGTGCTGTGGGTGCAGCGCTCGGGCGAGTATCGCGCGCTGTGCCATCAGGCGTTTAACCTCGCGCACCGCGTGTTGGACGAGGAGTTGAAGGCGAATTCCGCGCCCAAGAAACGCGCCGTGGTGGTGGATGTGGATGAGACCGTGCTCGACAATAGCCCGTATCAGGCGCGGCTCATCAAGACCCGGCAGGGCTACACGACCGCGACGTGGCGGCAATGGGTGGACCTCGCCCGCGCCGAGGCAATGGCGGGCGCGGTGGAGTTCCTCAAGCACGCGGCGTCGCGAGGCGTCGAGGTCTTTTACATCTCGAACCGCCGCGCCGAGGAGCACGCCGGCACGCTGGCGAATCTGCGCGCCAAGGGTTTCCCTCACGCGGACGACGCGCATCTGCTGCTGCGCACCACCGAGGGCAGCAAGACCAAGCGCCGCGCCGCCGTCAGCGCGACGCACGAAATCGTCCTGCTCATGGGCGACAACCTGAACGACTTCAGCGACGTGTTCGAGGGCAAGGACCCGACGGGCCGCATCGCCGAAGTGGAGAAGCTGGCAAAAGAGTTTGGCCGCCGTTTCATCGTGCTGCCCAACCCGCTCTACGGTGACTTCGAGGACTCGATCTACCGCTATAACCGGGGCCTTCCCGAAGCTGAGAAGGACGCGTTGCGCAAGGGTGCGTTGAAGGATTACTAGCCCTGCCTGAGGGGATTCGCGTGTTTCAGCGGTGGCGCAAGGCGGCTTGCTGATGGCCCGCCATTTTCCCGTCGCCAACATTCTTGCATAGGGCGTTGCGCAGAAGTGGTTGCGACTTTGCGACATTGCCGCTTGCCACACCGGGGCGCTTTGTTTTACAAAACATGGGATGTCGCTTCCCTTCTTCAGCAGCTTCGAGAAGAAGCGCGACCAGGTGATGGTCATAGACCTTGGGGCGAAGGTCACCAAGGCCGTCCACCTGTCCCGCAAGGGCGAGGGCTTTGCCTTGAACAGCTACGCGCTGGTGGACGCGCCGGTGTTCGAGAAGGGCCTGAACATCGCACCGATGGCCGACCATCTCAGGGCGGTCGCCAAGTTGCTCAACTCCCGGCTCAAGCCCGTGAGCCTGGCGGTGGGTGTGGAAAGCTCGCTGTTGCGCCACGCGGACATGCCGGCGGTCACGGCGCACGACATGCGGCAGATGCTCAAGTTCAGCAGCAAGAATTATCTCCAGCAGGATTTGTCAGACTGCGTGTTCGACGTTCATATCATGGCCGCCAGGGCGGATGGCCCGCCCAAGCCAGACGCGCCTAAGGGTGGAAACCAGAAGATGCGGGTGCTGGTGGGCGCGGTGAAGAAGCAGATCATCGCGGACTTGCAGGAGTCAGCGGAGCAGGCAGGCCTGGCGGCGGACCAGATCATCCCGAGTTTCATCGGCCCGGCCAACGCGTTCGAGATGGCGCATCCGGAACCGTTCGCCAAGGAGGTCGTCGCGCTGGTGGATGTGGGCCACAAGAACACGACGATCTGCATTCTCTATAATGGCGAGCTGACCTTGAGCCGCGTGGTGGCCTTCGGCTCGGGCAAGCTGACACAGGGAATTTCCGAGGCACTGGGCATGAGCCTGGAGGAGGCCGAGGGTGCGAAGGTCACCATGCCGCCGGAGGTGGAGTCCGTCGCGCAATCGCTGCTCTTGCCGCTGGGCCGGGAGCTGCGGGCCTCGGTTGATTTCCATGACCACCAGCGGGACCGCGCAGTGAGCCAAGTGTTCTTCAGCGGCGGGGCGTCGCGCAGCCCGCAGATCATCCAGGCGTTGCAGGTGGAGCTGATGGTGCCCTGCCAGACGTGGAACCCGACGACTTTCATGACGATGAACCTGCCCCCGCAGTTGCTGGGCGAGATCGAGGCGGTCGCGCCGCAGCTCACGGTGGCCGTGGGCGCGGGGATGGCAGCCTTTTAGAACCATGCCGATCCGGATCAACCTGCTGGCTGAAGAACAGTATCTCGCCGAGATGCGCCGGAGGGATCCGGTCAAGCGCGGCGCGTGGCTGGGCGGGTTCATGGTGTTCCTGATGCTGCTTTGGTGGGGCTGGCTGCTCTTCAGCAGCCACAATGCGAAGAACGCACTGGCCGGCCACGAGGCCTCGATCAAGCGCATCGAGGGGAAGTCCAAGGACACGGGCGACCAGATCAAGAAGGCGGGCGACATCGAGAAGAACATCCACGGCCTGAACCGCATGGCCACCAACCGCGTGCTGTGGTCCGCCTGCATGAACGCGTTGCAGGAATGCACTCTGGAACAGATACAGATCACGCGGGTCCGCGGCGAGCAGAGCTACAACGTGGTGCCCGCCGTGCTCTCGAAGGAGCGTGGCAAGAGCAAGCCCGCCAGCTCCACGGAGCGCATCGTGCTGGTGATCACGGCGCGCGACTACGGCCGGCCGGAGGACGAAACCTCGATCAAGTTGAGGGACAAGATACTTGCGAACCCGTGGTTCAAGCAGCACCTGGCGAAGGAGAACGCGATTTCCTTCAAGGGCTTCTCGAACCCCACGGCAGACAAGGACGACCCGACTCGCGTCTTTGTCTCGTTCACCATGGAATGCGCCTTCACCGAGCAGGTGCGCAACTGACATGATCAGCGAAATCAAAGCCATTTCAGCCGAGAAGAAGCAGCGCCTCATCGCTGTGGGCATGGGCACGGCCATCGCGCTGGCGGCAGTGTATTTCCTCATGATCTCCCCCGCGCAGGACGCGCTCAAGAAGCTGGGCGGCCAGATCGCCGAGGCGGAGAAGAAATACGCCGACGCCGACCGACTCGTGAAGCGCACCCAAGCCGTGAGTGAGGAATACGACCGGCTCAACGAGCACCTCAACGGCATCGAGACCAGCATGGTCAGCGGGGACCTGGTGCAGTGGATCCGCTCGATGGAGCTGAAGTTCCGCACGCAGGCCCCCTACAAGGTGGAGATTCCCAATTTACCCTTCCGCGGCCAGGGCGAGATGACCATGATCCCGGAGTTCTCCTACAAGGCCGCGGCCTACGGCTTCAGCGGCACTGCCTACTACCACGATCTGGGCAAATATCTGGCCGACTGGGAAAACCAGTTTCCCTATATGCGCGTGTTGAGCCTCGATCTCGTGCCCGAGGACGCCGTCGGCGGCACCACTGGCAGTGACGAGCGCGAGAAACTCTCCTTCAACTTCGAGGTGTCAGCCCTCGTCAGACCACCCAAGCGCAACTGACCGATGCAGCCCGCCCTCCATCACCTCCGCCGCGTCCTGTCCCTCGCCTTGGCACTTGGCGTGACGTCCGGACTGGCGTTCGCGGCGGACAAGAAGGACGAAAAAAAAGCGGAGGAGAAGCAGAAACCCGAGGCGAAGAAGGCCGTTGATCCCAAGTCAGCCGACAAGGACGCCAAGCCCGCCACCAACGCCATCCCGCTCGTCGTGCCCTTCCCCAAAGCCGCCTTCAACACCTCCGTCGAGACCGGCAAAGACCCCTTCTTCCCCAGCAGCAAACGCCGCCTCCCCAAGGCCCCCGAACCGCCCAAGCCGCCCAAGCCATCGATCGTCCCGACCGTGGTCACCAATAATCAGGTCGTCGTCGCCACTACAAATCTCCCTCCCGCCGCCACCATCACCAACCCCCCGTCTGCCATCGTAAAAGTTCACCTCATCGGCGCGGCCAACCTTAGCCTGCGCGGCATCTCCACCAGCAAGACCCGCCGTCACGCCGAGGTCCACACCGGCGTCAAGGGCTACACCTTCCTCAAGGGCGAGACCATGCTCATCCGGTTGCCCAACGAGAAGGAGCTCAAAGTGCAATGCCTCGAGATCCGCGAGCGCTCCGCCATCTTCCAGGCCGAAGGCGAAACTCAAACCATAGAACTCTTTTTGCGAGAAGGACTCTGAGACACTTCGGCGGCTCCGGCTGCCGGCCAAACGACCATGCGCATGAAAACGAAGTCCGTCCTCCTGCTGGCTGCGGGACTCCTGCTGCCCGCCCACCTGCTTGTGGCGCAGACCCCGCCGCCCGCGAAACCCGCCCCCGCCGC
>SXTU01000149.1 GCA_005791875.1 Verrucomicrobiales bacterium
GACGAAGCGCACGGCGGGAGCTTGGACATAACCAGAGCCGCCGCTGACGACCTGCGCATCGAACACGAAGCCGCCCGCAACCAATGCCGTGCTGGTGGCACCGGAGAGCAGCGGTGTCAGGCCGAACCATTGATAGCTCAAGGGCGCGGTGCCCGTGGCCGCGACGGCGAAGGTGGTGTTGGAAGTCACATTGGCGGATTGAGCTGTTGGATGCGAGGTGACGGTTGGTGCCTGGGATAATGCGGCAGTGAAATCACGACCTGCAGCGATTGCTGTCACACCTACCAAGCCCGGTGGTGCTGTGGCTTGACCGTTGGAATTGTCTCCCCAGCCGACGACTGTCCCGTTGTTACTCAAAGCTACGGAGTGGTCGCCGCCCGCTGAGACTGCCAAAATGGTGTTTAAGCCGCTTGGGACATTCGTCTGGCCCCGGGGGTTGTATCCCCATGCTACCACTGAGCCATCAGTTTTCGCCGCGAGCGAAAAATACTGTCCTCCTGCTATTGCCACCACTCCGCTTTGTGCCGCCACTGGCACCGTTGCCTGCCCTTCACTGCTCCGCCCCCATGCAACCAACGAGCCATCACTTTTCAAAGCAAGCGTGTGCTCACCTCCGGCTGCAATGGCTATCACGCCGGTCAGTCCTGGAGGCACGTTTGTTTGCCCGAAAGCGTTGTCCCCCATGCAAGCACGGTTCCGTTACTTCTGAGTGCTACTGAGTGATTGTCTCCCGCCGCGACCGCGATCACACCAGTCAATCCCGATGGCGCCGTTGATTTGCCGTAGTTGTTGTTTCCCCATCCCACGACTGTTCCGTTGCTCCTCACCACAAGGGAGTGCTGGTCACCGGCTGCTACCGCCATAACGTCGCCCTGCACAGCGGGAGGAACATTCGTTTGGCCATTCGAATTGTATCCCCAAGCGACCGCTGAGCCATCGCTCTTCAACGCAATGACATGACCGTATCCCGCTGCAATGGCGACCACGCCTGACAACGCACTCCCAGGCACCGCAGCCTGACCGAGGTCGCTCCGTCCCCACACCGTCACACGGCCCGAAGGCGCGGCTTTCACAGTGCCAGCCAGCGCGATAGCGCAGAGAGCAGAAAGTATGGCTTTGAAGAACGGGAATATCCCAACCGTTTTCATCGCTGGCACCATTGGTCAATTTGGCTCCCGACTCAAACCCGAACTTGGGCGCTTCCAGCCCAAGTCATTGGTTTCCGTATTCCTCGCTCATCTGCTTGTCGCCGTGCTCAGGGTTGGGGATGAGTTTTTGGTTCTTGGAGTCCACCACGAAGTCGAGGTATTCGAGGGGAATCTGGCCCAGCAGGTTCGGCACGTTCTCGCCGATGTCCACGACATCGAAGTTGCCGTAGCGCCCTTGCAGGTCCAGCCTCACTGGCTCGTAAACCGCGCGCTTCTTCGGGCCGTTCGTCGTCTGGGAGATGATGTCATCCACCTTCTCTAAGCCAAGCGACTTGATGACGCTGGGCTTGAGGTAGAGGCGGGTTGCGCCCGTGTCCACGAGTGCCTCGATCTCGACTTCGCGCGGCTTGGCTTTGGAGAGTTTGCGTTTGGTCAGGACGAGGTCGCCCTGATTGGTGAGCTTGAGTTTGACGATGACTTTTCCCATGTGCGGAAGGTGCTGTGGTTTGAAGGATGCGTCAACGTGGTTCACGGATTTGGCGCGGGTGGAGTTGGCGGCACCGGAGGTGTCGGCGGCTGCTCGCCCGGCTCGAAGTGATAGACCACGCCCCAGCGTTCGCATTTGGTGCGGCGGCTGCCGTCGTTGGTGTCCTTGCGGAAGAAGAATTCTACGGTGTCGCAGATGTCCACGGCCAGAATCTGCGCCTCGGTGTAGAGGGCCATGAGTTCCTCGCGTTCGCGGTCGGTCTTCACCAGCGCCTGGTCGCGCTGGTTGAACAGGGTGAGGAATTGCGTGCGCAGGGCGGCGACTTCCGCCGCGCTGGGCAGGGCCATCGGGACGTGGGCGGCGGCTTCCATCACGGCGGTCTGGTTGGAGAGGTCGGGGATGGCGGTGGAGCCGATGTCGCGCCCGTAGTAGCTGCGCGCGCCGTCGGCAAAGGTGTCGCGCGTGATGCCCATGTCGAGCACTTAATGGAAGTGGCTCACGAAGAGGGTGAGGCGCGCATAGACCTGGCCGAACTGGGTGCTCAAGGGTGCTTGCGCGGCGAGGGCGAGGTCCACGTCGCTGGCTTCCTTGAGGAGGGTGTTCAGGAAGCTGGCGGGGGCTGCGTCGTCGAGCTTGGCCCATTGGTCGGCGCTGATGGCGCGGTCGGCGGGGGCGGGGGTGTTCTTCCAGGCATCGCGCGCGGTTTTGAGCGTGCGGATGACGGCGGGCATGGAGTTGGGGAGGCGGCGGGAGGGCATTTTTAGTTGATAGTTGAAGGTTGAGAGTTGAGAGGGGGGAGGGGGCAGTGTTCAGTCGGCTATTGTGTTCTTTGCGCTGTTTTGTGGCTAAATGGCTTGGGTTGTGCGGGTTGTGTTGTCGGGAGTGGGGGAAACAGGCCGGACGGGGAGGTTTGGGCGGGCGGGAAGGGGGTCTGCGGGGCTGGAAGAGGGGTTTTGGCGTGTCGGATGGGGGGCGGCAGGTCGGAAAGTGGGGTTCTGGCGTGCCGGCAAGGCATTTTCGGACGGAAAGTGGCCTTCGGACGGGCCTGGAGGCCATTTGCTGTTCGGACGGCACCCCTCCGGCGAGCGGGAACCGACGCGGTAGGACGGAAAGGGGCGTTCCCGGAGACGGAAACCGAGGTGGCAGGACGGACGGAGTCTGTTTGGCCGAGGGAAAGCGGGTTGACGGGACGGGAGGACGCGCGGCAGCGCGTTCCTACCGGGCTGACGGGATTGCTCCGTGCGGAAGTGGAGAAGTGTGGAAATTTTTTCTCACCGGGGTCATTGCGAGGCGATGGCAAAGGAAAGTATCCACAGGGTCAAGGCTATTCTCCGTCTCTCCGCATGGATTTCCCTGTCTGTGTTCAATCGGTGTTCCATCTGTGGCTAAACCACCCCGCTCCGCTCCCCTTTCCGCGTCCGCACTGGTCCCAGCTTCACCACATTCTCCGGGTCGAAGTCGGTGAGTTTGAGCCAGTCTTCGGTGAGGTCGTTGGCGGGTGCCTCAGCGATAGACTTCCCGACGGTGCCGGACGCGGTGGACTCGGACGACGCGCACCACATCGGCGATTTCGTAAATCACCCGGTAGTCTCCCACGCGGACGCGCCAGTCGTGTTCGCTTCCCACCAGCTTTCGGCAGCCGGGTGGTCGCGGGTCGCGCGCCAGTCCCTGAATCGTTGCGATGATGCGGTCGTGAACTTGGGCTGACAGACGCGACAAGTCCTTCTCGGCGGCACGTTCGAGGAGGACGTTATACATGAGCCTTGGCCTTGCGCCCGGCCAGATACTCACTGAGGGGACGATATTGCCGGGGCTTGCTGCGGGCCTGCTTGAGCCAGGCAACGTCTTGCGCGTCTTCCACCCGTTCCAGCAACTCCTCGTAGTCCCCGATCGGCAGGATGACGGAAACGGGTTTGCCGTGGCGGGTCACGATTTCTGGCTCGGTCAGGACTGCTTTCATGGTTGGGAGAATATCAGAACATCAACCGAAGGGAAGCATCGTGCCGTTCATTAAACCACCCCGCTCCGCTCCGCTTTTCTTGCCCGCACCGGGCCGAGCTTCACCACGTTCTCTGGGTCGAAGTCGGTGAGTTTGAGCCAGTCTTCGGTGAGGTCGTTGGCGGGGAAGAGGTCGTTCTCCTCGTGTTCGAGGCGGAGGGCGGTGAGGAGGTCGGCGCGGGTGAGTTGCGTGTCGCTGGCCTGGGTCTCGATGGCGCGGCGGATGGCGAGGGACTTCGCGCGCTCGACCACGGCGGCGATGATGGCTCCGCTGGCGAGGTCGCCACGGCAGAGCGTCTCGCGGCGGCCGCTGCGGAAGTTCACTTCGGCGAATTCGTTGTCCGGCGTGCGGGCGAAGTGCGCCTCGGTGACGGCGCGGGCGAGGTCGGCTTTCGGTTCGGCGAGCGGAAGGGAATCGCGCAGGTAGATTTCGTAGATGGCTTGCGCGCCGGCTTGGTCGGGACGGCGGACGCGGATTTTGCGGTCAATGCGTCCGGGCCGCAGGATGGCGGGGTCAATCAGATCCGCGCGGTTCGAGGCGAGGATGACGACGACGTTTGTGAGCGGCTCGATGCCGTCCATCTCGGTGCAGAACATCGGAACGAGCGTGCTGAGAATGCTGTTGAAGCGTCCGCCGCGGCGCGTGCCGAGGATGCTCTCGGCCTCGTCAATGAACAGGAACGCCAGCGCGCCGTCGCGCGCGCGTTCGCGGCATTGGGCGAAGAGGTCGCGCACCTGCCGCTCGCTCTCGCCCACCCACATGTTGAGAATCTCCGGGCCTTTGATGTGCAGGAAAAACTCCGGGTGGTCCACGCCCGTCTGCGTCTTGATTTGCTGGCGCAGGTTGTAGGCGGCGGCCTTGCCGAGCAACGTCTTGCCGCAGCCGGGCGGGCCGTGGAGGAGAAAGCCTTTGGGCACCGAGTGCTCGAATTTCTTGAAGAGGTCGCGGTGGAGGAAGGGCAGCTCAATGGCGTCGCGGATGGCGCGCACGGCCTCGTCCTGTCCGCCGATGGCCGACCACGGGAGTTCGCTCACGGTCTCCAGCGAGCGCTCGACGCGTTTGCCGACACCGATGATTTCGAGGGCCACGCGCTGGTTCACATCGAGCCGCACCTCCATGCCGGACTTCATCTTTTCCTTGGCCAGCAGGGCGGAACGCTGGATGACGAAGTTCGTGAGGCCGGCTTCCTGCCCGATGCGGAGGCGACCGTCGGAGAGCAGTTCGTCCACACGGACGATGGGGCCGTTGCGGTCGAAGCCGAGGCCCTGCACGACGGCGAAGGCCTCGTTGCAGAGCACGCGCTGGCCGGCTTGCAGGCTGGCCACCGGGATGGCCGGGTCCACGCGGCAGACATAATCCGTGCCGCCGAGGCAGACGTGGGCTTTGTCCTTGTCCACCGGCATGAGAAACGTGCCGACGCGGAAGGCGGGCGAGCGGAGCTTCTCGATGATGGCATCCATCTTTTCGAGCGCGGCGCGGGCCTGGTCGTTCATCTCCTCCATCGCCGCGACGCGCTCGCGGAGGTAGACCATGTCGAAGATGGAGGCGTGGCGCGGCGGGAGCTTGCTCGTGATGAGGTCCACGAGCTGGAGGGTGGAAAGCTGTTCGAGCTGCTCGCGCGGGAGGAGGTCGGCCAGCGGGGTGGAGGCGAGCGAAGGTTCAACGGGCTCGGACGGCTCGCGGGTCACCGGCTTTTTCTTCGGCTCGGCCATCCAGGGACATTACGCGCCACGAAGGGGTTTGCAAACTTTGAGCAAGGCCGGATTTGCCCCGAAAGGGCGCAGAGGACACAGAGAAGACATTTCCCCGGGAAAGGAATTTCTTTGCGCTCTCTGCGCCCTTTCGCGGCAAAAAATTCCGCCTCCTGACCTCGGCCGCTACGCGGGCTTCGGCGCTTCGGTCATGCCCATCACTTGGTAGCCGCAGTCCACGTAGAGGACTTGGCCGGTGATGGCGGCCGCGCCGTCGCTGGCGAGGAAGGTGCCGGTCGCGCCGAGTTCGTCGGGGAGGACGTTGCGCTTGAGCGGGGCGTGCTGCTCGTAGTGCTTGAGCATGGCGCTGAAGCCGGCGATGCCGCGCGCGGCGAGCGTGTTGACCGGGCCGGCGGAGATGCAGTTCACGCGAATCTTCTGCTCGCCGAGGTCGTAGGCGAGGTAGCGCGTGCTGGCTTCGAGCGCGGCCTTGGCCACGCCCATGACGTTGTAGTGCGGGATGACCTTCTCCGCTCCGTAATAGCTCATCGCCACGATGCTGCCGCCCTCGGTCATGAGCGGCGCGGCCCCGCGAGCGAGCGCGACGAGCGAGTAGGCGCTGATGTCGTGCGAGATGCGGAAGGCTTCGCGGCTGGTGTTCACGAAGCGGCCTTCGAGCGCTTCCTTCGGGGCGAAGGCGACGGCGTGCAGGAGCAGGTGAAGCTTGCCGAATTTCGCGCCGACGTCGGCGAAGACGCGCGCGATGTCTTCGTCCCGGGACACGTCGCACGGCATGAGGAGCGTATCGGGCCCGAACGCGCTGACGAGTTCCTCCACGTTCTCCTTGAGCCGCTCGCCCGGGTAGGTGAAGGCCAGCTGCGCGCCGGCCCTGTGCCACGCCTGCGCGATGGCCCACGCGATGGAGCGCTTGTTGGCGACGCCGAAGACGATTCCGATTTTGCCAGCGAGTTGTGCCATAATGGAGAAAGGATGAACGGAGACCGGGAGAACCTTCAACGCTCAACTTTCAACGTCCAACGCTCAACGACGGAGACGAAGTCCAACCAAGCCAGCCAGCCCCACCAGCAAAAGTGCCGTGACGCCGAATGCGCCGGCGTGCGGTTGCGCGGGCACAAGATAGAGCGCACTGGCTCCGACGGCAGGGCCGAGGCAGATGCCGATGCCGATGGCGGCTTCGTGGATCCCGCCATGCTCGCCCTGCGTGTCGCCGACATCCATCGAGTAGAAGAGCGAGGCGTAGTAGAGCAGGCCGGTGGCAAGGCCGAAGACGACTTGCGCGGCGAGCAGCAGGCCGAAGGACGTGCCCAGCAGCAGCACAGCGTAGCTGGCGATGAGCGCGATGAACGCGGCGAGCATCCACCGGAAGCGATAGTGCCAGCCGCCCCATTGCCAGAGCAGGATGAAGGTGCCGAGTCGCGCGAGAAGCCACACCGACCAGAACCACCCGCTCTGCGCGACGGTCAGAGCGAGATCCTGCGCGCGTCCCGGAATGACCGCGAGGAAGGAGTGAATCGCGATGTAGGCGAAGGGATTCGCGAGCCACGCCATCTTGAGAAAGGTCTGCGGCGGGACGGGCTGATGAAATGCGGCGTCCTCCGGATGATGCGGCAGCGCAGGAGCGGGCGGCGGGGCAGGGGAATGCGGCCGGCTTTCCAGCCAGAGCGTCAGGATGTATTGCGCCGTGAAGATGCAGGCGGGAATGCAAAACAGGCTGCGCGGCCCGAGCCATTCAAAGAGCGAGCCGCCAGCGAAATACATCAGGCCCGCGCCACTGGACCACGTGATGTTGTAGATGCCGACCATGCGCTTCGTGCCGTCGTCGGATTCGCCGTGGGTGGCGAAGGCCTCCAGCGCGGGCCAGGTGAAACACATCGCGATGGTCCAGCCGAGGAGGGTGACGAAGATTCCCGTCAGCGATTCCATCTGTCCTCCCGCGAGCATCGCCACTGCCATGCCGACGAACCCAATTTTAAGCGAGGTCGTCAGCCCGTGTCGCTCGGCGAAGCGCCCACCCAGCCAAGCCGCCGGGATATAGAGCAGGCCGTGCAGCGCGCAGGTGAGGAGATTCTCGCGGTTGCCGAAGCCGTGCTGCTGCTGGAGCAGGAAGAAGACGTAGTTGCCGAAATAGGAGCAGGCCAGCGTGTTCAGCGCGGTGAGCAGGAAACCGGTGGCCTTGCGGGAGGAGATCATAACGCGGAGCGCGGAGGGCGGAACGCGGAAAAGTCAGGCAGCTTGCGGAAAGGCTTTCCGCGTTCCGCCCTCCGTGTTCCGCGTTTCATCGAGGGCCTTGAGGCAATACCACTTCACCGCGTTGCTCATCCTCGGCTGAAGCGCGTCGAGTTCCTCCGCGCTGCACCAGCGGATGTCGTGGTGCTCCTCGGTGGCAAGCGTCACGTCGCCGGCGATGGGCCGCGCCCAATAGATCATGCCGATGTGCTCGTGCGTGTCCGAGATGCGGTGGATGTCCAGGAAGCGCGGTGCGATCAGCGCGCGTGTGCCCGGTTCGGTGGTGGGCGGACGTTCCCCGAGGAGTTCCACGTCCAACCCGCTCTCTTCCTTGGCCTCGCGCAGCGCGGCGATCTCAGGGTCTTCGTCCAGCTCGATGTGGCCGCCGAGCGGAAGCCATTTGCCCAGCTTGCGATGCAGGATGAGCAGCACCTTCGCGTCGTGGACGACGAAGATGGCGACGGTGAAATCTATCTTTTCGTGGATGTGGGCCATGAGGAAGAGGACAGTAATCAGCGGTCAGCGGACAGCGGCCGGGATCGGTCACGCGCGACGGGACTCAAGACTCGTCGCGGGACAATCCCGACTCGCGATGCGGCCAGCTCGATGCGAGAGGATGGAACGAAAAATCACGCACGCAGCCTAGCTCACAGCGCATTGGGAGCAAGCGGGCAATGCTGCGCGGAGGTCTTGCATGGGTTTTCGGCCGAAAAACCCTTGTCGGGTATCCACCGCGGCACCAGCACCGGTCCCAGCACCGCCGACCCCCACAGCAGGGCGCCGCCGCCAAATAACTGGCCTTCACGCACCGCCCGGACCTGTCCAAACCGCCCTCCACGACGCACGAACGAAAGCATCGCCACCCATTGACCTGAACTTCCCAACAACAAACCGGCCATGGCCCTGGCTAGAATCAATCCACTGGACAAGGACCCGCTCCGCACACCGCCGCGAGCCGCGCAGTCCGCGTCGGGAGCAATCAGAGCGTGCGGATTCACGAGTCGGCGCGGGAGTTTCCCCACCGCCCTGTAGCGGCGCTCTGTGTGCGCCGAGTTGCGGTCGCGGCAAGTCACTGGATGACCTGGATTACGACCGCGCACCGTTGGGCGGTCACAGACCGCTGCTACAGATTCTTGGAGAAGATCAGGGTGAGGGAGAACCGCCTCGAAATCTGAGCATTTCCCGCTCGCGGCGTGCGGTTGCCAGAGCAAGAAGAGCCAGCGCGGCAGCGCGGCCTTACCATGCCTCGTTCACTTCTTCACCAACTGCGCCTCGATCTTCGCCGCGACGGCTTTCGCAAGGAACTCGGAGCCTTCCTTGTTGAAGTGAACGTCCTTCGGGTTTTGCAGCTTCGCCAGGTGCGGCGTGATGTGGGCGTTGAGGTCGTTGAGGGTCACGCCGGTTTCCGTCATGATCCGGGTCGCGATGGCGTTGTAGGTCGGCACCTTGTCGAAGGTGCGCGACGGGTTCAGCTCGCCGTCGGGGATGGGCGTGGTGGTGGCCCAGATGAGCTTCGCGTTGGTGGCCTGAAGCCGCTTAACGATGTCGCGGAGGTTTTTCTCGTAGGTGTCCGGCGGCACCTGTTGCTTCCCCGGTTCCATGAACTTCATGTCGTGGATGCCGAAGTTGAAATGGATCACGTCCCACTTGCCGGTGCCGAGCCAGGCCTTGAGGTTCTTGAGGCCGTTGAGGGTTGGGCCGCCGTTGGCGGGGATGCGGTGGACGTTGGCCTTGCCCTTGAGCAATTCGCGCACGGGCAGGGTGTAGCCCATGGAGATCGAGTCGCCGATGAGCAGCACGCGCGGCAGGGCGGGATCGTCCCTGATGGGCGCGGTGACGGGACTGGGGGCGGGCTTGGCCTTCTTCGCGTCAGCCTTGGGCTTCGCGTCCTGCGCGGATGCCGAAGCCAGACTCACGGCGGCGGCCAGAAGGCCTAGGGCGAAGGTGCGGAGGGGCATTGCGCAGAGATGAGGCCACCGGTTACTTCTTGTGCGACTGCTCGTAATGCTTCTTGAGCAGGTCCTCGCCGAAGTCGTTGGTGAAGTCGCGCCAGACGGCGTGGACGTGGTTCGCGTTGTTCTGCGTGTTGTCGTATTCGAGGAGGAAGGTGGGGCCTTGCACGCGGTAGTAATGGCCGTCGCCGCGCTCCAAGCCGCCGGCCCATGCGAAGGCGACTTTGTCCCAGCCGGCCTTGTCAATCTTCGCGAGGTCGGTCTTGGCCACGTCGGAGCGGACGCGATTGGCATACTCGGCGACGACTTTCTTGAGGAGTTCCTTCTGCGCGCCGTTGAGCTTGGCGTAGGCGATGCCCTCGGGGGTGAGGCGGTCCACCTTGACCTTCGCGCCAGTGATGATGTCGGCAGGGGCCTTCTCGGCGAAGACCGCCGTCGTGCGCTGGTCGGCGGAAAGGGATTTCACCAGTTCGCGCCCGAGGTCTTCCTCGACGCCCAGCACTCGCAGGCCTTTCTTCGACCCTTCACGGACTTCCGCCGGGTTCGTGCCCATGAAGGACGGGACGGCGGCGACTTCCTTGCCCTCCACAATGGTGAAGCTCAGGGAGAGGTGGTGGCCCTCGAAACGCCACGCCCAGGTGCCCTTTGCGTCGGGCGTGCCGTAGATGCTGACGAAGTAGAGGATCGGGTTGCGGTCCACCTTGGAGTTCTTCTCGAATTCCTTGAGCACGGATTCGAGGCTGATGATCCCGGTGGCCTTGGCGTAGCCGTGCTCGCTCATGGCGGATTGCAGGAGCGCGAGGGCGAGCTTGCGCTGGTCCGAGGACATTTCCGTCATGGGCAGGCCCTTGCGCCCGAACGTGACCATCTCGGTGGGGATGAAATGCCAAGCCTGGCGCGCGTCGGCCTTGATGTCGGTGTAGTGGGCCTTGGCCGTCTGGTCGGGCTTGAGCGTGCCGAGGAACTTCTTCGCAGCCGCAGTCATCGCGTCGGCGGCGGGATGGGCGTGGAGGGAGAGGGTGAAAGCGCAGGCGGCCAGCAGCGCGGCGCGGCGGAGGAACGGGCGTTTGTTCATGTGGGGAGTCAAGACGAGCGGGAGCGGAAAACAATGCTAAAGATCAACGGGAGCGGGTTCTTCCTCGAACTGGAAGGGCAGGGGGCAGGCGGGGGTTTTGGCACGACCGGCGATGCGATCGCGGCTCAATTCAGGGTTGCAATCACGGTTTAGGCCCGGCAGTTTCCGCGCACTCTTAAGTGCCGCGATGACTGCGAAAGAAGAGCCGATCACGTTCACCGGGACTGTGACTCAAGTCCTTCCCGGCACCATGTTCCGTGTCGCGCTGCCCAACGGCCACGAGGTGCTCGCCCACATCTCCGGCAAGATGCGCAAGAACTTCATCCGCATCAGCGTGGGTGACAAGGTCGAGGCCGAGATGTCCCCCTACGATCTGAGCAAGGCGCGCATCAGCTTCCGTCACCGCTGAGTCGCCCGGCCATGAAAGCCGTTGCCACCTGGCTGTGCCTCTCAGTCACTCTCGTTCACTCCGCCGCTCAGACTTGGCCCGGCACACAATGGGAAGCTTGTGCTCCCGAGGCCGTCGGTCTCTCAACAGAGAAGCTCACCGCCCTTCGCGACATCGTAGGCGGACGCGGCTGCGTGGTGCGGCATGGCAAGATGGCGTTTGCGTGGGGTGAACAGTCGAAAAGCTACGATGTGGCCTCTGCTGTGAAGCCCGTCATCAGCACGTTGCTTCTCCTCGCAGTTCAGGATGGCAAACTCGCGAGCACTGATGCGCTAGTGGCTGACTTCGAGCCCCGTCTGAAGTCGTTGAACAACGGCAAGGACGCGGCGATGACTTGGCGGCACCTTGCGTCGCAGACATCCGGCTACGGACTGTCGGAGAAACCCGGCGCCGCCTACTCCTACAATGATTTCGCGCTCGCACTCTATTACGACACGCTCACGGAGAAGGTTTTCCAGCAGCCGGGCGTTGAAGTGTTCCGCCAGCGCCTCGCCGAGCCGATGCAGTTCCAGGACGCCATCTCGTTCGACAAGCCGCGGCCTGGCCGGCTCGCGCTCTCGGTGCGCGACTTCGCGCGCTTCGGCTTGCTCGCGTTGCACAAGGGAAAGTGGGGCGACCAACAGCTCGTTCCCGGCGGCGCGTTCGAGACGATGTTCAGCTCGCCCATTCCCGCCAGCACTCCCCTGACGAGGAAAGAAGACGCCGACATGCTGCCCGGTCAGCGCAGCCTCGGGGGGACCAAAAGCATCACGCCAAACGGTCCGGGAGTTTACAGCTTCAACTGGTGGCTGAACCGAACCGACAAGGAAGGCCGCCGAGCCCTGCCTTACGCTCCGCTGGACACCATCCTCGCGTCGGGCCACGGAGCGAAGCGGATGTTGTGGGTGATCCCGAGCCTCGATCTCGTCGTGTCGTGGAACGATTCGGTCGTGGATGACCATGACAAGTCGCCGGGCAATCCCGTCACGAAGTTGAATCGTGCCGCTCGATTGATAGTGGAGGCTGTGGCGGACACAAAGAAGTGACTGTCCGCAGACAACTCGGATGGCACGAATGAACGGTGGGCCGCCCTCTCGATCCCGGTCATTCGCCTGATTCACAGGCAAATTCCCAACTGTCGCCTACGCCACCAGCCACGCGATGATGGCCTTCTGCGTGTGCAGGCGGTTCTCCGCCTCGTCGAAGATCGTCTGCGCGTGCGCCTCGAAAGTGGCGTCGTCAATCTCCTTGCCGCGATACGCCGGGAGGCAGTGCATCACCAACGCATCCGGCGCCGCGAGCTTCACGAGCGACGCGTTGATCTGGTAGCCGGTAAGCGCATGGATGCGCTCGGCGGCCTCTGCCTCCTTGCCCATCGAAACCCACACGTCCGTGTAGAGCAGATGCGCGCCCGTCGCGGCGGCCTGCAAGTCAGCGGTGAGGATGACCTTCCCGCCGGTGGCGGCAATCGTGGCGGTGATGACCTCGCCCGTCGGGGTCGGCTGCGCGTGGACGTGATTGAACCCCGCGCGTTCGAGGAGCGACAGCGGCGGTTGAAACTGCTTCGGCGCGGCGATGCGCAGCTCGAAGCCGAGCTTCGCGGCGGCGAAAACCCAGCTCGCCGGCACGTTGCACGCGCCGTCGCCCACGAAGGTGACGACCTTCCCCTGAATCGGCCCGCGCTGCTCCTGAAAGGTGAAGATGTCCGTGAGAATTTGACAGGGATGCTCCTCGTCCGTGAGCGCGTTGATGGTCGGGATGTTTGCGTAGCGCGCGAACTCCTCCACGTCCGCCTGCGCGAACGTGCGGAAGACCGCGCCGTGAACCATGCGCCCCAGCACGCGCGCCGTGTCCTTGATCGGCTCACCGCGTCCGAGCTGGATGTCGGCGGCGCTGAGGAACATCACGTTCGCGCCCAGCTCGCGGAGGCCGACCTCGAAGGACACCCGGGTGCGCGTGGAGGACTTGGCGAAGATGAGCGCCCACGTCCTGCCCGCGAGCGGCAGGGGAGTGTGATGCCCGCGCTGGCGCTTCACGGTCGCCGTCGCCGACAGGATGGTTTCCATGTCCGCGCGGGACAAATTCTCGATGCTCAACAGATGTTTCATGGCCGTGAGAAAGCGCGGAGTGTAGGCACGGACGGGGGAAGTGCAAAAACATTCTGAGCGGCATTCCTGCCGCCGAGTTGACTCACATTAAATGTTACCGGGGCGGGGAGTTGGACGAGGGGTCCGACGATACGTTGACTCAGATTCGTGGTTACCCAAGCCCCGAACATGAGTCTGTCCGCCAAACGCGAGGCCCTGGCCCGCATTCACGGCC
>SXTU01000150.1 GCA_005791875.1 Verrucomicrobiales bacterium
GCACGCACCCGGCGCAGGTGCGGCTGCGCTCGGCCATCATGGCGCAGAAAGGATTTTCGTTGCGCCGACCGTGGTGCGGGTGCTGCCAGCTCTCGACGGGGCGCAGGTTGACGGGCAAGCCGGTCATCTCGTAAAGGCGCGCTCGTAGTCCTGATAGACCTGCGAATGGGCCAGTGTGTTGATGATGTGGTTGCTGTCTTCGTGGGTGTTCATAGGTCGCCTTGGATGGGTTGAGCCGGGCAGGCCGGGACGGCAGACCGCGCGTTTCTTGTCGCGCTGCTGAACTTTTCTTGTCGTTCCGTTCTTGCTTTCACGCCGCCAAGTTAGGGGCGGAGGGAGGAAACCAACAATGGGGGCGCAACCCCATGCCGAAGCGTTGGTGAAGGGCTAGTGCGGCTAGGGGAAACGCCTAGTTCTGATCGTTGCATTCGAAGCGAGGGTTCCCGTTGGCGTAGCGGCGCAGAGTTTCAAAGGGCGCACCCGCAACTGAATCAGTCCGGTTGAGCGAGCATTGAAGCGGTTGCTTTGGAGCTTGGAGCTTGCACCGGTGGACTTCATATTTCCCCCCATGAGCGCAGGCACCACGATCAAACTCTCCCGCGATTGCGCGGCCATCCAGATTCCCGTCGGCACCGAGGTCACGTTGAAGGCGGCGACGCCCGTGGACATCGTGCAAACTCTCGGTGGCACTTACACCGTCCACAGCATGGGCGGCCTCTTTCGCATTGATGGCAAGGATGCCGACGCCATTGGCCTCACGCCGGAGCCGACCACCGCGACGTCCTCCTCCTCCGCGCAAACCGTTTCCGAGCAAGCCGTATGGTCCGTGCTCAAGACCTGTTTCGACCCGGAAATCCCCGTCAACATCGTGGACCTCGGCCTCGTGTATGACATGGGCCTCGAACCGCTCGCCGCCGGTGGGCAAAAGGTTTTTGTGAAGATGACGCTCACCGCACCCGGCTGCGGCATGGGCCCCACCATCGCCCGCGACGCGCAGCAGAAAATCCTCGCGCTCGACGGCGTGCAAGACGCCAGCGTGGAAGTGGTCTGGGACCCGCCGTGGCACCAGTCCATGATCTCGGCGGAGGGGCGGAAGATTCTGGGCTTGGGCTGATTTCAGCGCTCCTGAAATCCGTGACTGGTAGGGCGGGGTGTCCTCACCCCGCCGTCGGCCACCCGAACGCTGCGAATTCTCAGCGGCGCGCTGAGGACAGCGCGCCCTACCTGCCGCCTGGTCAGCTTACGCTTTCAGCCAGCCAATCGAGATACTTCGCATTCCCCTCAGCCAGCGTCAGCGCGATGAACTCCGGCGTGTCGTAGGGATGCTTCGCCACGATGAGCTTCTCCAGCGCAGCCAACTTCGCCTGCGTGGTCTTGAAGACGATGAGCACCTCGGCGCTCGACTCCAGCTTCCCCCGCCACCAGTAGTGCGACTCAATCTTGGGCACGAGGTTCGCGCACGCGACGAGCTTGGCGGACAGCGTTGCCTTCGCCAGCGCGCGGGCGACCTTCAAGTCCGGCGTAGTGACGAGGACGAGGCGAAAGTCGGCGGCGCGTTTCACTTCTTCTTCTTCGTGGCCTTGGGCTTCTCGTCGCCCTTCCCGTCCTTCGCCTCGGCCTGAAGCTTGCGTGTGGCGAGCTGGTTCTTGAGGAAGTTGTCCACGGGCGCGCTCTGGTAGGCGGTGAGCCAGATGTCGCCGAGCAGTTGCGCTGAGAGGCTGATTTGCTTGCTCAACACGGGGAATCCTTCCAGGCCCTTGTCGCCGTTGCCGGAGAGTCGGCCGTCCTTGTTCATCTCGTAGAGCGGCTCGACGAGCTTGTGCTGCTCGGCGATGAACCGCATCACCAGCTTGAAGACATCCTCCGCGTCGCGCACGGCCGCGCCATCGAGCGCGAGCGGGGCGGCGGGGCGGAGTTTCGCGCGCAACTCGGCGTCCTTCAGCCCGCCGGCCTTGCGCAGGTAGCCGCCGTCAATCCACGAGTGGAAGGTCTTGTTCGTCGCGTAGCCCTTGGGGTTCGCGCCGACCCAGCCGTTGAAATGCTTCGTCGTGTGCAGCGGCTGCGTGGCGTCGCCGACGTAGTGGCCCATCACGCCCATAACGTAGAGGATGTTTTGCCGCGCCTGTGCGACCTCCTCCGGCGTGCCCATTTCTTCGTAAACCTTGAGGTAGCTGAAGCCGGATTTGAGCTTCGAGTAGTTTTCCATGATGGCCCACGGGAGGAAGCCGGGCGCGTATTTGGTGCGATCCGTATCCTTCTCGTCGGCGGGGAATTTCTCCGGTGACTTCGCTCGCACAGCGGCCATCTGCGCAGTGAACTCGTAGCGGAACGGGCTGAGGTTGGCCATCGTCATCCCGTAGTAATCAGCCAGATACTCCACGTCGAAGTAGTGGTCCAGCCCGTTGAAATGCCGCAGCGGCCGGTCGGTCGTGTTGCGCCAGCGGTCCGGCTCGCCGGCGAGGAAGGCCACGCGCTCCTGCGCCGCGGCGTCGCGCAGGGCGGCGGGAAAGTTCGTGGGCAGCGAGGCCAGCGCGAGGAGATTGACGGTGCGGTGGCCTTCGTAGTCCCACGCGTGCAGCGGAAGGGCGAAGGCGAGCAAGAGCGAGGCGAGGTAACGGCTTTTCACGGCGGGAGAGTGGGGAAGGGCCGCGAGGCTGGCAACCGCTGAGTTGGCCGTCCGAAAAGCGGTCGCTTCAGCGCCGCTCTTCGGGTCGCCCGACTACTTCTGCCACAAAGTTTGCGGCCACCACTCCGTCGCGCGCTGCGTGAACCGCTCGCCGTCGCGGAGGATGAAGAGCATACCGAACTTCTCGCGTTGTGCCCGCGCCCACACCTTCTAGAAGCCCAGCACCATGAGTAAAGATTCGGGCAAAACAAAGACGAAGCCAAAGCCCACTCCCCCATTTTTGTCTGCCCTGAATCCGTGAGTTCATCCCGCGTTCACTGCCCCTTTAGGAACGCCATCAAGTCCGCCAGCTCCTGCCGGGTCATCGTCTTCTCCAGTTCGTTCGGCATGAGCGAGGTGCTGCTGCTGGTGAGCTTGGTGATGTTCGCGCGGAGGATGGTTTCCTCGATGCCTTGCGCGGCGCGGAGGGTGACGCTGGTGGGGGTGTCGGAGGTGAGCAGGCCGGTGAGGGAGCGGCCGTCCTTGGTCTCGGCTTCGTAGGCGGTGAAGCCGGGGTAAATCTCGGCGTCGGGCACGAGGATGTGGAGGAGGATGGCCTCGGCGGGCTGGAGGCGGACGCCGGTCAGCTCGGGGCCGACGCGCTGGCCTTCGCCCGCGAACTGGTGGCACGCGGCGCAGGTCTTCACGAAGACGGCCTTGCCGTTCTTCACGTTGGCGGGGAGGGCAAGGACGGCCTTGTGGTCTTCATAGACCTTCATGCGGTCGGCGGCACCTTGGGGCTGGAAGGCCTTGGTGGCGCGGGCGACCACGGCGGCGTCGCGGTGCTTGAGGAGCGGATTGCGACGGTTCGCGGGGACGGCCCACGGCTGCACCACGCCTTTCTCGACGGCTTCGAGCAGCAGGAGTTGGAGCGCGGGCTGGGAGAGCATCGCGGTGAGGACGGCGTCGCGGACGGGCGGAGTGTAGCTGCGCCAGCGCTCGCGCTCGACGAACCACTCACCGGCCTTTGCGCCGGGCAACTGGCTCAATGCGCGCACGGCGGCGGCCTGCAACTCGTTCGGCGTCTGCGGGGCGATGAGGGACTGGAGGGCCGCGCCGGCGGTGGCGGCGTCGCTGTGGGCGAGGAGGTCAATCGCGGCGAGGCGCTCGGGCGGGGGGGCGGAGGCGGTCGCGACGGTCTTGCTGGCGGCGACGAACAACTCGCCGAGGCGGCGCGCGGTGTCGGGATTCGCCGACGCAAGCGTGACGAGGGCGGAACGGCCATCCTTGCCGAGACCGCGCGAACGCGTGCTCTCCGCGAGACCAGTCAGATTTGCAGTCAACCAACCGCTGGCAACAGCGTCATCGTCCGTCACAACCCCAAAGCCCTCCACCAAGAAACTGACTGTTTTCCGCAAGACGTCGGGTGGCTGCGAAGCTCCGCCGAGCTTACCCAAGTCAAACATCAGTGGCGTCAACTCGCTTGGCTTCCTAGCCGAGGCGACCAAGTGCTGCATGAAAGCCATGTTGCCGTCGCCGGAAATGAGCGCCGCAACGCGGCTCCAACGGCTCTGAAGGTTTTGTGCCGCGACCTTAGCGAGTAGCTCTTGTGACCAATCAGCCCGGTTGTCGCCGAGCAGCAACGCCAGTCGAAAATCAACTTGTGGGTTCTGCTGTGCCAAGAGCCGCTCGGCGGATTCTTTCGTCACCGCCTTTGCCAACGAACGGGATTCGACTAGTTGCAGAGCAACGTCTCGCACTCGCGGGTCTGTGTCCTTGAGAGCCTTCTCCAACGTCTCTAGCGTGAGCTTGTCCCACCGATTCAAGAGGGCCAGACACGCAGTCCGCTTGGCCGGACTTCCCGCAGAGACGGAAGTTTGAAATGCGACCAAGTCTAGCGTGTTGAGGGAGACTCTCTCCATCAACAGCCGAAATGTAGTTTGCCGCACCCATGCGTTCGTGCTGTCGAGCAGCGAGACGGCTGTTATCGCGCGGTCCACATCGAACTCCGGGATTCGCATTGGTGTCTTCGGCTTAGGCTTGTTCACCACGACGCGGTAGATGCGCCCCATCGTCTTCCCCGCCTCGTAGTCGAGCGTGCCGCGGATGAACTCGGGGAGATACTGCGGGTGGTCAATCACCTTGCGATACATGTCGCAGACGTAGAGCGCGCCGTCCGGGCCGGTGGCGCTGAAGACGGGGCGGAACCAGGTGTCGGCGCTGGCGAGGAATTCGCGGCCGGGCGTGGCGGGCGCGGACTTGAAGGTGGGGCCGTCGGGCGTGAGCACCTGGCGCTGGACGAGGTTTTGCGCGGGTTCGCAGATGAAGGCGCTGTTCGCGAAGGCCGCCGGCAGCGCGCCGCCGCGCCACAGGCTGATGCCGCAGGCGCTGGTGAAGGTGCCCGCGTGCGGCGTGCTCATCAGGCTGGGGATGAACGCGGCGGTGGTGTGGTCCGCGCTCAGGGGCCAGACCTGCGCGGCGTCGCCGGGCGGGGCGACGTCCTGCACGGTGTCAGAGAAGGCGAGGTGCGGGTTGCGCTTGAGGTAGCGCGGGTGCAGGACGACGTGCTGGAGGGGGTTGCGGTTCGAGCAGATGAACTTGCGGCCGAAGTCATCGAAGGCCAGGCCGAACTGCCCGACACCGGGCCACGGCTCGATTTCCAACGTGTCCGGGTGGAAGCGGGCGTCGCCGCGCGGGAGGTCAATCGCGCCGCGCTCGGGATGCTCGGGACAGGTGACCTTACTCGCGACGAGGCCGCTGGTGACGTGGATGTAGCCGTCGAGGCCGAGCGTGGGATGGCTCACGCGGAGCTGCGTGGTGCTGGTGGTGCCGAAGCTGGTGAAGAGGACGCGCCGCACGTCGGCCTTACCGTCGCCGTCGGTGTCCTTGAGATAAAAGATGTCCGGGGCGCAAGTGACGATGAGGCCGCCGCGCCAACACAGGAGGCCGTTGGGGAAGGTGAGGCCGGTGGCGAACTCGGTGCGCTTGTCGTAGGTGCCGTCGCCGTTGGTGTCCTCCAGCAGGGCGATGATGCCGGCGGGCGGCTGGTTGGTGCCCGGGCCGACGGGGTAGCCGCGATTCTCGGCAACGAACATGCGGCCACGTTCATCCCACGCGAGCGCGACGGGCGACGCGGTGAGCGGTTCCGCGGCGGCCAGCTCGACGCGCAGGCCGGCCTCGACTTGCAGCGAGGCGAGGGCTTGGCCGGGCGTGAGGGGCTTGGCGGTGGTCATCGCCGAGGTGTCGGCGGCGCGGGCGGAGCCGAGGAGGCTAGCGAGCAACAGCGCCGTGCCGGCGCGAAGGAGAGCGTTCATCGTGTGCGTGAGTTGACGGGGAGATTAGCGGCTGTGCTCAGTGGCGCACGCGGAAAGTTTCGGGTGGCACCCGCGTCCCGCGGGTTGTTTTCGGCGTCCCGCCGAAAACTCGGACGCCCCCGCGCTTGACCCGACAACGCCACCACTTCGCACGCCTCGGATTGGGCGGGACGCCCAATCCGACCCGCGAGACGCGGGTGCCACCCGAGGCCAGCCAAGCCTTGCGCTTGGCAGACGAACGCCGACGGCCTACAACACTTGCATGAAGAAATGCCTTGGTCCGCTCCTAGCGTTCGCCGTCGCGCTCACCGGCTGCATCGAGTTCGAGCGGCAGACGGTGACTTACCTGCACGACGCGAAGGCCGACACGCTCCACATCCACCAGACCTACCACGGCATCTATGGCGCGGATGACGCAACGAAGTTGAGCGAGCAGGAGCGCGTGCAGCTCGACTCGGTGATGAAGGGCCAGCGGACGTTCTTCTTCGCCAACTGGATTTTCGAACTGAACGTCGGGCTCTTCCGCGAGGGTTTGGCCAAGTCGGAAGCGCCCAAAACCAACTCGCTGGAGGAAGCCCAGCGCCGGGCGGAGACGAACCTGCTGACGCTGCTCATCGCGAACGTGCGCGTGGAGAACGGGAAGTTCTACCTGAACGAGAAAGGCCAGTCCTGCGGCACGCAACGCGTGACCCTCCGCAACGTGAGCAAGCTCGTGGCGGCTGGGAACGCTCTCATGCGCAAGGCGCTCGAAGTCGAGATGAAGGACAAGCCCACCGCCGCCGAGCGCGAACTCATCAACGCCTCACTGGCGCGGCCCGAACCGTTCTTCACGCTGACGGGGCAGCAGCTTCGCTTCCGGTATCCGCTGCCACGGGCAGAGTTTGACAAGGCTGACGCCGACGACCCAAAGCTCAAGCAGTTCACCAGCGAATTTGTCCGGCAGGGCGGAACAATGTCCCACGAGAAAGGCGAACTGCACATTCGGTTTGGCCGGACCGATGCCGCGCGCGAATCGCTTACCCTGCCGATGACCACGGACAAGAGCTACCGAGCCAACGCCACCGGCCACATCCGCTACACCTTCGGCCTGGCGAAGGATTTCGACCCGAAGAAGGACATGGAGGATTTTCTGCGCGCGAAGAAGTAGTCGTAGGAGACGACGTGAGGAGTCTCTGACTTCCCGTCCAGAACAAGTGAGACTCCTCACGTCGTCTCCTACGCGTTGGTTGAACCCAAATCAAACTTGCTTTGCCCCGGCTCGTTCCTACCTTCGCGCGGTGCTTCGCACGGAAACCGTCCGCAACTGACTGAAACTGACTCGATGACCGCCTCGCCTGCTGCTTTCGCCCACCCCGACACCTTTGTTCGCCGCCACATCGGCCCGCGCGCGGACGAGACCGCTGAGATGCTCAAGTCCCTCGGCCACGACTCGCTCGACGCGATGATTGACGCGTTGGTGCCCGCCGACATCCGGCTCGCGGCTCCACTGAACATCCCCCCTGCCCTGTCCGAGTTCGATGCGCTGCGACTGCTCAAGGGCATCGCGAGCAAGAACCAGGTTTTCAAATCCTACCTCGGCCTCGGCTACCACGACTGCATTACGCCGCCGGTCATCCAGCGCAACATCCTCGAAAACCCGGGCTGGTCTACGCAATACACGCCTTACCAAGCCGAGATTTCCCAAGGCCGACTCGAATCGCTGCTGAACTGCCAGACGATGGTCTGCGACCTCACCGGTCGCGA
>SXTU01000151.1 GCA_005791875.1 Verrucomicrobiales bacterium
CCGATGGCGGCGATGTCATTGGCGGTGAGGCGGGCCTTGAGGATGGCGTCCGCAGCGACGTTGGACTGCGTGGCCCAGATTTCGTTGGCGTCGTGCTCCACCCAGCCGGGCTTGGAGAAAATCTGCCGGAACTCCTGCTGCGCCACGGAGACAATGGAGCCGGCGTGGTCAAAGACGATGGCGCGCGAACTGGTGGTGCCTTGGTCGAGGGCGAGGATGTGTTTCATGGGGAAGTTGAGAGTTGTTAGTTGAGAGGCTGAAGTCGGTGTCTCTCAACACTCAACTAACAACTCTCAACAGTTTTCCGGTCATGCCGGCCAAAGCATCTTGAAAACCATCGCGCCCACCACGCCGCCGATGAGCGGGCCGACGACCGGCACCCACGCGTAGCCCCAGTCCGAGCCGCCTTTGCCCGCGATGGGCAGCACGGCGTGGGCAATGCGCGGACCGAGGTCGCGCGCGGGGTTGAGCGAGTAGCCGGTCGGGCCGCCGAGCGAGAGGCCGATGGACCACACGAGCACGCCCACAAGCGCGGGGCCGAAGCCCGTGTCCCAGCCGAACTCCGGCTTGAGGTTCGCCTTCGCGCCGATGGCCAGCACGCCGAGCAGCAGCATCGCCGTGCCGATGATTTCGCAGAGCAGGTTCGCGCAGGACTTGCGGATGGCGGGGGCGGTGCAGAAGATGCCCAGCTTTGCGCCCTTGTCCTCCGTCACTTCCCAGTGCGGCAGATATGCGAGCCACACGAGCACCGCGCCGAGGAATGCGCCGGCCATTTGCGCGCCGATGTAAACCGGCACCAAGTCCCAGCCGAGCTTGCCAAGGCTCGCCATCGCAACGGTCACGGCCGGGTTCAAGTGCCCGCCACTGATGCTGCCGACGCAATAGACCGCGACTGTCACCGCCAACGCCCAGCCGGTGGTGATGACAATCCAGCCGGAGTTCTGGCCTTTGGATTTGTTGAGGAGGACGTTCGCCACGACGCCATCGCCCAGGAGGACGAGGATCATGGTGCCAAGCAGTTCAGCGAGGAAGGGTGACATGAAGTTGTGCGGTTGTTCGTTTGGGGCCAACGAGAGAGTAGCAAGCACGGCAGGGCGCGCAATACTCAAGCCGCTCTATTCGGCGTCCACGCTTCAGCGTGTCGGCGCGGCAAGACACCCTGAAGGGTGGACACCGAACACCAAGGCGCGCCGCCGACCCTTGCCGACGGAATCCAACTCAATCGGCGATGCGCGCGCCGATCGTGGACAGCTCAACCAAGCGTTCCTCCGACTGTCCTGCGGCCCAGCAGATGCCGCGCAGGGCGAGCACGCGAAAGACCGGGTCGTCGAAGGTCCAGTTGTAGTGCCCCGGCACGGCGATGAAGACACGGCCCTTACCCACTGTGCGCGTCCAGAGCTGCGGGGTGAGCTTGCCGTCCTCGGGTGCGCTCGCGAGGAGTTGCACGTCCTTCGGGTCGCCTTGGAAGTTCCAGTAGGTTTCGTCCACGAACTTCTCGCGGGTGAAGCTGGTGGCGGTGAAACCCTTCGCCAGTGGGTGCTCGTGGAAGACAAAGTCAATCGGGCCGTGCCGATACTTGAGCTTGCTGGAATCGCTCGCGAGGCCGATGCGACGGGCGAAGGCGAGCGCGTTCGTGCGCGCCTCGACGGCCCAATGGAAATAGACCGCCCCACCGCCGCGCGCGAGGTAGGCGTCGAGTTCCTTGCCCCGGTCCTCGTTCCACGCCGGGTTGTTGTTGAAGAAGCAGATGACGTTCGCCTTCGCGAACTGCTCGGCGCTCGGCCACTTGTCGGCGGTGCTGACGGTCACGTTGTCCGCGAGCGGGAGGAGCTTGCTCCAGCGGCGTTGCCAGAGCGGGTAATCGTGCTCGCCCTTGCCGTGGTCCTTCGGCCCGGCGCAGAGCACTACGTGCAGGGGATGGGGTTTGGCGTCTGGGGTCTGGGGATTGGATTTTAGCAGCGCCTCCACTTCCGCGCGCTTCCTCGCGGGCGGCGGCGGAGTGTTGCCTTCGATGGGCGCGGGTTCGAGCGGGACGGTGAGGAGGAAGGTCATCAGGTCGCGCACCTGCTCGGCGTTCAGCGTCGCGAGCAAGCCCTCCGGCATCAGCGAGAGCGTGGAGGCGCGCAGGGACTTCACCTTCGCGCGCGGGAGGACGAGCGTCTTGCCCGTCGCGTCCGCCAGCCGCAGCTCGGCGGCGTTCTCGCCGACCACGACGCCGGTGAGCGACTCGCCGTCGGTCAGGTCCACGTTGAAGGCAGGGTGGTCGGGGTTGATGGCCGCGCTCGGCTCGCGGATGTCGCGCAGCACGCTGGCGTAATCGCGGTGCAGCAAGTTCGAGAGGTCCGGCCCGACGGTGCTGCCCTCGCCTCGGGTGCGATGGCACTCCGCGCAGGCGAGCTGCTCGCTGTGGAACAAGCGGCGTCCCGCGAGCCAGCGGCCCCCGGCGAGTTCCGGCACGACGCGCTCGGTGGCGAGCGGCGCGGGTTCGGCCTTCGGCTCGGCCCACGGGAGGTAGAAGCTCGTTGCAGGGATTACGCGGCGCTCCGGTTTCCCCTCCAACTGCCAATCGCAATAATAGACCTTTGGAAAATAGTTGGTTCCGCACTCGCGTGCGTAGAGCAGTTTGCCCGAGCCATCATACAAGCGAAACCGTTGGTCAAAATCAGTCGGCCTCGCGGCAAGGGAAAGTGACCATGCTTGCCACCGATTTGGCTGCGGTTCGAGGGTGAAAGGCAGCGCGCCAATCTGGTTTCGAAAAGGGCTCACCCCTTGCCGTGCTCCTGAGATAGTCGCAGAATCTTCCCACATCGCCCCGAAGACCACTACAACCGCCTCTGGTTTGAAATCGTGGTCGAGTTTCGACCCGGGCTGAACTGCTGGGTGCGTAAGTTCGGAAAGTCGGAGCTGCCCCCGCATCACGATTCTTCCTGGCTTCTTCATGAGCTCCCAAAGCCTGGTATGGTCCGCACTTTCAAGCGTGAGTGCGTGAGAGGCATTCAACTCGGCATGCGGTAGCCACCCGCTCCACGATTCCTTGCCATCATCGGCAGTCCACTTCGCCTCCACGCCGTGGTTGTCCACGAGCAATTCGATGTCGTCGTCCGGCTCAGACCTCTCATTAGCACCGGGCTTCAGCCCGGTGTTGGCCGTCGCGGCTGGGGGAAAACCGTTGAAACGGTTTTTTCCCTCGGCCTCCGGTGACACCCGGCTCAAGCCGGGTGCTAATGAGACAGCCGCGCCCGCAGCTGATTCCGCGTTCCGCGTTCCGCGTTCCGCATTTCGGCTCACATTCAGCATCCGCACCGCGTAGTTCACCGCCGCCGTGCGCGGGGCGGTGTGGAGGAGGATGTTCCGCCGGTCGGGCGTGACGCTGGCGGAGAGCACGGGCACGTCGTAACGCGGCGTGGCTTTCTGGTCCTTCACCACCTGATAGCCGGGATACATCGCCTCGAAGCGGTCGCCGGGCATCACGTATTTGCCGGCGGTGATGCTCGTGCGCTTGGCGAGGTCGCGCAGGTTCGCGGGGTCAAGCGGCTTGTCGAACGCGATGCGAATCTCCGTGGGGCTGGCGCTCCAGGTGAGCACGGGCTGCGGCGCGTTCGTGTCCGTGTGGCGGATGAGAAGGAGCTTGCCGGGGCCGTTCGGGCCGGTGCCCCAGTCGGGCTTGCCGGTGTGGCAGGCCACGAGCAAATCGCCGCGCGGCGTGAGGCAGGCGTCCACGGTCAGGTAGTTCAGGCAGGCGAGGAGATGGTTCTGCGCGACGTAGCCGGCGGCGGTCTTCACCAGCTTGGTGCGGTAGAGCTTGCCGCGTGATTCGCCGGTGACGAGGGCGTCGCCCGCCCAGTGCGACGGGCCGAAAAACTTTCCTCCGTTGACTGGCTCGTTGAAGTTCAGCCCGCAAGTGCTTTGATGCTGCGGGCCGTAATCAAACGTGCTCGGCTCGTCGAAGACGTTCGGCAAATGCTTCGGGTGGCGCGGCGGGAAGCCGTAGTGGCGGCCCGGCTGGATGTGCAGCAGCTCGTCGAAGGGATTTCCGTTGGGCAGCCACGTCGCGCCCTCCTGCTCGGAGCAAAAGAGGTCGCCGTGCTTGTTGAACGCCATCGCCACCGGGAAGCGCACGCCGGTGCAGACGATTTCGCGCTTCGAGAAGTCCGGCGCGACCTTCAGCACCGTGCCGCGCTCGGACTTGAGGTCGAACTGCGACTTGCCGTCGGCGTCGAGCAAGTAGCCGTTCGCGTAGTTCGCCGCGCCGAGGGAGAAGTAGATGCTGCCGTCCTTGTCCAGCGCCACGCCGATGGCGTCCACGTTCTGCGGGATTTCCTTCCAGCCGGTCGCGACGATGATTTCCTCGTCCGCGCGGTCGTCGCCGTTCTTGTCCACGATGAGCGAGAGCTTGCCCTTCGACGGCACGAAGACGCCCTCGCCGAGCTTGTAGCCCGGCGGCGTAAGCGCGAGACCGATGGGCCCGCGCAGCTTGCCCGCACCGTCCCAAAAGAGGTCGGCCTTGTCCGGCGCGCCGTCGCCGTCGGTGTCGGCGAGCAGCCAGATTTGGCCGTTGTAGCCGACGCCGTAGCACTTACCGTCGGCGCGATACTTGATGGAGTTCAGGTTCTTCAACTCCAGCGGCAGCTCGCGCCAAGTGAAGCCCGGCACGAGCATCTGCACGGCCGGCGGATTAGCGACGAGTTCGAGCGGACGCGCGCCGCCGGGCTGCGGGCCAGCCGCGAGCGCGTGCAACGGCGCGTGTTTCTCCTCCAAGTATTTCTCCACTGCCTGCCGCTCCGCCTGCGGCAGCACGCGACTGAAAACCAGCACCTCCGCGATGTCGCCATCGAGGAAGCTGCCGACATGAACCGGCTCCGGTGAATTCGAGTAAAGCCGCGCGCCCAGCACAAACTCGTCCATCCGTAGCACCGAGCCCGCCGTGCGCTCACGACGGCCCTGCCCGCCGCCGTCCACGAAGAGCCGCGCGCCGTTCGTGCCCGGCTGCGACGTGACGGCGAGCACGTGCCAGCGGCCAAATGCGCCCGGTTGCGTGCGAAGGTTGCGCTGCCCGGCCATGCCCGCGCCCTCGACGTTTACCGTGGAGAAGTTCGGCGTGCCCGTGCCGCCGAGGTCGAGGTTGAAGCCGGTGGTGTAGTCGTTCTGCGAAGTCGCGGCGAACGACAGGAGGCCGGGAAAGTTACCCGCATTCGCTTTCGGTGCGGCGACGATGAAGACGGTGCAGTTCGTCAGCACGCGCCGCAGATTCGCTGCCGCGAGGAAGTCGTCCTTGCCATCGAAGCGGAGGAAGGCACTCGCGCCCGCTGACTTAAACTTCGGCTGCGCATCCGCCACGCGCTGCGTCAGGTCGCGCTGCTGGCCGGAGCCGTCGAGCAGCACATCCACGAGCGAATTGTCGTTCATCGCCGGCAGCTTGCGCGCCTGCCGAGCGGCGGTTTGCTTCGTGGCTTCGAACCAGAGTTCAAGGCCCTTGTCCGTGGGCAGCTTCGCATCCGCCCAAGGTTCAGCGGCGGACGCGGCCAAGGCGGCAACGAGGAGGAACTGGGCGGCAAGCAAGTGCATGTGAAGGTGTCAGTCTTGATGCCACCTGCGCGCGCTGGGGAGCAAGTGCATTCAGCTTTTGAACTTCCGCAGAATCCGGCCATCCTCCCTGGCGTCTGAATGCACCGAATGTCCCTTCATCGGAAACTCCTCGTTCTCGCCGGCTCGATGCTCGCGGGCCTGTGGCTGGTCGCGCCCGCGTCCGCCGCGACGTTCTCGCTGTTCTCCCGCAAGCCCGACGGCCCGGCCACCTACAAGCAGCAGTGCGCCAAGTGCCACGGCCCCGCCGGTCAGGGCGTGAAGGGCAAATACAACGACCCGCTCGTCGGCGACTGGTCCATCGAGAAACTCACGCGCTACATCGCCAAGACGATGCCGGAGGACAGGCCCGGCTCGTGCACCGGCCCACACGCCGAGGCCGTCGCGCGCTACATCCACGACACGTTTTATTCGCGCGCGGCACAGGCCAAGACCCAGCCCGCACGCGTCGAACTGGTTCGCCTCACCAACCGCCAGCACCTGCTCGCCGTCGCCGACCTCTTCCGCGCAGGCGAGGAGCCGAAGGTCACGTCGGGCAAGGGTCTGGCCGCGGTCGGCTACAAGTCGCGCACCCTCCGGCGCGAGGACAAGACGCTGGAACGCAACGACGGCAAGATTGAATTCGACTTCGGCAAGAACCGCCCGCAGTGGGCCGGCGAGGGCACGAACGGCTTCGCGTTGAACTGGACCGGCTCCGTCCTCCCCGACGAGTCGGGCGACTACGAGTTCGTCGTCAAGACCGCCAACGGCGTCCGGCTCTGGGTCAACAACGACGAGCAGCCCCTGATTGACGGCTCCGTCTCGTCTTTCAAAGGCGTTGAGCACACGGCCACGCTGCGGCTCATCGGCGGACGCGCGTATCCGCTGCGGTTGGAGTTCTTCAAGACTTCGCGCGACCCGCTGGCGAACGTCACGCTGCTCTGGCAGCCGCCCCACGGCGCGCGGCAGGTCATCCCCGCACGCAACCTCGCGCCCGAGCGCGCCGACGCTACCTTCATCATCGCCACGCCGTTTCCTGCGGACGACAGCAGCGTGGGCTATGAGCGCGGCGTGTCCGTGTCGAAGGAATGGGACGAGGCCGTCACGCACGTGGCCATTGAAGTCGCAACCTACGTGGCCAAGAATCTCGACCGTCTCACGCGCAGCAAAGCCGCCGACAAAGACCGCGCCGCCAAGGTCGAGACCTTCTGCGCGGAGCTAGTTGCCAAGGCCTTCCGCCGTCCGCTCACGGACGAGCAGAAGAATCTCTTTGTCACGCTCCCCTTGCACAGCGCGGTCAAGCCCGAGGACGGCGTGAAGCGCGTCGTTCTCCTCACGCTCAAGTCACCACGCTTCCTTTATCTTGGCATTGAGGGCGTGCAGTCGGATGACTTCACTATCGCCGAACGGCTGTCCTTCGGCCTGTGGGATTCATTGCCCGACGCCGCGCTGACCAAGGCCGCTGTGGAAGGCAAGTTGCGCACGCGCGAACAAGTCACCGAGCAGGCCCGCCGCATGTTGGCCGACGCCCGCACGCGCGGGAAGATGCAGTATTTCCTCCATCACTGGCTCCAGATGAACCGCATCGAGGACCTGACTAAAGACCCGAGCCGCTTCCCCGGCTTCACACCCGAAATCATCTCCGACCTCCGCACGTCGCTGAACCTCTTCCTCGACGACGTGGTCTGGACCGAATCCTCGGACTACCGCCGCCTGCTGCTGGAGGACGACTTCTTCGTGAACACCCGCCTCGCGCAGTTCTACGGCATCACCAGCAACGCCACCGAGGACTTTGTGCGAGTGCAACTCGATCCCAAGCAGCGCTCCGGCGTCATCACGCATCCCTATCTGCTCGCGGCCTTCTCCTACAACAAGTCCAGCTCGCCCATCCATCGCGGCGTGTTCCTCACCCGCAACATCGTGGGCCGCGCGCTGCGCCCGCCGCCCATCGCCGTGGCGTTCAAGGACGGCGACTTCAAGCCCGGCATGACCATGCGCGATAAAATCACCGAGCTGACCCGCCCGCAGGCCTGTCATAGCTGCCACTCCGTCATCAACCCGCTGGGCTTCGCACTGGAAAACTTCGACGCCGTGGGCCGCTTCCGCGATAAGGACGACAACCGTCCCATCAACGCCGCCGCCGACTACACCACCGACGACGGCGGCATCGTCCGCCTCCGGGGCGCGCGGGACGTGGCCGAGTTCGCCGTGAAGAGCGAGCACGCGCACAACGCCTTCATTGAACAGTTGTTCAGCCAAGTCGTGAAGCAGCCCATGCCCGCCTACGGGCCAGACGTGTTGAACCATTTGCGCCTTTCCTTCGTCCAGTCCGGCTACAACGTCCAGAAACTGCTCGTGGACATCGCGACCGTGTCCGCGTTGCAGGGGACCGAGAAGCCGGCCAGCACAACGAAAAAGAAAACATGAACGCCTTCCATCGCCGCACGTTCCTCAAGCAGGCCAGCCTCTCCGCCGCCACGCTGCCGTTCATCACCGGCCTGCCCAGCCTCGGCCTCGCCGCGCCCGCACGTCCACGCCAGCGGCTGGTGTTCATGTTCAGCCCCAACGGCACCATCCCGAACGCCTTCTGGCCCGACGAGACCGGCACCGATTTCCAGCTCAAAGAAATCATGACGCCGCTCGCGGCCTTCAAGGACCGGATGCTCGTGCTCAACGGCGTTCACAACAAAATCAAAGGCGACGGCGACAGCCACATGCGCGGCATGAGCTGCTTGCTCACCGGCATCGAGCTCTTCCCCGGAAACATCATGGGCGGCGGCGGCGCACCCGCCGGCTGGGCCAGCGGCATTTCCATTGACCAGGAAATCAAGAACCACCTCCAGAAGAGCGACGACACCCGCACGCGCTTCGGTTCGTTGGAATTCGGCGTGGGCGTCACCGACCGTGCCGACCCTTGGACCCGCATGAGCTACGCCGGCGCGAACAAACCCATCGCGCCCATCTCCGACCCGTATCAGATGTATGAGAAGCTCTACGGGCAGATCAAGGACAAGGAGAACCTACAGAGCGTCCTCGACACCGTGAAGGGCGACTTGCAGCGCGTCGGCAAACTCATCAGCGCCCAGGACCGCCGCTTGCTCGAAGAGCATCAGGCCCTCGTGCGCCAGATGGAGAAAGAAATCGCCACCGCAAAAGACCAGAAACTTCGCACTGCACCGCCGGCCTTGGGCGAAGGCGTCGCCGACCAGAACGACAACCTCCCGCGCCTGAGTCGCATGCAGATTGACCTGCTCGTCAACAGCTTCGTCAACGACATGGCCCGCGTCGCCACGCTGCAGTTCACCAAGTCCGTCGGTGGCGCACGCATGAACTGGCTCGACATCAAGGAAGGCCATCACACCCTGTCGCACGAGGACAAGGACGTGGCCGTGGCCGCCAAGCTGGTGAAAATCAATAAATGGTTTGCCGGCGAACTTGCCTACTTGGTGCAGAAACTCTCCACCACGCCCGAACCCGGCGGCGAAGGCATGATGCTCGACAACACCCTCGTGGTCTGGACCAACGAACTCGGCCGGGGCAGTTCCCACACGCTGGACAACCTCCCGTTCCTGCTCCTCGGCGGCGCGCCCGGCTTCACCATGGGCCGCTCGCTCAAGCTGGACAAGGTCGCTCACAACCGACTCCATCTCGCCCTTGCCCACGCCATGGGCCACCGCCTCGAAACCTTCGGCAAAGCCGCCCTCTGCGATGGTGGGCCGCTGAAGCTGACGGCGGCGTAGCCCTGCAACGGCGGTCTGCGACCGCCGCAACGATGACCTCGCGCAACCGACGGCGGACACAGGCCACCGCGTCAGCGGCATCTGCCTTTTTTCAAATCCGCTGTTGACGCACCTGAGGGGTTTTTCTACGTTGCCTGCCCCCTTACGGGGGCGTAGCTCAATTGGTTAGAGCGCTGCCCGGTCACGGCAGAGGTTGCGGGTTCGAGTCCCGTCGCTCCCGCCAGCCTATTTTTACAGGGCTTTGGTGAAGCTCAGGAGAAAGTTACAACATCCAGTTACAACAAGCTCAACAGTATCACCCCTGTTTTTGCCCGTTCACCGGTGTCAGAAATCTTCCAAGACCGTCGTGGCAACAAGCAGCTCCGCCCGCGATTTCCAACGAGCCGCAGAAACTTTCGGTTCGTTGCCGCACTCACTTCTTCGGCGAAAACCTCCGGTCAATACCAGGTCATGCAGTGTAAAAATCCGCCTCTCCTCGACGACACTCTACGATTCGATTTTAGGCGCTTTGCCTCTGCGGACGGTTCGTTGTGGCACCCGCTTTCGACCGGTTTTGACCTCCTAGCCGTTCGTTGATGTCGGTCGTGTTCAATGGTGTTGAGAGTTGACCGAAAGAGGGCGTTTTGGACTGATCGAAACGCGGAAATCGGATCAGCAGCGAGGGCTTAAATCGAGTCCTGGTGGGGAGGCTGCGAAAAGCGACTAGGAGTGCTGGCGTGGAGGTCGCGTGAGGTCTGGCGTTCTGAGTTCCTTAAGCTACGAACGATGAGCCTGTGCAGAACTGGATGGCAGTGGGAGTGAGTCGTTGGCAGAAGGGTGTTGGTGTCCACAAATGAGCAGCGTTCGTGGACACGCGCTGGCAGTGACCGCTCGCTATTAAACGAAACCCGGTCATTGCTTAATAGTGGGAAGGGCTATTAAATTCAGCTTAACAACGTGCGACGCGGACTGACAGGCCACC
>SXTU01000152.1 GCA_005791875.1 Verrucomicrobiales bacterium
CGGCAAGCTTGTTTGGAAATCCTTGGAGACACCAAGTGGCCTTGCCCCGATTTGGTGGACAGGCGGCGGGTGGCCGCCTACCAGTCGGGCGACCCTTATCTCGCGTTCGGGAAGCAGGCGGGGGTGATTCCGCCCAACGGCACAAAGCAAACGCACGCGGCGGCCCGGGAGCAGTTCAAGGTCTGCGCCCTGTCCGTCCAGTTCGGTGCGGAGGCTGTTAGCATCGCGGCGAGGCTCGGGATACCTGTTCACCGGGGTATGGAGCTGCTTGACCTCCACCGCCGCACTTTTCCGCGCTTCTGGGCTTGGTCGCAGGCGGCCCAGGACATCGGCGTGCTGACCGGCCGACTTCAATCCACCTTCGGCTGGCAAGTCCACCTTGAGGAAGGTTTCAACCCACGGTCGGTCCGCAATTTTCCGTGCCAGGCCAACGGTGCAGAAATGTTGCGCCTGGCCTGCATATTCACCACGGAGGGAGGCATCCAAGTCTGTGCGCCCGTTCACGACGCGCTGCTAGTTGAGGCACCGGTCGAGGACATTGATTGCGAACCAAGCTTTCGCGGCTGCCGATGTTACGAGTTGACGGTAGTTTTTGAAAACCATCTGGGGCGAGTTGCCGGCTTCCAAAGCGACCTGTGCGACATTTTGGATGTCCGCGACCCGGTAGGAGATGAACGAATGCCGCAAGGCGTTGTGCCGCCACTCGAACTTGCAGGGCTGCCCGCGCTCCTCCCGTAAGCGGCTTACCTCCTCCGCCAGCTTGCCAAATTGATTCCACCAACTCGTATATTCCGTAAGCTTGCCAGCTCTCTTTGCGTAGGGAGCAAGCCATGCGGCAAGATTGTCCGTAATGGGGACGAGGCGCCGGGCTGCCGTCTTGGACTTACTGGCTTTGATTTCGATGTGCCTGTCCGCCAAATTCACTTCACTCCAGTCCAATCGTTGAATCTCTGCGGCCCGGAGTCCCGCGAACCCGCCGATGGCCAGCCATGGCACCATCTCCGTGCGTGCCGCAGTCAGGATTTCGTTCATCTCCTCGGGTGTGAAAATCTCGATCTCGCCATTGTCCTCCTTCGCCTGCTGAACCGCTTCGATTTCCTCAACCGCTTCCTTTGGCAAATACTTCCGCTTGATGGCGAAGTTGAATAGCGCTGCGGTCACTCGCAGATAGTTGTGTTTCGTCCGACTGCTGCGCTGAAGACCATCGATCCATTTCTGAATCAGGGTGCCAGAGACGCTACCGATGTTCATTTGGAAGGCGTCGGCGAAACGGTTCAAGCGGCACTCCAGGTCCTTCAGATGGACCGCAGACAGATTCGCTGTGCGTTTGGTGGCCAGCATCTCGTCAACGACTTGGCGCACCGACCGCTTTTGAAGCGTCGCGGGGTTGCGACGGCGGAAGAAGTCCACCGCCTCCTTCAGCGTCGTGCCTTCGGGTAGTTGTTTGATGGCAGACGTGTATTCCTGAACCGCCAAGTTCAACGGAAGGGCAAACGGTCGTAGCTGGCTCACGGCTTCGAGATAAATCGTGCGGTCGGTTGAGGTGAGCCGCAAAACCTGATTCTCCCCATTGGCCAGCTTCGTTGCGGTCAGCTTTGCTTCCTGCTTCGCTTCTTCCAAGTCGCCGAAATTCTTTTTCCGGCGCTGTGCCCCCTCGTAGTAGACGAGCGTGTATTGGGCGTAGGAAGTGCCGTTGGCACGGTTCTTCGCCGTGTAAATCTTCACCGTTACGCTCCCGCGTTTGATCTGAACTGGAGCCGTTACACTTGAGCCCGCTTTGGCTTTCATCGAGGCAACTGTCCCCAAACTGTCCCCAAAAGTCAATCTGCTGTGAAACCCTCCATAAAACGTGGTGCGCGAGGCGGGGGTCGAACCCACAACCTTCGGCTTCGGAGACCGACGCTCTATCCAGTTGAGCTACTCGCGCGCGTGGAGCGGGTGAAGGCAATCGTATCCGCTCGAATCAGTCCGCCGTTTTCGTGTAAAAAACGGCTAAAACCAACATATTTACGACGATAACGAGGTTTCTGAAAAACACCAGACCGAAGTTGGATACAGTATTCCCGAAGCGAAGTTGTCGGGAATTGTCGGGAAAATTCCGGCGGGAATCGAACCGATGACGGTTGGGATCTGACGCCCATGGTGTCCACCTACTCCTTCTCCTGTTTTCTGGTCTCCAGAACCTTCAACTGCTCCTTCCCGTCCAAGACAATCTGCGGTCGCTTCTGATACTCCGTCACCTTGCCGGTCACGCGCACTGGAGTTGACCCGGTTTGATGGACACCTTGGGAGGCCGGGCGCACGGGTGGTTTAGTTGAGTTGTTGTTCGAAGTCCACAGGGGTTCTCATCCCAAGTGCGCTGTGGCGCCGCACCCGGTTGTAATACTTCTCCACGTAGGTGAAGAAATCTTCCCTCGCTACGGCACGCGTCGCGTAACCGCCCGCCGCTTCCACCAGCCCCACGCATTCGCGTTTGTAGGTGGCGTTGAAGCTCTCCATCGCCGCGTTGTCATACGGATTGCCGCTGCGGCTCATGCTCGCCACCAACCCGGTTGCCGCCAGTAGCCCACGGTATTCCCGGCAGGCGTATTGCACGCCCCGGTCGCTGTGGGGCAGCAGGCCGCGCGGCGGCTGGCGGTGTTGCAGGGCCATCCGCAGGGCGTTGAGTGCCAGGGTCGCGTGCAACGTCGCGCCCGTCGCCCAGCCCACGACGCGGCGGCTCCATAGGTCCACGATCACGGCCACATACAGCCAGCCTTCGTCGGTCCAGACAGAGGTCAGGTCCGTGACCCAGATCTGGTTTGGGCCGCTGGGCGCGGGGGCTTCTGCCAGCCGGTTGGGGGCGATGGGTTCGTCGTGGTCGCTTTGCGTCGTCTGCGGCACGTAGCGCCGGGCGCACAGGCCTCGCAGGCCGTTGGCTCGCATCAGGCGCGCGATGCGTGTGCAGCCGTGTTTCTGGCTTTGGGCGGCCAGTTCGGCCTGGATGCGGGGTGCGCCGTAGCGGCCTTGGTGCTGGGCGTGCACGGCGCGGATGCGCGGCAGCAGGTGCGCGTCGGTGCGTTCGCGGGCGCTGGCTTGGGCGTTGACCCAGGCGTGGTAGCCGGAGTCGGTCACGTCCAAGACGGCGCAGAGCATAGTCAGCGAGTGTTCGGGGTTCATACGTTCGATGGTTTGGTAGCGCTCTTGGACGGTTCGATGAAGATGCCCAGCGTTTTTTTTAGAATGTCGCGTTGCTCGCGCACGCGGGCCAGTTCGGGCTTGAGGGCGCGGATTTCCTCGGCCGGATCGTTGCGTTCGGGGGTGGCGTCGCCCCAATAGCGGCGTTTCCAGTCCTTGAGGCTGGGGTAGCTCACGCCCAGTTCGGCGGCGATCCGGGTGCCGGGTGTGCCGGACTTGATCCAGTGCTCGACGGCCTGCTTTTTGAAGGCTTCGTCGTAGCGTTTGACCGCCGGGGACGGGCTTGTGGTGGTGGTTGCTGGCGGTTCGGTCTTGGTGCTCTTGTTCATGTGCGCTTTGGGTTTAGCGCCCGGCCTCTCAAGGTGTCCATCAAACCGGGTCAACTCCACTCAACTGTCGTGGATGTGTGACCAGATTCCGCTTACTCCGCGAGGACGGCGGCGTAACCGCTGACACGGACACAGTCCGACGCGCGTTGAACAAGCATGACTCTCCCCCGCCTGGTGAGTTCGTTGAATGGCGCATGGTCGTTGGCATCGCCAATCGAGGCGGGACAGAGAGCGTCGCGTTGATGGAGCCTGCTCGATTCAAGACGGCAACTCATCCCGGCGAACACGGTCAACGAAAAAACTAAATCTCGCCTTTCCGCCAAATCGAAAGCCACCCCTCCTCCCAAATTCAGCCTCGCGCACGCGGATAGGCGCAGGGCTGCACGAATTAGTCACTCATCGGAATGCCCCACGCTTGATTTGCGCGAACGCTTCCAGCGCAACCTCGCGAGCGATGGCGTGGCTGACAACTGGCTCAGGGTAATCGCGCCCAAGTTCCACACCCGCAGCCCGAAGGACCTCCAGCGGCGCCTTGTCCGGCTGATGTATCCATTCTGCCGGCAGTTTCCCCAACTCGGGACACCAGCGCCGCACGTAGTCCCCGTGCGGGTCGAACTTCTCGCCCTGTGCCCTGGGGTTGAATACTCGAAAATACGGCGCGGCGTCCGCGCCGCACCCTGCGACCCACTGCCAGCCCAGCGTGTTGTTCGCAAGATTGGCGTCCACCAGAGTGTCCCAAAACCAGCGTGCACCTTCCCGCCAGTCCAAGAGCAAATCCTTAACGAGAAACGACGCGATGATCATGCGCACGCGGTTATGCATCCATCCGGTTGTCCATAGCTCGCGCATCCCGGCGTCCACGATTGGATAACCGGTGCGGCCTTGTTGCCAAGCCCTGAGCCACGCCGCGTCCTTGCGCCAGGGAAACTTGTTGAAGTCCGCGCGCAGCGGCTCCGTGGGGGTTTGCGGAAAATGGTAGAGCAGGTGATGCGAGAACTCGCGCCAGCCCACTTCGGTTAGAAACTGCGAACTGCGCCAGTCCTCGGTAGCCGGCGACGGGAGCAGGCGGGCATCGGTCGCCTTCGGAATCCGCCTCCTGACCTCAGCGGCTACAGCATGCCAGATTTGTCGCGGACCGATTTCGCCAAAATGCAGATGCGGCGAGAGCCGCGACGTGCCGACGACATCCGGCCGGTTGCGTTGCTCGGAGTAGTCGCTAAGTCCGCTCGTCAGAAAACTCTTCAAATTCCCAGCCGCGCCAGCCTCCCCCGGCTGCCACGCGGCGCGCAGCCCCTCCGACCATTTGACTTTCGGTTCGAGGCCGAGCTCCTCCAATGCGATCGACGTGGGCCATTTCGCTGGCGCGGGCAGTTTTGGCGGTGCCGGCAAAGGTCTGGGCGGGTCGAGTTGCGCAAGGCAATGCCTCCAAAAGGGCGTGAAGACCTGAAACGGTTTGCCGCTTTGGTTTTGAATCGTCCACGGCTCGTGCAAGAGCGCCGCGTTGAAGCTTTCGACGGCCACGCCTTCGCCTCGCAAGGTTGCCATCACGTTCGCGTCCCGTGCGATGACGTCCGGCTCGTAACGACGATTCCAGAACACTGCATCTGCGCCGGTTTCCTCGGCGAGTGCGGGTAAGACTTCGAGCGCAGGACCGCAGCGGAAAATAAGTCGCGCGCCGGCCCCGAGCAGACGCGCTTCCAGGGCGCGCAACGATTGATGCAACCACCAGCGCGAGGCTCCGCCTGGTGGCCACGCGCCTTCCTCCTCTGGCGACAAAATGAACACGGGCACGACTGCACCGCCGCGTCTCACCGCCGCATCAAGCGCGGGATTATCCGCGAGACGAAGGTCGAGCCGAAACCATACCAGGGATTTCATCGTTGCGTCATTTCGCACTGCCATACAGCCACCCCGTTAGCGCGATGGCCAAAGACATGGCAAGGAGCCCCACACACGGGAGCCTTTTTGACCAAGGGCTTTTTACGCGGAGATGGACGATGAAGGCGCAAACCATCAGCCCAGCAATACCCAAACCACCGACCACGGCGAGCGGCGTCCGTTCGATTCCGAGCAGCAACAGAAGCGAGAAGGTTAGTTTTAGAATGCCGACCAAGTCGCGCAGCCAGTCTGGCAGGGCGTAGTGCTTGAATTCCTGAATGATGTTGTCGTAGCGGACCACCCAAACGAAGAAAATGGAGGCTGCCACAAGCGCTTGGAGGCAAATCATCGCAGTGTGCATGGCGGGTGCTGGGTGGGAAGTTTGGCAGACTGGTTATGATGTTCGCCCGACTGACCAGTGCGCTCTGCCTGCCCGGGCATGAGCAACTTGGTCAAGGCGGCATTACGAAATCGGAAAATCATCTCGATGTCTGGTCGCACGAACCTCCGGTGGAGCAGCCAGTCAAACGGAACCATGTAGCGGACGTGGTCGCACGCCAGTGTGCCGCCGTCACGCGGCTCGAAGGTGTGCTCGTGAATCCACTGGCGATACGGCCCCCACAATTGCTCGTCCACGAAACGATTTGGCGGCTGCCATTCTTGGATGAGCGTCCGCCACCGCAGCGGCAAGCCACGCACACGCAATCGGTAGTCAATGAGCGTGCCTGTCCGCATGGTGACAGGCTGCGGGGTGACGATGTGGAAATGCAGCCAAGGCGGCGTGATGGCGTCGAGGTTTCCGCGTCGGCGAAAAACGGAAACACTTCCTCCGGCGGCCGAGGCAGCCAGAGTTCGCAGCGAAATTTACGCGCACGCATTGGCTGACTCGAACCTACTTGGCCGTTTCGGTTGGCAGCATAACCTCGTTGCGGCGGAGGAACGACGGCGTCCACGGCGGGTCGAAATAGCCATACACTGGCAACGTTAAGCCACTCAGCTTCTCGGTGTCCATCCACGCCTTCAACTGCGCCAGCGACTCGGCTTCTTTCGCGGGGGATCGCGCGCCGCTGTAGCGCAGCACGGCAAAACGCCCCGCAGCCAACTCGCGCACCGTGACTGGGGCCTCGGACGGCCTGGGCACCTCGGCCGTTTTCAACTTGGCCGGCAGCACGAACGCCATCGTCGCGTTCGTTCCGTCGCCGGACATGAGCACCGGCGTGGTCATTGCGATATTCTGCTTCGCCTCGTTACTGCCGGTGATGAACCGGAACAACCGCCTGAAACTCCCGTCGTCGCCGTCGCGGCTGCCCACGGACATGGGAGTCTCCGCCACCGTGAGCGTGGGATAATCGCGTAGCTCAAATTTGCCGTCCGACCGCACGACGGTGTAAGGCGCTGTCTCGTAGCCTGCGCGCGTGGCCTGACAACCTGCCAGTCCGGCGGCTACGAAGCCGGCGACCAACGCTCCTGCCAAGGCGAGTGCTCGCTTCGGATGCTTCACGGTTTGCCTCCATCTGGCTGCGTCACCCGGGCGGCTGGGGCACTCCAAATATAGGCCACGAGTGCGTTCAGTTCGCGGATGAACACTTGGTTGTTGGCGAGCGCCAGATGCGCCCAAGTCTCGGCCTTGGTCAGCTTGCGCCGGTCCAGCAGGTCGGGCTTTTCCTTGTTCGCCCGGAAGAGGAGCAGTTCGCCGCGCTGGTCCAAGGCGAGGATGCGGTCGCCGCGCGCGACCAGGCTCCAATACTTGCCAAACGATTCGCTCGTGGTCCAAAGCTCCTTGCCCGTGGCAATCTCGATGGCCATAACCCGCTGGCTTTTGAGATGCGTGTAAGCGACGCCGTCAATCAGGACAGGGGTGGTCATGTAGGCTTGGGCTTTGTGCTGCCACGCCTCTGTCACCGTGAATTTGCCGTCAGCCTGCGCGACTTTGAAGCCGATGGTTTTGCCGCCGTAGGTGCTGGTGAAAAGCGTGTCGCCCTGCACCACTGGCGTGAGGATGTTCATCCCCCGGAAGGCTTCCACGGGCTGCTCCCACAGGATTTTGCCATCGGCGGGGTTGACGCCTGCGAGTTTCGCGCGCGATTGCACGACGAGTTGGCGCGTGGTGCCGAGGGTGGCGAACACCGGCGACGAAAACACGCTGCCCCACATGGCGCCTTGGTCTTTTAGCGTGCGCCAGACCATTTCGCCCGTGAGCTTCTTGAGCTTCACGAAGCTCGCACCGGCCTGGACATAAACGGCGTCCCCGTCAACGAGCGGCGAGGAGACGAAGCCGAAGTCCGGCAGCGGAGCGCCGAGATCCGTCACGAAATCCTTCCGCCAAATCTCCTTTCCGTCGCGCGCGTCCAGGCATACGAGCACGTCGCGCATTCCGGCGACGTAGAGCCGGTCGCCGTCGAGCGCGGGGGTGGCGCGAATCCAGTCGCCATTCGATTTGGCGAAAAACGGAACGGACATTGCGCCTTCCCACTCGTGCTTCCACAGTTCTCTGCCCGTCTTGCGATCGAAGGCACGGACGATCTCGAACCTCTTGTCCTTCGACTCGGTCGTGAACACGCGGTCACCCCCGACAATGGGACCGGAGTAGCTGGGGCCGAGTTCCACGCGCCACACCTGCCGAAGATGATTCGTATCGAGCTTGTCCGGCCATGTGGGACCGGTGACCCGCCCGTCACGCGTCGGCCCGCGCCATTGCGACCAATCGCTGGCGGACAACTGTGCGGCGGTGAGTAGGCTAAGCAGTCCGAGGGTGAACAAGGTCTTCATGGTGGGCAGTGGTTGGGGGCTCAAGCAGTGACGGGCATCGTCTCGCGCTCTTGGATAAGGAGGCGGAGTTTTTGTAACGCTAAGTTTTGAAGCTGGCGAATGCGTTCCCGGGTCACGCCGAAGCGCCGGCCGATGGCGCGAAGCGGGAGTTTGCCCGAGTCGCCGAGGCCGAACCGTTGCTGAAGGATCACCCGCTCGCGCTCCGGGAGCCGAGGGAGCAGTTGGTGGACGAGTTCGTGCAAATCACGCCGGGCAAGGTCCACGGCGGGATCGGCCTGGCTCAAATCGGGCACCACGTCCGCCAGGCGTCGGCTCTCAGCGTCGCCCATCGGGGCATCAAGTGAAGTTGGGGCCAACGCAGCGGCTTGGATTTCCACCACGCGCTTGAGACGGACTCCGGTCTCGGTAGCCAGTTCGGCTGGCGTGGGCGCGCGGCCCAGTTCCTTTTCGTAGCGATCAGCCACCCGCCGGATTTGCGCAATCTGCGTGAAGGTGTGCGTAGGCACCCGGATGGTTCTGGCTTGGTTGGTCAGAGCGCGGCGGATGGACTGCTTGATCCACCAAGCCCCGTATGTGGAAAGCTTACCACCTTTCGCGGGGTCGAAGCGCTCGACGGCCTTCATCAAGCCGAGATTGCCCTCGTTGATGAGATCCAGCAGCGGCAAGCCGTAGTTCTCGTATTCGCGGGCGATTTTCACGACGAGCCGGAGATTGGCGCGGATCATGTGCTCGCGGGCCGCTTCGTCGCCATGCTGGATGCGGCGGGCCAGTTCTATCTCTTCGGCCACGGTCAGCAAGGGCACTTCGATGGCATCCCGCAGGTAGCGGGCGAGCGGCGTGACCATTTCCAGACGATCAATGGTCATCTCCCACGGTGCAGTGCGCACGTCCGGGTCGCGCGGAACTTCCGCAGGCTTGGGCGCTGGAGCCGGACTCACACGGTTGGTGGAAGGACTGAGGGCAACCAGTTGGCTAGTCATCTGCCGGCGAGTGGATGCTCCGGGTAGGAGTTTCGAAACCCGGACGGGTTCGATCCGGCAGGTGGAGGCGAGTTTTGTAGCAGGTTTCAATTTCATTGTCTAAATACTGTATCATTTTATAATATCTGTCTAGTTATTGTTTATTAATGGCTGCTCAGAGCCAAAATCTCTGGTTTAAGCTCCAATTCCCTGCATTTCGATCGAGTGGTTGAGGTCCCGGCGGTTGAAAGTTTTCCTTCTGTCGAGGTTCTGTATATTATTCACCAGTGCATGAGATGAGTCATTCAATCCGCGTGGCGGCGTAACGCACGGGCCTGAGCCCGCACGTCATCCGCATCTGGGAGAAGCGCTACGGCGTGGTGGAGCCGCGCCGCACCGACACCAACCGTCGGCGCTACACGGAGGCGGAGATTGAACGCCTCGCTCTTCTTCGGCAGGCCACCGAGGCCGGGCACAGCATCTTCACCGTGGCCTCCCTGCCGAGCGAGCGCGTCCGTGAAGTCCTGGCGGCGGACCGCCTCGCCCAGCCCACCCGCACCGCAGAGCAGCCAGCCACCGACTGGGTGACGCGCGCGTTGGATACCGTGCGTCGGCTGGATGGGGCCTCGTGTGAAAGCGTCCTTCAGGCCGGTGCTGTGGAGTTGGGGCACCAAGGCTTGCTCTGCCAGCTGATTGGCCCATTGGTCATCGCGCTGGGTGAGCACTGGCAACGAGGCGACCTCACGGCCGCGCACGAACACTTCGCCAGCGCGCATCTGAAGAGATTTCTTAACCACGTCACCCGCCCCTTTGCCTGGCGAGAAGACGCGCCCCGCCTCGTCGTGGCCACGCCCGCCGGGCAACTGCACGAACTGGGCGCGGTGATGGTCGCCTCCGCCGCGACCAACGCCGGATGCAACGTCACCTATCTGGGCCCGAACTTGCCCGCCGCCGAAATCGCCGGCGAAGCGCGCCAACGGCAGGCTCGGGCCGCCGCATTGAGCGTCGTCTATCCGGCGGACTGCGATCGGCTGCCAGAGGAACTACGCCAACTCCGCCGCACTCTGCCGCCCGACGTGGCCATGCTCGTCGGTGGCCGGGCGGCGGGTGGCTACTCCTTCTGCTTGCGTGAACTCGGGTTCGTGCTGATCCACGATGTGCCAAGCTTGTGCGCGGAGTCCGACCGCCTGCGTCAGCCCGCTGGCACTCCGTGAACTTGATCTGGAGCGGGGTGCGAAGTCCGTGCGCCTGACGGAAGCAGGCCGCGTGTTCCTCGTCAAGTCGCGCGCCGTGCCGCAACGCGCGGAAGAGGCGCTGAGTGCTGCGCAAATTGTAGCCGTAGTCCTTAGCGGGGAGCCTCAATTCGACACCGCGCTTGGAAGCGCACCAAAGAAAACGGGGGCCAATTAACTCGAGGTGGTGAATCACTAAACCGCCCCTCTGCGTCGTGCAGCACAGCGATCGGTTGGCACAACTCCACCGTTGCTGCGTTTATCTCCACGCCCACACGCCGTATCGGGTGGTGGGAATCCCGCGCAGCCGCGAAGACTTCGAGGAACTGTTCACGACGACCCGTGCGGACTTGATTGCCTTCAGGGCGTGTTCCGACAGCCCGGGGCGAGGGCGTTGGGCGCAGAACTGCGGTCGCGTGGCCTGCCCGTCGTTCTACTGCAGCACCACGACCGTCCAAGGAATCTCGCCTGTCTTACTACGTCGGCTGATTCGTCCTGCCGAAGTGACTGAGCTCAACACACGGATTGGCTAAAATTTTGTGGCCTTTAATAGAGTCCTCAATGGAGGCAATCTGTCCTTTAACCACCGACACATTGAATGAACCGGTCCCGCATGAAACTGCATCCGGTCCTTAACGAAAAAATCATCGCCGCTATGGATCTCGTGGCCCCGGCGCGCCAGACGGCGCGGGACGCGCGACCGCCAGCGGTGCCCGGCAAAACACATGCCGTGATCGGATGCGGCGCGCGGGCAAGACCACCTTCTTTCAACAGTGCTGGCACAGCGGCGCGGCGCGGGCGCTCCGGAGCGGGCCCTTTACCTGAGCTTCCACGACGATCGCCTGGCCGGCATCGGCGTGGAGCAGCTTGGGTTTCTACTGGAGGAATTCTTCCGGCGGCACCCGCAGTTGCGCGGCCGCGAAACCGTGCACTAGTTTCTGGACGAGATCCAGTTGGTGCCCGGCTGGGAACAGTTCGTCCGGCGAGCCATGGATACGGAGCGGATGGAACTCGTCGTCTCAGGTTCCTCCGCGAAGATGCTGTCGCGGGAGGTGCATACATCGTTCCGCGGACGCAGGATGGCGAACGTGATCCGGCCCTTCAGTTTCCCTGAGTTTCTACGTCATCGCGGCGAAGAACCTGCCAAGGTGCCGCGCCGGTGGACGGCGGCGGAGCGGTCGCTAGTGGAGAATCGCTTTCGCGATTATCTGGCCACTGGCGGGTTCCCGGAGGCGCAGGGGTTGGCCCCGGGCTTGCGCGTGGAGCTGCTGCAAGGCTATGTGGACGCCGTGCTAATCCGCGACGTCTTGGAACGTCACGCAGTGACGCAGGTGTCCGAGGTGGACAGGTAGAGTTTTCCCGCGCGGGCGTCGTGAAAGAACGGGCCGGGAACGAACTCCAGCTCGGTTGCGTTGGGCATGCGCTTCAGGATGGTCAACGTGTCGAGCTCGTTCACTGCGGGCATCTCGCCCGCGAAAGGAAAGTCCGCGACGAAGATAAACCGGTGGCCCGCGAGCGGCTGAAACACCGGGGCCGGCACGTCCCCGCGCAAGGTCACGGTGCCTGCGAGCTCCGCCCGGATGACGGTGCCGCGGTCCGGACTTCCAAGGTCCACCCGCTTGACTCATGGTCGAAGGCTTGACTGCCAAAGAGATCGCCGACCGCGTGAGCGTCAGCATCCACACCACCGGCACACACACCAAGAATCTCTTCGTCAAACTCGAGGTCCACAGCCGCGCCGCCGCCGTCGCCCGAGCGCTCCGGGATGGACTCGTGTGAGAAGAAATCTCCTGAACCGGCAACGACTGCGCTTGTAAGTGGGAAACTGCAGCGGACCTTGCTCACCGTCGTTCCTTGCCGCTACACTCGCGCCATGCCGCGTGGCTTTCTGCTGACGACGTTGGTGTTGCTGCTCTCCGCGGCTCTCCCGCTTCGCGCGCAGGTCCGCGTGCTGGATGCCGCGCGGTATCATCTCGGCACGGAGGGGTTCCCCGAATGGCAGGAGTTCGCCGGCAAGAAGCCGCATGGGCGGATGCTGGAAGTCCGCTTCGAGGCACAACGCAACGACACCGAGCAGACGCTTCTCATCCGCCAGCGCGACGTGAAGCAGGGCTGGCCGGTTCAGCTCAACGGTCGTCGCCTCGGTTCGTTGGTCACGCAGGAAACGCCGCTCGTCCACGCGCTCGCCGTGCCGCCGGGTGCTTTGCGCGACGGCACGAACACGCTCGCCATCCTGCCGCCCACGGCAGTGGATGACATTGTCGTCGGCGAGTTCCGACTCGTGTCCGCGTCGCTCAAGGAAACGCTCACCCAAGCCACGCTCGCCGTGCAAGTCACAGACTCAGACACGAAGACTCCCCTGCCCTGCCGCTTGACCATCGTGGATGCTGATGGCGGGCTCGCGGCCTTGCTGCCCGGCACGCCGAACCAGACCAACCTCGCCGCGCGGCCCGGCGTGCTCTACACGCGCGACGGCTCGGCGAGCGCGGACTTGCTGCCGGGGAAATACACCATTTTCGCGTCGCGCGGGTTTGAGTTCAGCGTCACCACGCAAGCGGTCACGCTCGTCGCGGGCAAGACGCAGTCGCTCGCGCTCACCATCTGCCGCGCGGTGCCGACGCACGGCTGGGCCGCGGCGGACACGCACATCCACACGCTCACGAAGAGCAGGCACGGCGACGCGACGGAGGACGAGCGGATGCAGACCATCGCCGGCGAGGGTATCGAACTGGCCGTCGCCACCGACCACAACGTCCACGCGGATTACACCGAGGCGGCGCAGCGCACGCGGTTGAGCGACCGCTTCACGTCGGTCATCGGCAACGAGGTGACGACCAAAGCTGGACACTTCAACGCGTTTCCCATCCAGCCCGGCGCGACCGTCGCCGACTTCAACACGACGAATTGGAACATGCTGCTGCTGGGCATCCGCGCCACGCCGGGCGTGCAAGTCATCGCGCTGAATCATCCGCGCGATTTGCACAGCGGCTTCGTGCCGCTCGGCCCGGCGAACTTCAATTCCGTCTCCGGTGCGGCGTTGCGCGGGCAGGAGTTCAGCTTCGACGGGCTGGAAGTCATCACGTCCGCCGCGATGCAGTCGGACATCATGCTCCTGTTCCGCGACTGGTTCGCGCTGCTGAACCACGGCCATCGCATCACCGCGCTCGGTTCCAGCGACACGCACGACGTGAGCCGCTTCATCCTCGGGCAGGCGCGGACCTACGTGAAGTGCGCGGACGCGAACCCCGGTGCCATCAATGTGGACGAGGCGTGCCGCAGCCTGCGCGAGGGCCGTGCGCTCGTGAGCTTCGGGCTGCTCGCGAACATCGTGGTGAACGACCGCTTCGGTGTCGGCGATCTTGCGTTGCGCGGGCAGCGCGGCGTGACGGCGGTGGTGACGGTGCTCGGTCCCATGTGGGTGCAGGCGGATCGCGTGGATTTATTCGCCAACGGCGTGAAGGTCGGAGAGCAACGGCTGTTGCCCGTGCGCGGCACGACGAAGGCGCGCGTGGCGTTCAAGCTTCCGCGCCTGAAGCACGACTATCATCTCGTCGCAATCGCGAGCGGGCCGGGCGTGACCGCACCGTTCTGGGAAACACCGCGCCCGTATCAGCCGAGTTCAAAGGTCTTCACCCCGCGCGTGCTGGGCGCGACGAATCCCGTGTGGGTGGATGCGGACGGCGACGGGAAATTCACCTCCGCGCGCGCCTACTCAGAGCTGCTCGTGAAACGCCACGGCACGGAGGCGACGAAGTTGTTTCCCGTTCTTGCGGCTTACGACGAAGCCGTCGCCGCGCAAGCCGCGAGCCTTTGTCACGCGGCGGGGAAGGACTTGCGTTCACTGGAATTCACGCACGCGATGCGCGATGCCGCCCGGCACGTGCAACACGGCTGGGTGAGCTTCGCCGGGACGGTGCGGTGAGGTGCCGGCGACTTGCAGTCCCCGTCTGTTGCGTGCGGAAACTCCGGACGGCGACTGGAAGTCGCCGGCACGGATTACTTCGTAAGCAGCCCGCGAGTCTTCATCCACTCGCCCGCCCGGTGCGGCCAGGTCGTGACGCCGTGCTGGCTCGAGCGCAGGCCGTAGCCGTGGCCGCGGTGGGATAGAGATGCATCTCAGCGGGCACCTTCGCCTGCTTGAGCGCGAGGTAGTAGAACAGCGCGCACTCCACGCGGATGCCGTCGTCCTCCGTCATGGCGAGGAAGGTCTGCGGCGTGTCCGCGGTGATGGGCAGCTCGGGAGAAATCTTGTCGCCCTGCTCCTTTACCGTGAGGTAGGCGGGGTAAATCAGGAAAGCGAAGTCAGGCCGGCAGCTCACTTTGTCCGCATCATCCACCGGTTCGTAAGTGCGCTTGTCGTAGTTGTTGCTCGCTGCCGCTGCGAGATGCCCGCCCACCGAGAAGCCCAGGATGCCGATCCGTTTTGGGTCCACGCCGAACTCCGCCGCGCGCGCACGCACCAAGCCGACGGCCCGTTGCGCGTCCTGCAACGCTGCCGTGTGCTTCTCCAAGCCGGGGCGCTTCGGCACGCAATACTTGAGCAGCACGCCCGTCACGCCGATGGAGTTGAGCCACTCGCAGACCTCGGAGCCTTCGAGGTCGTAGGCAAGAATGCTGTAGCCGCCGCCGGGACAGATGACGACCGCTGCGCGGGTGTCCTTGTCCTTCGCTGGGCGATAGACAGTGATTGTGGGCTGCGCGACATTGCCGAGTCGGATGACGGACTTGCCGGCGACCTTGCCACTCTTCTCGGTGGAGGTGTCCTTCTCCTCGCCGAATCCGCCCTTCTCGCCGGGAGCTTCCTTGGGCCAAAGCGGGATCGGGGCGTTTGCTGCGGCGTGAGTGGTGAGCGGCGTGAGTGGCGAGCGCGAGCGAAGCGAAGACAGCGAACGTGTTGGCTTTCATGGCGGCGATAAAATGCGGGGGCGGAGGGAGGAGCAAGATTAAGATTAGGATCACGAGCAGGAGGGCAAGGGCACGGTTGAATTGACATCCACCCGCAATCCGTTTTCCTACCTGCCGTCAAACGCATGAACTCATCTCGCCTCCTGTTCGCCGCCACGCTCGCCGCCGTCTCCACCTCGGTCTCCGCCGCCGAATGGCCGGAATGGCGCGGCCCCGGCGGACAGGGTCACGCGAAGGTCACCGGCCTCCCCACGTCGTGGAGCGAGACGAAGAACGTGACTTGGAGAACGGAACTCCCCGGCCGTGCGTGGTCCTCGCCGGTGATCGAAGGAAAGAACATCTGGCTCACAACCGCCATAGAGACGCCCGCGAGGAAGGAGGACGCCGACCGTCGACTCAAGTCCAACACCGGCAACCAACCGCTCACGGTGCTAGACAAGGTCGAGTTCCGCGCGCTCTGCGTGGACCGGGATTCCGGCAAGCTCACTCAAAACATTCTAATCCTGACTGCCCGCGAGCCGCAGTGGGTCCACGCCCTCAACAGCTACGCCTCCTGCACGCCGGTCATCGAGGACGGGAAACTTTATTGCCACTTCGGCGCGATGGGCAGCACCTGTCTCGACACGCGCACGGGCAAAATGCTCTGGACCGACACGAGCCTCGTGGTCATGCACGAGAACGGCCCCGGCGGTTCGCCGGTGATTTGGAAGAACCTCATGGTCTGCCACCTCGACGGCAGCGATCAGCAGTTCATCGCCGCGCTGGACAAGCGCACCGGGAAGCTCGCCTGGAAGACGCCGCGCTCGGGCGACATGAACAAGGACCCCCAGCTCCGCAAGTCCTACGGCACACCGCTCATCCTCGCCATCAACGGCAAGGAGCAAATCATCTCACCGTCCTCCGACTGGATTTACTCCTACGACGACAAGGGCAAGGAACTTTGGCGCGTGAAGTATGGCCAGCTGGGCTTCTCGCTCACACCGCGCCCTGTCGTCGGGCACGGGATGATCTACATGAGCACCGGCTTCATGAAGGCACAGATCCTCGCGCTGAAGTATCAAGGGCTGGAGAAACCCGAGATCGCATGGCGCTACGACAAGGGCGCGCCCACGATGCCCTCGCCGCTGCTCGTCGGGGACGAACTCTACTTCGCCAACGACGGCGGCATCTTTACCTGCCTCGACGCCAAGACCGGCGCGGAGCATTACCGCGAGCGTCTCGGCGGCAACTACAGTTCCTCGCCGACCTTCGCCGACGGCAAGATCTACGTTCACAACCGCGAAGGCCTGACCACCGTCATCAAGCCAGGCAAGCAGTTCGAGGTGATCGAGAAGAACCAGCTGCCGGGCAAAATCTTCGCCTCGCTCGCCGCCGTGGACCACGCGCTCTTCCTCCGCACCGACACGGCGCTGTATCGAATCGAGCAGAAGCCGGCGAAGCAGGCCGCTCGCTAGCGCCATTCCGCGCAACTGCCGCGCGTGCAACTCGACCTCTTCAGCCGACTCCTCAACCGCGTGCGCCCGGCCGCAGTAGCGGCGACGCTGCGCGTGGGCGGGACGGAGCTGCCGGTCGAGTTCGTCCGCAATCCCAAGGCGCGTCGCTACGTCCTGCGGCTCACTCCCGAGCGCGTGGCACGCGTCACGGTGCCACGCTCTGGAAATCGTGCGGAAGCCTTCGCCTTCGCGCAGCGACAGTCAGCTTGGCTCGCGAAGCAACTCGCGAAGCCGCCGCGTTCCCGCCCCGCGACCGAGTGGCAGCACGGGACCGAGATTCTCTTTCGCGGCGAGCGCGTCTCGTTGCGGTTGGAAACGCACTCGAGCGGCTGCGTCGTGAAGTTCTCCGATCAAAGTATCTTGCTCCGCCAAGCTGCAACGAACCTCCGCCCCGCCATTGAACGCCATCTCTGGCAACTCGCGGCGATTGAGCTTCCTCCGCGCTTGCTCGCATTTGCGGCTCAACTGCAAGTGACTGTCCAGCGCGTCACGGTGCGCAGCCAGCGCTCTCGCTGGGGCAGTTGCTCGCGCGCGGGGACCGTCTCCCTGAACTGGCGGCTCGTGCAGACGCCGGACTTCGTGCGCGACTACATCTGCGTCCACGAGTTGATGCACCGGCGCGAGATGAACCACTCGGCGCGCTACTGGCGGCATGTGGCCGAGGCATTCCCGCGCTGGGAGGAGGCAGAGCGCTGGTTGAAGGCGAACGGCGGCTTATTGCGGCAAGTGTGAGGCGGACACGCTTGTCCGCAATGATGCGGTTGATGTTGTTTCCAGTGAACTGCGGGACAGGAGTGTCCCGCCTACGGCACCGCACTTTCCGCTTCGCCGTCCCCTGCCCTTCTGTTACGAACTCACTGTGCGTTCTGCGGTCCTCAAAGACATTTCACGCCTCGTCGTCAAGCTGGGCACCGGCGTCCTCACCGACAGCCGGAAGCTGCCGGACCTCGCGCAGATGGAGCAGCTTGTCGCGCAGGTCGCCGCGCTGCGGAAGGCGGGACGCGAAGTTGTGCTCGTCACGTCCGGTGCGGTCGGCGCGGGCATCGGCGTGCTTGGGTTTGAAGCGCGGCCCAAGGAACTCGCGGAGCTTCAGGCGTGCGCCGCTGTCGGCCAGTCGCGCCTGATGACGACCTACGAAAACCTGTTCTCCAAGTTCGGCCTGCACGTCGCGCAGGTGCTCCTCACACACGACGACCTCGAGCACCACGAGCGCCACCTCAACGCCCGAAACACACTTGTCGCTCTTCTCGACCTAGGCGTCATCCCCATAATCAACGAGAACGACGCCGTCTCCTTCACCGAGCTGAAGTTCGGCGACAACGACAAGCTCTCCGCCCTCGTCGCATCGCTGCTGCCGGCGGATTTGCTCGTCATCCTCACCACGGTGGACGGCGTGATTGAAGGCTTCGGCACGCCCGCCGCTCGACTGCTGCCGACGGTCGAACGCATAGACGACTCGGTCGAAGGCATGGCGGGCGGCACGTTGAGCGCGACGGCCGTGGGCGGCATGGCGACGAAGATTCAGGCGGCGAAGATTGTCACGCGCTCCGGCATCCCGCTCGTCATCGCCAGCGGCCGAAAAGCCACCGTGCTCGCGGACATTCTCAACGGCGCGGAGGAGGGCACGCTGTTCATCCCGCAACTCAACAAGATGCCGGGCCGCAAGCGCTGGATCGCGTTTTTCCACCATCCCAAAGGCACGCTCTTCGTGGACGACGGCGCGAAGAAGGCTTTGCGCGAGAAGGGCCGCAGCCTGCTCCCGCCCGGCATCACGCGCTGCGAAGGCGATTTCGAAAGGGACGAGGTCGTGCGCATCTGCGACGAGGACGGGACGGAGTTCGCGCGCGGCATCGCGCGCTTCCATTCTGTGCAAATCGCCGACCACCAGCTCCCGCGCGAGGAAGTCGTGCATCGAGATGACCTCGTGATTCTGTAGCCTGGGCAATAGAAGCAACTGACGCATAGGCACTGGTTACTGAACACTGATCACTGACCATGCCCTGCTCCAAACCTTCGCGTCGGCTCCCCGCCATCCGCCAGCTTCTTGAAGTGATGGCCAGTCTTCGCTCACCCGAGGGTTGCCCTTGGGATCGCGAGCAGGATCACATGACGCTGCGCACCCACGCCGTCGAGGAGGTCTATGAGCTGATGGATGCCATCGAGGCCGGTGACGAGCACGAGATGGCGGAGGAACTCGGCGACTTGTTGCTGCAAGTCGTCTTCCACTGCCAGCTCGCCCGCGAGCGCGGATCGTTCGATTTTGATGCCGTGGCCCGCCGGATCACCGAGAAGCTCCTGCGCCGCCACCCGCACGTCTTCGGCGACGTGAAGGTCAAGGACGTGGACGAGGTCTGGGCCAACTGGGAGCAAATCAAGAAGGCCGAGAAGCACGGCACCAAGCACGCGCGTCCCTCCGCGCTGGATGGCATCCCGAAGCACCTCCCCGCCCTTGCCCGCGCCGAGAAACTCGTGAAGAAGGCGCGCAAGGCGGAGCTGCTCATCGCTCCGAAGAAGCTCGCTGGAACGACGAGGCGGAAACTGGCTGAGAAATTATTTGGCCTGGCCGCATTGGCTCAAACGAAAGGCTGGTCCGCCGAGGAGCTTTTGCGCGGAGAAGTGAAGCGCCGTGAACGCGCCTTCCGAAAAGGCGAGGCCCGGCTTTTGGCCGGGCCTGCTTCTGCCTGAATCGTGTTTGCGCTGGCTGCTGCGGTCTCTGCGCAGCCGCACCGTCACCAACTGAGCAAGTTGTCCTTGTTCTTGCCCCTGTTGGCCTTGCCGTTCGCAGAATTGCTCACGTTGAAGTCCACCATTCCATCCGGGCCGAACGACCACACCATCACCGACTCCTTCGCAACGAAGTTATGCCGGTCGCTCGGGTGGGCCGTGGCGGGGGCGGAGTAGGGCGCATCGTTGGGCCGCTTGAGGCCGACGAGGCCATTTTGAGAATCCTCATCCGGCGCAGGCTTCTCGGTGACATGCGCGAAGGCGTAGAAGTTGTCCCACGAGCGGTTGTTGTGATCGAGGTCGAGCGTGACGATGTAGGGATTGGCCCACGGATCGCGATAGACGAGGTCATCGCCAACGCCGGGCGACTGCACGCCGGACGATTCCTTCGCGTCCAAAAACTTGATGCCCTTCGGATTGTAGCGGTGACCCCAGTTGACGGTCTGTGGGTTTCCGGAAGTGCGGTAGTTCTCGAGGTCCATGAGGATGGAGATCACCTCCGAGTTGTTCGCCTGATAGTCGAGCGGTTGCAGCGCGGTGGTCTGGCTGATCACCGATGGCAAAGGACTTCCATTGGGCCCCTTCAGTGTGCCTCGACCGTCCTGGGCAACCGTTCCGAAAGTGTAATCCCGGGGCGGCAGGGGAGAGCCTCCGCAGAAACTTGGCGTGTTGGCTTGCTTAGAGGCCGGCAGTCGGCCATAGGTCTCCTCGTAGGAAAGAATGGCTTCAACCAAACCGCGCACTTCCTGCTTGGCCACGGTTTCCTTCGATCCCTGATTCGCCTTTGACACCCCGACCAACGCGAGGCCACCCAACGTGCCTACGATGCCGGTGACGACGAGAACCTCCACGAGTGTGGTCGCCCGCTCTGCAAGACGACGCGCGATCGAAGCACTTCGATCGCGGGAATCCGCATGAGAGGTGAGAGACGAGATACTCAGAGGCTTGTGGAACGTTGTTTTCATGTTTTGGCCTTTCTGGTTGCCGCGCACCCTAGATTCTGCAGAGCGCACGAGTTACGATATGGCTAAAGTGAACCTGATTGCAGTAGTGTCAACGGCGAAACCCGACCGACATGGCAAAAACTCGCATGTCTTTAGCCTAGAGAATAAAGGCAAAAGTGTGGCTTCTCGCAAATCTATCTACGAATCAACGCGCCTCCCCCATCTCAAATCCACTGCGGTGCCGGCGCGTCACGAAGGCGGCATGGAAGATGGCGCTGCCACCAGACCGAGACAGCCTCGTCGCCATCGAAGTGCGGCGCGTCAAGTCGCGCGCAGCCGGTCAGCAGCCCTCCGCCTTGAGCAACAACTCTCGCAATGCCTCGTCGGCCGTCGCGGCGTGGACGCACCGCTCAAACTCCGCGCGCGGCAGCCGGCGGCTGAAGAAGCGCGTGTGGCAGGTGAGATGTTCCGCTTCCTCAGCCTTGCAGCAAAGCAGCTCCTCCAGCCCGCGAATCATCGCCTGGATTCCGGCAGCCTTCTCGCCTTGCATGAAGACCAGTTGCCCGCGCATCGCGACGGCGAGGCCGTGGGCGCGACGGTCGCCTAGTGCCCCGGCCAGCGGAATCAACTCATCGTAAAACGCAAAGGACCGTGCGACCTGCCCTTCGAAGCGCGCAAGCTGGGCCATCTGGAAGAGCACACGCGCCCGGTCGTTTGCGAGGTCGGTGCGATTGAGCAGTGGCAACGCTCGGTCGAAGGCCGCGAGCGCGGCGGCGGACTCGCCAGCGGCCTGGCGCTCGCTCGCGATGGCGAGGAGTTCGGCGAGTGTCGCCTTGGCGGGGAGGTCACTCATGTCATCGCACGGCCCGCCTTCTGACCTCGGCGGCTAGAGGGCTGCGGCAATCGCATTGCCCATCTCGCGGGTGCCGACTTTCTGCGCGTTCGTCTCGGCGGGCGTGTAGATGTCGCCGGTGCGGAGGCCGGCGGCGATGGCCTTGCCCACGGCGGCCTCGATGCCGTTGGCCGCGTCGTTCAAGCCGAAGCTGTAGCGGAGCATCAGCGCGGTGGAGAGGATTTGGGCGATGGGATTCGCGAGATTCTTCCCGGCGATGTCCGGCGCGGTGCCGCCGGCAGGCTCGAAGAAACCGAAGGTCTGCTCACCATTCGTCACGCCCAGGCTCGCGCTGGGCAACATGCCGAGCGAACCCGCCAGCGCCGCCGCCTCGTCGCTGAGTATGTCGCCGAACATGTTCTCGCACAGCATCACGTCGAACTGCGTCGGCTTGAGCATCAGTTGCATCGCGGCGTTGTCCACGAACATGTGCTCCAGCGCCACGTCGGGATACTGGCGGGCGACCTTCGTCACCACGTCGCGCCACAGGACGCCGTTCTCGAGCACGTTCGCCTTGTCAATGCTCGTGACCTTCTTGCGCCGCAGCGACGCGGCCTTGAAGGCGACATGCGCGATCCGCTCAATCTCCGGCGTCGTATAAACCATCGTGTCAATCGCCCGCTGCGAGCGCTTCATGATGACCGTCGCGCTCACGTCTGCCTGCGGCTCCTCGATAAAGTAATCCTCCGTCTTCTTCGGCTGGCCGAAATACATCCCGCCCGTCAGCTCGCGCACAACCAAGATGTCAATGCCATCCCCCTGCCGCTCCGGGCGCAACGGGCAAGCGTGCGCCAGCGCCTTGGGGAGTTGCACCGGGCGCAGGTTCGCGAACAGCCCGAACTCCTTGCGGATGCGCAGCAGCGCCGCGCGCTCAGGCCGCTGCTCCTTCGGAATCGTCGGGTCGCGGTCGGGCAAACCCACGGAGCCGAAGAGGATCGCGTCACTCGCCTTGCACAGCGCGAGCGTCTCGTCGGGCAGTGCCTTGCCGGCGGCGTCAATGCCCGCCCAGCCCACGGGTGCCTCGGTGATTTGAAAACTCAGGGAAAACTTCTTTTCCACCGCGCGCAAAACCTTGATGGCCTCGCGCATGACCTCGGGACCGATGCCATCGCCAGCCAGCGCGGCGACCTTGAACGTCTTTGACATAGGGCGCGGAGAATACCGGCGGCGGAAACGGAGTGAAGGAGAAACTCTGCCATCGCGCTGCGGCCACCAAACCGCTTGCCGGGCAAAACTCCCTCCGCTACAAACGCGTCCTCTTTGCGCGGCCCGCCGCGCGACACAAAACGCGACGCTGTTAACTTTCAACCTTCAACTCTCAACTTTCTCATGCCCTACACAACCTGCACCGTCCCTACCGGCGGCAAAATCTCCATCGCCAACGGCAAGCTCGTCGTCCCCGGCAACCCCATCATCCCCTTCATCCGTGGCGACGGCACCGGCCCCGACATCTGGGCTTCCTCCGTCCGCGTGATGGATGCCGCAGTTGAGAAAGCCTATGGCGGCCAGCGCAAGATCGCGTGGATGGAGGTCTTCGCCGGTGAGGAGAGCTTCAAGAAATTCAACAACTGGCTCCCCGACGACACCGTCGAAGCCTTCCGCGAATTCCTCGTCGGCATCAAAGGCCCGCTCACCACGCCCGTCGGCGGCGGCATGCGCTCGCTCAACGTCGCGCTGCGCCAGATGCTCGATCTCTACGTCTGCCTGCGTCCCGTGCAATGGTTCACCGGCGTCCCCAGCCCCGTGAAGCATCCCGAGAAGGTGGACATGGTCATCTTCCGCGAGAACACCGAGGACATCTACGCTGGCATTGAGTTCGTCGGCGGCTCCCCTGAAGCCCAGAAGGTCCTCGATTTCCTCGCGAAGGAATTTCCGAAGGACTTCGCCAAGATTCGCTTCGGCACCAAGGACGCCATCGCCGGCTACATGAAGCTCGCCGCGCCCGACCACGACGCCTCGCACATCCCCGTGCAAGTCGGCCTCGGCATCAAGGCCGTCTCCAACGTCGGCACCATCCGCCTCATGAAGGCCGCCGTGGAATACGCCCTCGCCAACAAGCGCCGCAACGTGACCATCGTCCACAAGGGCAACATCATGAAATACACCGAGGGCGCCTTCCGCGACTGGGGCTACAGCGCGGCGGAACGCATCTTCGGCGACAAGGTTTACACCTGGGCCAAGTGGGAAAAGACCAAGAAGGAAAAGGGCGAAGAAGCCGCGAACGCGGAGCAGAAGGCCGCACTCGCCGCAGGTGCCGTCCTGATCAAGGACGCCATCGCCGACATCGCCCTCCAGCAGGTGCTCACCCGCCCGACGGACTTTGACGTGATCGCCACGCTCAATCTCAACGGCGACTACCTCAGCGACGCCCTCGCCGCGCAAGTCGGCGGCATCGGCATCGCGCCCGGCGGCAACATCAACTACCTCACCGGACACGCGATCTTCGAGGCGACGCACGGCACGGCACCCAAGTATGCCAATCTCGACAAGGTAAATCCGGGCTCGGTCATCCTCTCGGGCGAGATGATGTTGCGCTTCATGGGCTGGAACGAAGCTGCCGACGCGATTTTACGCGGCTTTGACGGTGCCACGGCGGCCAAGACCGTGACCTACGATTTCCACCGACAGATGGACGGCGCCGTGCTGGTCAAGTGTTCTGAGTTCGGAGACGCGATCATCCGCCATATGTGAAGCAGCGCCGCTCGCGCGGCCGGGCCCGTGGCGGGCAAACAGGAGAGACAGGACGGAAATGGCACGCAGCAAGATCTCGCTCATCGGCGCCGGCAACATCGGCGCGACCATGGCCCACCTCTGTGCGCTACGCGCGCTTGGCGACGTCGTGCTCTACGACATCGTCGAGGGAATGCCGCAAGGCAAGGCGCTCGACATCTCCGAGTCGGGCCCGATCGACGGCTTCGACGTCAC
>SXTU01000153.1 GCA_005791875.1 Verrucomicrobiales bacterium
GCGACGACTCGGTGATGAGCTTCACGGTCATGCCCTACGCCGAGTTGCTGCACCACGCGGCCAACGGCGACTTGCAGGACTTCCGTGTCGGCGAGCGCGCCATCTTCCGGCTGCACGAGAACGACAAGGGCGAGTGGGTCTGGCTCACCTACATCCAGGACGAGATGAACATGCTCAATGGCCACAAGGAGTATTTCTACGTGGACAAGATTGACGCCGCGAAGCGCGAGCTGAGCTGCACGTGGGCGAACTTCGACAAGAGCTTCGTGCGCCAGACCAACGTCGTCATCACGACCGATGGCGAGACGCGTTACTGGAAGGCCGGCGCGCCGGCGAAGTTCACGGACATCAAGCCCGGCGACAAGTTGCGCACCAAGACCCGCGGCGTCGGCAAAGGCAAAGTGCGCGTGGCGTGGGAAGTCTTCCTCGACGACGAGAGTCTGGTGAAATTCCAAACCGAGCAGAAGGCCGTCCATGTGAAGCGCATCCAGATGGAGGGCGCACCCGGCTACGTGGACGAGGTGAACGGGAAGGAAGTGCAACTGACGCTCTTCAACGAGGGGGGCGACATCGCCAAGCAGCTCAAGGCGGGCAAGGTCGTGCGCATCGCGCCTGCCGGCGTGGATCGCAAGCCCACGGCCGCATCGCTCACCTCCACTGTGACCACCACCACCACGAAGGGTCGCGAGACGAAAGTCACGCTCACGCTCTCGGCTGAGGGGAAGTTCCAGCCCGCCGGACTCGCGCGGGTGTGGCTGGGAGAGCAGTAGTCCAGTTGCGTCAGTTTTGCGGACACCGCCCCGTATGGGGGGCACACGGACGGCGACTGTAAGTCGCCGGCACGGGGTTCAAGGCTTCGTCAGCTTCACCCAGCTCACCTGTGTCACGAGGTTGTTCAACGCGGCGTAGCTGACGTGCGCGTTGGTGGCGTGGCGCGGGGAGTCGTTCGCGGGAAAGGTCGCGAGTGTCGCGTCGCCGACGAGGAAGACGTTGAAGTCCTTGCGCAGGTTCTCGTAGCCGGCCGTCGTGCGGCAGTAGCACATGTCCGTGGCGTAGCCGACGAGCAGCACGTGGCGAACGCCGCTGTTCGCGAGGAACTTCTTCAGCGGCTCGTAGCCGGCTGTGTCGTAAATCACCACGTCGTCCGGTCGAGCGTCGGCGTCGCGAGTGACGGGGATGGGCAGGTTCCAGAAACCCTCGCCGTTGTAGCGTGCCCCGGCGTCGAGGCCGGGGAATTGCTTGAAGTAGTCCACCACCCCCTTGTCTGTGGAGACCTTGAGCTGCGCTGGGAGCGGCTCGCCACGGTAGTTGAAGGCGTTCAGCTTCGCGGCGAGTTCCTTCGCACCCTCAGCTCGCTCGCCGGCTGATGGCGTGCGCGTGAAGGAACGGTAGAGCTTGCGGCGGATGGGGTCTTCGCCCCCCGGCAGCGAGTGCATGACGAACTTCACCTTGCCGCGCAGCGAGTTGATGAACGGCACGATGACCTCGCTCGTGTGGCGGGCGGCGAGTTTGTTCTTCTCCAGCGTGCAGAAGTCCGCCACGCCCGCCGGCTCCGGCGTGCGCCAGCCCTGGCCGTCGTCAATGCCCCACGGATGCACGAAGATGATGGCGGTGTCGGCGGCGCGCAGGCGGTTGGGCACCTCGATGATGCCGCGCGCGTTGTAGGAGAAGCGCCACGCGCGCACGAGCAGATCGGCGGACGCGTCATCCACGAGCACGGGTGCCTCGAAGCGCACCAGTTCCTTCACCGGCGCGACGAACTCCGGGTGGTCCGCCAGCAAGGGCGGCGGGTTTTGAAGGCGGACGAGCTTGTTCTCGTAAGTGCGCGGCGACTCGGCGGCGGTCAATGCCAACGGGAGTAACCAAGCTGCGGCAAGCAGGCTGAAGGGCTTCATGGCCCTGTTGTCAGGCCACGGCTGAGAAGTGTCAAACCGAAGCTGCACCGATGGAGAACAGTGTCAGCGCGTCTTGACCGCCTGCAAGCGCCTCATCGCCTCGGCGTAGCGTTGGCCAAACTCGCGCAGCGATGGGGTGTCGAAATGGACGCCGTCGCCCTTGTGCTTGAGGCCGGTGGACTCGACGGCGGCGGTGTTCGGAACGGATTTGGACAGCGCGCCAATCTGCTTGTTCACCTTCGGCCAATGCGAGGGCTTGCCGTCCTTGTCCTCGCGCTTGAGAAACTCGCCGAGCTTGCCAGCGACGAACGTGACATCTCCTGCGCCCAAGTCAGCGCGGAGGTCTTTCACCATCTTGGCGAGGCGTTCACCATAGGATTTCGCGAGTTGCTCGTTGCCCGAGTCGCCTTCGCCTTGGTGCCAAAGGATTACCCTGATCGCGCCATCCTTCAGTGCGAGCTTCGCTCGTTCGAGCGCCTGCGCGTAGCGGTCGCCGCCCTTGCTCCAGGGAGAGAGAGGCGTGCCGCCCACCGCGCAGGGGATTAGGCCGATGGTCGCGTCAGGATTCGCCTCCGCGCGCGGCCGAAGCTGGAGCCGAGGCCGACGCCCGCGATAGTGGGCTTGTCGAAGTGCAGCGGGTTGGTCGCGAGTGCCCAGGCGTTCTCCTTCGTGAACTTGAGCACGCGCGGATGCGGTGCCTTGTCCTGCTCTTCCACCATGCCGCGACCGGCCATGTTCGACTGGCCGATGAGGAGGTAGAGGTGGAGCTTTACCTTCGCGGGAAGCCTGACCGACTCGGCGGCGGAAAGGCCGCCGCAGAGCTACAGGGAGGAGAGGAGAACCGAGAGACCGACGAGATTTAAGAGACGCATGGGCCCGGTGTAGGTCACGCGGGCCGACGACTCAAGGAGAATGCCCCGCGCCTCAGCGCAGGCGATAGACAATGCGCGCCTTGGACAAGTCGTAGGGCGACATCTCCATCTTCACGCGGTCGCCGGCGGTCAGGCGGACGAAGCGCTTGCGCATCTTGCCGCAAATGTGGGCGAGGACCTCGTGCTGGTTGTCCAGCTTCACGCGGAACATCGTCCCGGGCAGGACGATGGTGATGTGGCCCTCGACTGTGATGGGTTCTTCCATGGGATAGGAACGGGATACGTTGGGTGTGGCCGCGCTTGAAAACGAAAAGGTGCGGGAAGCCTCGCGGCTTCCCGCACCAAAGGAAACTACTGCGGATTAGTAACGGCTGCCGCGATCGCGGCGCTCGCCGCCACCGCCGCCGCCGCCGCCGTAACCGCCGCCGCCGCCGCTGGAGCGGGGACGCTCTTCACGAGGACGGGCAACGTTGACCGTGAGGTCACGGCCGCCCATGTTCTTGCCGTGGAGACCGGCGATGGCCGCTTGCGCGGAGGCATCGGAGTCCATGGTGACGAAGGCGAAACCGCGGGACTTGCCGGTCATGCGATCCATCATGAGGTTGACTTCCATGACCGTGCCGTGCGCGGCGAAAGTGTCTTGGAGATCGTTCTCGGTGGTGTTGAAGGAAAGATTCCCTACAAACAGTTTGTTGTTCATTTGATGATTTGACTAGACCCACTCCTGCTTCGCCGACTGTTCCCGAACACCGGGTTTCAAATCATCACCGAACCACGTTCACCTGACGATTCACCATGCCTAGCTAACCTTGAGCAATCTAAGTGCGAGCGCACCCTGACGATTTCCCCCGTGATTACAACAGTTATTCCGATAAATCTTTTAAGCCCACATTACCCTCACGCAGTGAAAAGCTCCGTGACCGTCAGCCTCAACGCGGGCAGCAACTGCTCCGTGAGCGCCTCGCGTCCGGCGTAAATGTGCTGGAGCGCAAGGCCGTGCGGGCTGCCGTGGTAGATCTCCACGTTGTCGTAGCGCGGGTCCACCATCCAGAGGCGCGGCACGGCGAAGTTCTCGTAAAGCTCCTTCTTGGTCACCGTGTCCCAGCGGTGGTCGGTGGGGCTGACGACCTCGGCGGCAAGCCAGAGCTTGCCCGTCGCGGCGGTGACGAGGGCAAGGTCGGGCCGCAGGAACGAGCTGGGCGAAAGCTGGACGATCGAGCGCGGCTCCAGCAGGCGCGCAACAGCGCTGCCTGCGAGCGCGGCGGCGAAGGCGGCGTGTAAAGCGTCGCAAACGCCCTCGTGCCGCCCAGCGGACACTCGGCGCAAGACGGACACGCCTTCGATGATTTCTTCGTAGTCGAAGCTCACGGGCAGTGTTCAGTAACCAGTTTTCAGTATTCAGTCAGAGACCATCCGCGCCGCCCACTGAATACTTGCTCTCTCAGCGTCCGACCAGCCCGCTGAGAAAACGCCCGGTGTGCGACTTCCTGCACTTTGCCACTTCCTCCGGTGTGCCCTCGCAAACCAAGTGCCCACCCGCCTCGCCCGCCTCGGGCCCGAGGTCAATCACCCAGTCGGCTTCCGCGATGAGGTCGAGGTTATGCTCGATGACGAGGACGCTGTGGCCGGCGTCCACGAGGCGTTGGATGACTTCCACGAGCCGCTGCACGTCGCTCATGTGCAGGCCGATGGTCGGCTCTTCGAGGATGAAGAGTTTGGCGTTTCGGATTTGGAGTGTTCGGTTGGGGAGCGTGTCGGGGCCTTCTTTCAATCCGCCGAGCAGATGTGTCACCAGCTTCACGCGCTGCGCTTCGCCGCCGCTCAAGGTCGGGCTGGTCTGGCCGAGCTTGAGGTAGTCGAGGCCGGTGTCGCGCAGCGCCTCCAGCGGGCGGCGGATGCGCTTCTGCGCGGCGAAGAAGTCCAGCGCCTCGGCCACGCTGAGGTCGAGCACTTGCGCGATGTTCTTGCCGTTGAACAGCACGTCGAGCGTCTCGGGATTGAAGCGCAGGCCGTTGCAGACTTCGCAGCGAACGTAGGCCGGCGGGAGGAAGTTCATTTCCAACTTCACCTCGCCCGCGCCGTCGCAGCCGGGACAGCGGCCAGCGGGGCTGTTGAAGCTGAAGCGCCCCGGCCCGTAGCCGCGCCTCCGCGCCTCGGGCACTTGGGCGAAGAGCGCGCGGATGTCATCGAAGAAGCCGACGTAGGTCGCGGGCGTCGAGCGCGGCGTGCGACCGATGGGGCATTGGTCCACTTCGTAAACGGCGGAGAGCAGTTCTACGCCGGTGAGGCGGGGAGGGTCTGGGGTCTGGGGTCTGGGGTCTGGGGCCGAACCTCGCGGCTTCTTGGCAAGCGCAGCCTCCACGGCAGGCAACAAGCACTCGCGAATCAAGGTGCTCTTGCCGCTGCCGCTCACGCCGGTGATGGCGACGAAGCGATTCAGCGGGAAACGGACGGTGAGGTTTTTGAGGTTGTGCGTGGATGCGCGGTGCAACTCCAGCCACGGGGTAGCAGCCGACGTGAGGAGGCTCTGACTTTTCCGGGTCCGGCGTCTGGCGTCTGGCGTTTTGGGAACATGGAGCCTCCTCACGTCGGCTGCTACCGCCCGCCGCGCGCCCCGGCTCGGATACTTCTTCCCCGCCTGCGCGCGGAGTTGCTGGCCGGTGATGCTTTCCTTGTGCCGCAGTAGTTCCTTCAACGTGCCGCTGGCGATGACTTCGCCGCCCTTCACACCCGCGCCGGGGCCGAGATCAATGACCCAGTCGGCGTGGCGCATCGTGTCCTCGTCGTGCTCGACGACGAGGAGGGAGTTGCCGCGCGCTTGAAGTTTCTTCAGCGCGCCGAGGAGCAAGGCGTTGTCGCGCGCGTGCAAGCCAATGGTCGGCTCGTCGAGCACGTAGAGAACGCCGCTCAAGTTCGAGCCGAGCTGCGCGGCGAGGCGCATCCGCTGGGCTTCGCCGCCGGAGAGCGTCGGTGCAGCGCGGCCCAATTGGAGGTAGCCCAGGCCGACTTCGCTCAGGAACTTCAGCCGCTCGCGCAGCTCCGGCAGGATGTCGCGGGCGATTTCGGCATCGCGGCCGGTGAGCTTCAGCGTGGTGAAGTAGGCGAGCGCGGCGTCCACATTCGCAGTGGAGAAGAAATCAATCGTCCGTCCGCAGGAGCCGCCGTGAGGAGTCTCTGACTTTCTCTGCTTCGCGGCGGTCGCGGAGTTTGAAGTGAGACTCCTCACGTCGTCTCCTACTTGGAGGCGCACGGCGCGCACCACGGGGTTCAGCCGTGCGCCTTGGCACTCGGGGCAGGTCTCGCGCTCGTTCGCCCAACTCCACCAACTTTCCTCGACCGAGTCGGCGTTAGCACCGCGCTCCACGTCGGGGATGTAAAAGAGTTCACCGAAGCCGCGGCACTTGGGGCACCAGCCTTGCGCGGAGTTGTAGGAGAAATTCTTTGGGTCCAGCGCGGCGAAGCTGGCGTGGCACTGCGGGCAAGCGCGCTCGGTGCTGTGGACGGTGAGGCGTCGGTGATTGTCCAGCGCGTAGAGCGTGCCGTGGCCGAGCTGGAGGGCTGCGTCAATCCGTTGCTGTGGAGTTTTCATCAGTCCGGCCCGGAGCATGCCGCCCTCAATCCAGTCCAACCGCTTGGGTCTCTGTTCCAGCATCCCCACCACGATTTCCACATCGTGCTCCTTGAAGCGGTCGAGACGGAAGGGTTCGTCCGTGCGGAACAGCTTTCCATCCGCGCGGAGTTCGGCGTAGCCGTTTTTCGCGGCCCACGTCGCGACTTCGCTGTGAAAGCCTTTGCGGTTCTTCACCACGGGCGCGAGCAGGAGCAGGTCGCCGCGCCGCTTGAGTTCGTTCTGCAAGTTCGCGGCCAGCGCGTCGCGGGTCTGGCCCGTGACGGCGACGTTGCACTGCGGGCAGAACTGCGTGCCGAGCTTGGCGAAGAGCAGGCGCAGGAAGTGGTGGATTTCCGTGACGGTGGCGACGGTGGACTTGCCGCCGCCGCGCGAGTTGCGCTGCTCGATGCTGACGGTCGGCGGGATGCCGGTGATGAGGTCCACGTCCGGCCGCGCCATCTGCTCCACGAATTGCCGCGCGTAAGCGTTCATCGCGTCGAGGAAGCGCCGTTGGCCCTCGGCGAAAATGAGGTCAAAGGCGAGCGTGCTCTTGCCGCTGCCGCTCACGCCGGTCACGACCACGAACTTTCCGCGCGGGATGGCGAGGGAGAGGTTCTTCAGGTTGTGCTGCCGCGCGCCGTGGATGCAGATGGCGTCACTGCTGGCAGGAAGTGTTTCCAAGTCGCTCATCGCTTGGCCTCCTTTGTGGAAGGTTGTGTTGTCTCACCGCGCAGCGCCGCTCCGGTGTGGCTACGTTCGCACGCGGCGACTTGCTCCGGCGTGCCGGCGATGACGAGTTCGCCACCGGTGTCGCCGGCCTCGGGGCCGAGATCAATGAGCCAGTCGGCGGCGCGGATGACATCGAGGTTATGCTCGATGACGAGGACGGTGTGGCCGGCGTCCACGAGGCGCTGGAAGACGGCGACGAGCACGCGCACGTCGTCGAAGTGCAGGCCGGTGGTGGGTTCGTCGAAGATGAAAAGCGTCTTGTTCGGAGTCCCGCCTTCAGGCGGTTTGGGCGCGGTGCCGGCTGAAGCCGGGACTCCGAACTCGGCGAGGTGTGCCGCGAGTTTGAGTCGCTGGCTTTCGCCTCCGCTCAAGGTGTTGATGGGCTGGCCGAGGCGGAGGTAGCCAAGGCCGACTTCTTGTAACACGCGCAGCGCACCGGCGGCGCGGGCGGCGGGCTTCGACTCTGGCAGGGCGGCGAGGAAGATCAGGGTTTCGTCCACGCTGGCAGAGAGCAGGTCGGCGATGCTCCAGTCAATCTGGGTAGCAGCCACCGTGAGGAGGCTCTGTTTAATTGCCGATGGCCGATGGCCGATGGCCGATTGGGAAGACGGAGCCTCCTCACGTCGGCGGCTACGGACTTTGACTTCGAGCACGTGCTCCCGATACCGCCGTCCCTCACACGCCGGGCACTTGATGAAGATGTCGCTGAGGAACTGCATTTCAATTTTCTCGAACCCTGCGCCCCGGCAACGGTCGCACTGGCCGACCGCGGAGTTGAAGCTGAAGGCGCTGCTGTTGAGGCCGCGTTGCTTGGCGAGGTCGGTCGCGGCGAAGAGGTCGCGGAGGTGATCGAAGGCGCCGATGTAAACGGCGGGGTTGGAACGCGGGGTTTTGCCGAGGGAAGATTGGTCAACGAGGAGGACGCGGGTGAGGTGTTCCGCACCGGTGAGCATTGCCGATTGCCGATTGCCGATTGCCGATTGTCCGGGGTCGTCCCCCTCACTGCTCGCGTCGGTGTCGAGGCGGTCCGAGGACTTTGCGACAGCTTGCGCGGCTTGCAGCTTGGCCTGGAGCGCGGGGAGGAGGCAGTCGCGGACGAGGGTGGACTTGCCAGAGCCGCTCACGCCGGTGAGGCAAACGAAGCGGGCAAGGGGGAGGGTGATGGTGAGGTTTTTGAGGTTGTGGGCGGATGCGCCGGAGAGGGTGAGAAGGTGGGCCGGCGGGAAAGTGGGAGAGTGGCCGCTAGGATCTTGCTCACTTACCCGCTTTCTCACTTTCTCACCTGCCTCGCCATGAACGGGCCGCCGCTCACCTACTCCAACCCGCTGCCGTCCGCTCAGGTATTGCCCGGTGAGCGAGACGGGGTGCTTGAGCAGCTCGGCGGGCGTGCCTTGGAAGACCAGTTCACCGCCGGTTTCCCCGTGGCCGGGGCCGAGGTCCACAATCTGGTCGGCGGCGCGCATCACGGCGGCTTCGTGCTCGACGACGATGACGGTGGTCCCGAGGTCGCGCAGGCGCTGGAGGATGGTGACGAGACGCGCGGTGTCGCGCGGGTGCAGGCCGACGCTTGGTTCGTCGAGGGCGTAGAGCGTGTTGACGAGGCGCGTGCCGAGGCAGGTGGTGAGGTTCACGCGCTCGGTCTCGCCGCCGGAGAGCGTGCGCGTGGCGCGGTCGAGCGTGAGGTAGCCTAGGCCGACTTCGGCGAGGAAGCGGAGGCGGGAGCGGACTTCTTCGAGGGCGTGGGTGAGGGGGGATAGGGTCTGGCGTCTAGGGTCTAGGGGGACGGGTGAATGCGTCGCGTGGAGGGTGGTGATGGCTTCGAGGGCGCGGGCGACGGGGAGCGCGTAGAAGTCAGCGAGGGAGAGCCAGTGTTCAGTGTTCAGTGAGTCAGTGTTCAGTGGAGCGGCAGGGACGCCTTCGGACTGCCGGCAATTTTCTGAACACTGAACACTGGACACTGAACACTTGTAGAGCAGCGCCTCCGGCTGAAGGCGCCTCCCCTCGCACGCCGGGCACTGCGTGTAGCTGCGGTAGCGCGAGAGGAGGACGCGGACGTGCATCTTGTAGCTCTTGCTCTCCAGCCAGCGGAAGTAGCCTTTCACGCCATACCACTTCTTCGGCCAGGAGTTGGCAGGGTCGGTCGAGTCGTAACCGGGGTCGCCTTCGATGACCCAGCTCTGGTGTTCGGCGCTGAGGTCGCGGAACGGGACGTCCATCGGCACGCGGAGCTTCTTGCAAAACTTCGCCATGTCGGCCAACGACTCCGCGCCGGTGCCGGTGCGCCACGGCCTCACCGCGCCCTCGGCCAACGAGAGCGAGCGGTCGGGGAGGGCGAGTCCGTAATCAATGCCGATGGTGCGCCCGAAGCCCTTGCACGCCGGGCACGCGCCGACAGGGTTGTTGAAGCTGAAGAGCGCGGGGGAAGGCGCGCGGTAGTCGAGGTCGCATTGTGCGCAATGGAATTTGTTCGAGAAGGAAAGGGTTGAAGCGTTGAAGCGTTGAAGCGTTGAAGAGGGGGCGCCGCTCGGAGCCGCTTCAACTCTTAAACCCTTCACCTCTTCAAACCCTTCACCTCCCTTCCCCACGAACCGCACGGTCAACCGGCCTTTGCCGAAGTGGTAGGCTTGCTCGCAGGCTTCGATGAAGCGGGCGCGGTGGGCGGCGGTGAGCTTGAGGCGGTCTTGGAGAACGTTTAATACGGATTGCGGCGTGCGGAATGCGGAATGGGAGGCGGTGTCTTCGATGCGCATAACTTCGCCGTTCACCAGCAGCCGCTGGTAGCCCTGTTTGGCAATAAGGTCGAGCGACTCCTTCAGCGAGAGCTTCTCTGACAGCGCGAGGTCGAACGTCACGAGGCATTCTGACTGCTGACTGCTGACTGCTGACTTCAACTTGTCCCACACCCGCTGCGGCGGCTCCTTCTCCACCGGCTGCCCGCACTTCCGGCAATGCAGCGTGGCGAGGTGCGGCCAGAGGACTTTCAGGTGGTCGCAGATTTCCGTCATCGTGCCGACGGTGCTGCGCGTGCTGCGGACGGCGTTGCGCTGCTCGATGGCGATGGCCGGCGGGATGCC
>SXTU01000018.1 GCA_005791875.1 Verrucomicrobiales bacterium
GCCCTCTCCCGCTGGGAGCGGGAGAAAGTCAGACAGCTCACGGCTGGAATGAATCGTTCGGAAGAACGAGCGGCGGTCGAGCTGGCTCCCTCTCCCAGCGGGAGAGGGCCGGGGTGAGGGAGAACGGCTACGAAGTGCCAACCATGCCACTGCTTTGCCCTGAAGCGTTTGCACTTGGAGTTTGGAACTTTCATCCAGTCAGTTCAGGTAAATGAACTCCTTCACGTTGAAGAGCACGTGGGCGAGGTCGGCCCAAACGCGGTCGTCGGTGGGCGACGCGCCGTGGGTTTGCGACTGCGCGGTGACGAAGGCGAGGGCGTCTTTCAACTCACTCTCCACCGGCGGGCGGGCGTAGGCGGCGAGATACATTTGGCGCACGCGCTCGGCAGGGTCGGTCACGGACGCGAGGCGCTTCGACCAGACGCGCGTTTGCTCCACGATGAACGGGTCGTTCATCAGGATGAGCGCTTGCGCGGGGACGTTCGACACGTTGCGGCGGCCCATCGTGGTAAAGGGGATGGGCATGTCGAAGGCCAGCATCATGGGCGGGAGGAAGTTGCGGCGCACCGAGGTGTAAATGCTCCGCCGACCCGCGCCGTCGAGCGGACCGCTGCTGGGTTTGCCGCGTCCGTCCATGAAGGGCGTGAGATGCACCATCACGCTCGTGCCACCGAGCTTTGGGTCGAGGCGACCGGAGACGGTGAGCACGGCGTCGCGGATGGCCTCGCCTTCGAGGCGACGGAGGTTCATGCGGTGGAGCAAGGCGTTCTCGGGGTCGAGCTGCTCAGCGCGGGCGTCGGCGGGCGCGCTGGACATTTGATAAGCCCGCGTGAGCACCAGCTCGCGGATGAGGCGCTTCACGGACCAGTTCAAGTCGCGGGTGAAATGCACGGCGAGGTGGTCGAGCAACTTGGGGTGCGACGGCGGTTGGCCGAGCACGCCGAAGTTGTCCACGGACGGCACGAGGCCACGACCGAAGAGGTGGTGCCAGACGCGGTTCACGATGACGCGCGCGGTGAAGGGATTGGCAGGGTCAACGATTTGCTGCGCGAGTTCGAGGCGGCCGCTGCCGGTGGTGAACTTCGCGGGCGCGGTCCCGGCAAGCGCTTCGAGGAAGCGGCGGGGCGTGGCTCCGGCGGGGTTGCGCGGCTGGCCACGGACGAGGAGCAACTCATCTACTCCGGTGCCGTCGAGCATGGCGGGCGCGACTTCGGTGACAGGGACGAGGCGCGCGGTCAGCTCGGTGCGGCGGGCGAGCGCGGGCTTCGCGGCAGCGGCGAGCTGCTGGCGCGCGGGGCTGCCGGGCGGGCAGAAGAGGTCGAGGTTTTGCACGAGCCAATCAGCCAGCGGCGCGGCGGCGGGCGAGACGCGGCCGGTCTGCATTTCGGCTGCGACGGCGAGACTGGCGCGCTGCAACGCGGCGGCGATGGTAGCCGGGGAGTTCACTTCATCGGCGCTGAGTGCGGTTTGGAGCAAGTCGTCGGGCGTTTCGGGCAAGGGCGGTTTCGCATCGGCCTGCACGACCATCGCGATGGCCAGCGGAGCCGCGCCGATGGGGCTGAACTCGGCGTGGACGCGCTGGCCGCGATAGGCGGCGAGCGGGTGTTCGACCCAGCGCCAGTGGTTGCGGTCGTCTTTGAACTCTTGCAGCAAGGCCTTGTGCAGTGGGCCTTGGATGATGAGGTGCGAGGCGACGTTCGCGTAGGCGCGCACGGGCCCGCGCACGAAATACCACAGGCTGCCGGCGGTGAGCGTCACGTCGGGCGTGCGGAGGGTTTGGCCGCTACGCTCCCAACCGCCGAGCGGGCCGCCATCGCGCTCGACGCCTTTGGGGGCGAGCGCGGCCCACGCGGTGTCACGCACGGCGGCGGGGCGGGAGACGATGCCGGCGAGCGGCTGGTTTTCGTTCTGGCCGAAGAGGATTTCACCGGGCGTCGCGGGCCGGGGGCCGAAGCTCCAGCCGTCTTGCACCCAATCCTTTGGGCCGGGGCGCGCGTAGTCTACAACGACGCGCAGTAGCGGGGACACTCCTGTCCCCGATAAATCCCCGCTGGCCTTCGCGGTGAGCTTTGGTTTGGGGGACAGGAGTGTCCCCCTTACTGCGAAGGCGTGGAGCGGGTGGTCGGGGTTGCCCTTGGCTTGCTGGAGCGCGGCGGTCCACGCGGCGGTGGGCGTGGGGCTGAGAAGGTTTTCCGCCAAACGCTCCAGGCTGGGACGCAGTGCTTGGCCGGCGGCTTGAAGCAACTTGCTTTGCTCCGTGGCGCGGAGTTGCGCGAGCTGGGCGGCGACTTCGCGGTGCGTCTCCATCGCGGCGAAGGGGGCTTGGCGATAGGTGCTGCTGATGAGGAAGCCGGCGAGCGCGTAATAGTCGCGCTGCGAGATGGCGTCGAACTTGTGGTCGTGGCAGCGCGCACAGGCGACGGTCATGCCGAGAAATGTTTTCGACATCACGTCGAGGCGGTTGTCCATGCGGTCGCACTCGTCCTGGCGAATGTCCACGGGGGAATGCACTTCCTCGCCGAGGAACCAGAAGCCAGTGCCAAGGATGGATTCGTTGCCGCCGGTGGCGGGGTTCAGGCGGGGCTTCGGCATGAGGTCGCCGGCGAGGTGTTCGATGACGAACTGGTTGTAAGGCACGTCGGCGTTGAGCGCGCGGATGACGTAGTCGCGGTAGTGGTAGGCGTTCGGGATGATGGGTTCGAACTCGTGACCGCGCGTCTCGGCGTAGCGCACGAGGTCGAGCCAGTGGCGCGCCCAGCGCTCGCCGAAGTGCGGCGAAGCGAGGAGGGAGTCAGCGAGATTGCCGATTGCCGATTGCCGATTGCCGATTGAAGACGCGCGCTCGAAGGCAGCTACGTCCTCGGGATTTGGCGGGAGGCCGGTGAGGTCGAAGTGAAGTCGGCGGAGGAGCGTGAGCGGGGCGGCGGCGGGGGCGGGTTGAAGTTGCTTGGCTTCCAGCTTCGCGAGGAGGAAGCGGTCCACGGGCTGTTGGCTCCAAGTGGAGTTTTTCACCGTCGGCACGGGCGCGGCGCGTGGGGGCTGCCAGCTCCAGTGGGCTTGCTTGCGCTGCTGGACATCGAAGCCCTGCTTCGCGACGCGCTGATTGGCAGCTTCGGGCGGCCAAGCTGCGCCGCGCTTCACCCACTCGGTGAGGTCGGCGACTTGCGCATCACTGAGCCGGCTCTTCGGCGGCATCTGCAAGTCTTGGTTGCCGTAGCGGACGGCCTCGAGGAGGAGACTCTTCTCCGGCTGGCCGGGGACGATGGCGGGACGCGTCTCGCCGCCTTTGAGCAATGCTTCGCGGGAGTCGAGGTGCAGGCCGCCTTTGACTTTCTTCGCTCCCGCGCTGTGGCACTCGTAACAACGC
>SXTU01000154.1 GCA_005791875.1 Verrucomicrobiales bacterium
AAGCGCAGCAAGTTCGTCCACTACCTGCCCGAGGTCGCCATCATCAACAACCTCGAGCTCGACCACGCCGACATCTTCCCCGACGTCGCGTCCGTGCAGAAAGCCTTCAGCCACTTCATCCGCCTTGTGCCGCGCAACGGCCTCCTCCTCGCCAACGGCGACGAGCCGAACCTCGCGCCGCTGCTCAACGTCACGCATTGCCCGGTGAAGCGCTTCGGCCTCGGGGAGAACAACGCCGTGCGCGCCACCAACCTGCGCTTCGGCGCGACGGCCACCGAGTTCGAGCTGCCGAGCTGCAAGTTCCACCTCAACCTCGTCGGCGAGTTGAACGTGCGCAACGCCCTCGCCGTCGTCGGCGCGGCGAAGCACTGCGGCCTCTCGAACAAGCAGATCCAGGCCGGCTTCGACACCTTCCAGGGCGTGAAGCGCCGCATGGAGGTGCGCGGCATTGGCGGGGGCGTGACCGTGGTGGACGACTTCGGGCATCACCCCACCGCCATCCGCGAGACCCTCAAGGCCCTGCGCATCAAGTATCCCGGCCAGAAGCTTTGGGCCGTCTTCGAGCCGCGCACGCAGAGCACGCGCCGCAACGTCTTTCAAAGCGACCTCCCCACCGCGTTCGGAGAGGCGGACGCTGTCATCATCGCGGAAGTCGCCTTCGCGAGCGTGCTCACACCAGAGGAGCGGCTGGACACGGCCAAGCTCGAAGCCGACCTCAAGGCCAACGGCAAGCCCGCGCACTTCCTCCCCGACGTGGACACCATCGTGCATCACCTCGGCCAGCATGCGCAGGGGGGCGACGTGATCTGCGTCTTCACCAACGGCGGCTTCGGCAACATCCACGCCCGGCTGCTGGAGCGGCTGGGGAAGCGGTGAGGGAGGGGAGCGGGTCAGAAAGTGGGAAAGTGGGAAAGGGTGCATGACCACTTCCTTATCCCTTCCTCCGAGGAGGGGAGCTGACGGCAGGCATCACGGCTGCGCGTGCGGCGACGTATGACTTCTATCGCAAGGGGCCGGGGGACTCGGCGTTTGTGAAGGTGGTGGACCTCTCGACAAACAACGAATACAGCGCGAGTGGCCTGCCTCCGGGGACGTATCTGCTCAAGGGGCAGGGGCATAACAGCGGAGGCTACGGGCCGCTGAGTGCGGAGCAGGCGGTCGTGGTGGGGTAACTGTAGCGGCGCTCTGTGAGCCCCGAGTTGCGTCCGCCTCTGCGCGAGGGATGCCCTGGTCGGCGGTCATAGACCGCCGCCACAGGTTCATGGAGAGGGGGAGTTGAAGGTTGAGGCTTCATGGTTGAGAGTCGTGAGAGTGTGCGGTGGCGGAAGCAGATTTATCCGTCCTGTTGGGGTATGAGTGGAGCGGACATCACAGGGGCCGGACGAGGACGGAGTCGGTTGGTATCGGCCGGGCCCCAGGTATGAAACGTTGCCGGGTGACGGCGTATAATGCCCGCATCACCCACTGAAGGCGTCAAAGTGATCCGGCGCCTTCTTCTTTGACCGGAGGAAGGGGAGGGTCGGATGGCATTTTCTGCCCATGAACCTCTGCGTCTGTCCCGCTTCTGCGGTCCTCGCCCCGGAATTTGCACCGCAGAGACGGGACAGACGCAGAGGCCGAAGTTCAGGAGTTGAAATCGCGGAAGGTGGTGGGCCGTGGGTTTCCTGGCTTCGGTTCATGGAGAGTGTCGGGGTGAGGGGTTGCGGGCGTCGGCGTAAGTGGCTTCACCCCTCATCCGACCTGCGGCCACCTTCTCATGAGACTGGTAGGGCCCACCTGCGGTCGGCCTCGTCAATCCATTCACAGTGACGAAGCCGCGCCCCGTATGTGACGACGTGAGGAGGCTCTGACTTGGTTCCACGTTTCGCGTTCCGCGTTCCCCGTTGGTTGGAGACTTGTCGCCTCGTCCTTTACGGCGGGAGTCTGGCGCGGCCCGCGTGGGCAATCTTTGCACAGAGAAATCGCGTCATCCCCCTTTGCAAGTAGCCAGGCGTTGGCCTACGCTAGCTGCAACACATGAAGAGCTTGTTGGTCTGGCTGGTTGTTCTCGGCACCCTGGGCGGCGGCGGTTACTACGCCTACCAGAAGTGGCCAGACAAGGTCGCGTTCTGGAAGACCGCTGAGAAGGCCGACGCCGCGAAGAAGTCCTCACGCCCGACCACGGCGGAGGTTTCTGCGCGCAACATCAGCTTCGCCATCAGCGCTGCCGGTGAGATCACGCCTGCCGAGCAGGTGTCCGTGCGGCCCGAGGTCAGCGGTCGCATTGCCACGCTGCCGGTGGATATCGGCGACAAGGTCAAGAAGGGCGACATCCTGTTCGCGCTCGACGACTCCGACTTGCAGATCGAGCGCAGCCAGCGCCAGACGGAGATCGAGGCGACCAAACTTCAGATCGAGGGCGCGCGGCTCACGCTCGAGAAGCTGCAGCTCGACTACGAGCGCACGAAGCAGATCTTTGAGAAGAAACTTCCTCTGGATCGCAGCCAACGGCAGACGGAGATCGAGGCGGCCAAGCTCCAGATCGAGGGCGCGCGGCTGGCGCTCGAGAAGTTGCAGCTCAACTTCGACCGCTCCAAGCAGCTCTTCGAGGACAAGCTGCTCGCCAAGGAAGTCTTCGAGAACGCCAAGACCGAGCTCGACCAGGCGCGCAACGCCCATGCGCTCGCCCGCAACAGCTACGACAAGCTCCTCGCGTCGGAAGTCCTAGAGAACGCGAAGATCGAGGTGGACTTGGCCCGCAACAACCACGCGCTTGCCCGCAACAGTTACGAGCGTTCGCTCAAGGCGCTGCAGCTCGTCGAGGACAGGCTTTCCAAGACCAAGATCACCGCGCCCTTCGCCTGCACCATCCTCACGCGGCCCGTGTCTGCGGGCCAGGCCGTGTCCGGCTCCGGCGGCGTCAACAGCGGCACCGAAGTGCTCACCATCGCCGACTTGAGCGAACTCATCATCAACGCCCACATCAACCAGGCCGACGTGACGCGCTTGACGGTGAACCAGCGCGTGCAGATCGAGGTCGAGGCCGTCGCGGGCTTGAAGCTCTTCGGACGCGTGGACCGCATCGCGCCGCAGGCGACCATCAAGAACGGCATCAAGGGCTTTTCCACGCGCATCATCGTGAAGAACGACGAGAAGTCCGGCGTGCGGCCCGGCATGACGGCGAACCTCACCATCCCGCTGCAAGCCGCCGACAACGTGCTGGCCGTGCCGCTGGCCGCTGTGTTCAGCGACCAGGGGGACCGCTTCGTGTATGTGAAGCAGGGTGACAAGTTCTCGCGCGCGCCGATCCTGATTGGCGTGACGGACTACGACTACGCCGAGGTGACGAAAGGGTTGCAGGGCGGCGAAACCGTTTCGCTCGTCACGCCCGCCGAGGAGGTCGGCAAGGTGCAGCAGGCCTTCGGTGCCGCAGCCAAGGGCGTCAAGGGCGGCGGCAAAGGCGGCAAAGGCGGCGAAGGCACCTCCGGCTCCAAAGGCGGCAGCGGCGGCACTAGTGGTGGCGGTAGCAAAGGCGGCAGCAGCAGCGGCTCTGGCAAGACCGGCTTCGGCCCCGGCGAGCGCAAAGGCCCGCTCGGCCAATAGCCCCTATCTTCTATTTCCTAGCTTCTATCTTCTTCCCTGATGGCCCTCATCGAACTCCGCAACGTCAGCAAGATCTACCACCTCGGTGGCGAGGAGATCCGCGCGCTCGACAACGTGGACCTCGACATCGAGGGCGGCGAGTTCATCTCCATCATCGGCCCCTCGGGCAGCGGCAAGTCCACGCTCATGCACATCCTCGGCTGCCTCGATTCGCCGTCGAAGGGCAGTATCAAGCTCGACGGCACCGAGATCGCCAGCGCGTCCGCGCGCGAGCTTGCGCGCATCCGAAACCAGAAGATCGGGTTCGTATTCCAGTTCTTCAACCTGCTGCCCAAGTTGAACCTGCTCCAGAACGTCGAGCTGCCCATGGTCTATGCCGGGTGCAGTGCGCGCGAGCGACGCGAGCGCGCCATGGACGCGCTCAAGCTTGTGGACATGGAGAACCGCGCGAAGCACCGCCCGATGCAGCTTTCCGGCGGCCAGCAGCAACGAGCTGCCATCGCCCGCGCCTTGGTGAACAGCCCCAAGATCGTTTTCGCCGATGAGCCGACTGGCAACCTCGACTCGCACACCGGCGAGACGATCCTGAAACTCTTCCACGAACTCAGCCTCAAGGGCCGCACCATCATGCTCGTGACGCACGACCCCGAGATCGCCGCCGTGACGCCGCGCAAGATCGAGATCCGTGACGGCAAGATCGCTAAGAACGTGGATGCGCGGCTGGCGGGGAAGCGGGAAGGCCCTAAATTTGCCTTTGGCAACCAGCAGAACTGAATGTCCAATGCCTGATGACGCAATGACCAATAAATGCCCAATGTCCTATGTTCTCCGCACGCCCAGCGCGTTGCGATGCATGGGTCATTCGTCATTGGTCATTCATTGGGAATTGGGAATTGGGAATGGGTCATTCCTCCCGTCGCCATGAACTTCTTCAACGCCATCGCTGTCGGCTTGAAGGAGATTTGGGCGAACAAGTTCCGCTCCCTCCTGACGATGCTGGGCATCATCCTCGGCGTGTCGAGCCTCGTGGCCATGTCGGCGCTCGTGAAAGGCATGGAGAACGGCATGAAGGAGGCGCTCATCGCCATTGGGGGCTTGGAGAAAGTGCGCGTCGAGGAGCAGGACATTCCCGTGTGGCAGCAGCACATGGCCGATCAGGCGGTGGGCACCACGATGGGAGACGTTCACGCGCTCCTGCAGAGTGCGCCGCTGATCACGATGGTCGTGCCGGAGATGCGCACGCGCAGCATCACCATGACGCGCGGCAGCAAGAGCATCAGCCCGTATAACTTCATCGGCACCTGGCCCAATGCGGTCGAGTTGAACCAGCACGTCGTCGCCCACGGACGGATGTTCAACGAAATTGACGACGAGAACGCGCGCAACGTGTGCGTCATCGGAACGGCGGTGCGCAACGCGCTGTTCGGTTCGCCGGAGCAGATCGGGCGGGAGATTATTCCCATCGGCGAGTTCGTCAACATCAACAGCCAGCGCTTCAAGATCATCGGGATGTTCGAGCACTACGAGAGTGAGCAGGACAAGAAGCTGCGCGAGCTGCAGAAGGACAAGCCGCAGGAGCCGAAGAGCGGGCCGGATCGCAGCAAGGGCTTTGGCAGCAGCAAGAGCAGCAGCCGCAGCGGCGGCTACATCTTCGACTTCAAGAACAACACCATCTACATCCCGCTGAACACGATGTGGCTGCGTTTCCGCGCGGCCACGGGCGTCTCGGGGGCCGGCTCCGGCAGCTACAGCCGCAGCAGTGGTTCCAGCGCCAGCAGCACGTCCGGCAGCACGGCGGAGTTCGTCCCTGACCCGCGTCTCTCGACGCTCTCCATCAAGATTGCCGACATTGACAAGATGGACGAGGCGCTGCAGCAGGCGAAGAACGTGATGCTCCACACGCACAAGGGCATTGAAGATTTCTCCTTCCGCACGCAGGAGAACATGTCCGAGGGCATCACCAGCGCCATCAAGAACGCACGGATGAGCGGGGGCATCATCTCCGCGATCAGCCTCCTCGTCGGCGGCATCGGC
>SXTU01000155.1 GCA_005791875.1 Verrucomicrobiales bacterium
CCTCCCGACGGACAACGTCGTCGCGACGCCCGTGGACACCGGCAAGGTCAACAAGAAGGGCCGTGCCGTCTTCGAGTTCACCAACCCGCGCGTGAACGCGGACGCGGACATCGCGGACGCCGACGAGGGTTTCGACATCGGACCGGCCACGGCGGCGCGTTATGCCGCCATCGTGCGCAGCGCCAAGACCGTGCTGTGGAACGGCCCGATGGGGATGTTCGAGGACAAGCGGTTTGCCGAGGGCACCAACGTCGTCGCCCGCGCCGTGGTGGAAGCCACGCAGCAGAACGGCGCGAAGACCATCATCGGCGGAGGCGACAGCGTGAAGGCGCTGAACCAGGCCGGTCTCGGTGACAAGGTGACCTTCATGAGCACCGGTGGCGGCGCGAGCCTGGAGTTCCTCGAAGGCAAGGAGCTGCCAGGTGTGGCGGTGCTGACGAACAAGTAGTCCTCCTCTCAACTCCCAACTCTCAACTTCTCTCGTGGACAAAGAACGCAAACTCATCATCGCCGGCAACTGGAAGATGAACAAGACCGTCGCCGAGGGGCTGGCCCTCGTGGACGGCCTCAAGCGCGACCTCGCGAGCGTGAAGGAAGTGGACATCGTGATCTGCCCGCCGTTCACAGCGCTGGAATCCGTGTCGAAAGCCATCGAGGGCACGAACCTCCGCCTCGGTGCGCAGAACATGAGCGAGAACAACTTCGGCGCGCACACGGGCGAGATTTGCGCCGGGATGCTCAAGGAGTTCCTCGTTCGCTACGTCATCCTCGGCCATTCCGAGCGCCGGCAGTTTCAGCTCGAAGGCGACCCGCTCATCGCGAAGAAGGCTGCCGCTGCGCTCGCCGCGTCGCTCAAGCCCATCGTTTGCGTCGGCGAGAAACTTGAGGACCGCGAGTCCGGCAAAACCGAGCAGGTCGTCGAGACGCAGGTGCGCGGCAGCCTCGCTGGCCTGACCAAGGCGCAGATGGAAGAAGTGATCATCGCCTACGAGCCCGTCTGGGCCATCGGCACCGGCAAGACGGCGACCACGCAGCAGGCGCAGGACGTTCACGCGTTCATCCGTGGCGTGCTCGCCCAGATGTTCGACGAGGCCACGGCCCGGCACGTCCGCATCCAATACGGCGGCAGCGTGAAGCCCGGCAACGCGCGCGAGCTGATGAGCCAGCCCGACGTGGACGGAGCGCTCGTAGGCGGCGCCTCGCTGGCCGCGCGCGACTTTGCGGACATTGTTAAGAATTCGATTTGAGAGAACAAGTGAACCACTGGCCCGCACTAATAGGTGCGCCGTGCTTGTTTCATTAGTGCCAGTCAGTGCAGGTTAGTGGTTAGTTGAATCGCGGTTTCCTGAAAGACAAGACTATGAGTTTCGTTGCCGGACTTTTGACCGCTGTCCTCGTGCTGGACAGCCTGTTCCTCATCCTCCTCATCCTCGTGCAGTTGCCCAAGAAGGATGCCGGCGTCGGCCAGGCCTTCGGCGGCGGCGCGACCGACGCGCTGTTCGGCGCGGGCACCGGCAACGCGCTCACGCAGATGACCAAATATGCCGCAGCCATCTTCCTCGGCCTGTGCCTCGTGCTCTACATCATGGGCGGCGCGGCGCGGCGCGGCACCAGCGGCGTGCGCGAGGAGCTGAAGAAGGCCGGCACGGGTTCCGTGCTGCCGCCATCGAAGCCGACCGCACCGGTAACGCTCACGGCTCCTCCGGTGGCTCTGCCGCCGAAGTCGATTCTTCCGGACGCGCCCGGCGCGACCAACCCGCCTGCTGTCAAGGCGGCTCCGGCCACTGCCCCCGCGCTGCTCACCGCGACAAACACCGCTGCCCCCAAGGCCGTCGTCCCGGTTGCGACTCCGCCCTCGACAACGCCGCCCGTGAAAAAATAACTTCGGCCTCATGCCGACCAAGCCAAACGCCCTGAGCCAGCTACTCCGGGCGTTTTGCTTTTCCCCTCCTGCTCCTCTGAGCGGCGGCGGAAAGAGCAGGAGCTTCGCGCTCCGCGCCTTTTGCCTTTTGCCTTTTGCCTTTTGCCTTCTCCTCTTGGGCTGCACCCGCTCCGACCCGCCCGCCGACCTCGTCCTCGTCAACGGCGCGGAGCCTGACTCCCTCGACCCCGCCATCATCTCCACGCAGACGGAGATGCGCATCGTGAAGGCGCTCTTCGAGGGACTCACGCGTCTCGAAGGCAAGAACGCCACCGCCGAACCGGCCATCGCACACCGCTGGGACATGTCGCCGGACGGAAGCATCTACACTTTCCACCTGCGCACGAACGCCGTCTGGTCCACCGGCCAGCCCATCACGGCGGAAGATGTCGTCTGGTCCTGGCGGCGCGCGCTCGATCCCATGACCGGCGCGGAATACGCCAGCCAGCTTTTCTTCATCAAGGGCGCGGAGGATTACTCGACCGGCAAGACCAACGCCGCGACCGGCAAGCCCTTCACGCCCGAGGACATCGCCGTGCGCGCGCTCGACCCGCACACACTGCGTGTTGAGCTCATCGGCCCGACGGCCTTCTTCCTCGACCTCTGCGCGTTCCCGACGCTCGCGGTCGTGCCGCGTTTCTGGATTGAGAAGCACGGCGACCGCTGGCTCCTCCAGCAGCCGGTTCCGACCAGCGGCACTTATACGCTGGAATTCTGGCGGCTCAACGACCGCGTCCGCCTCCGCCGCAACGCGCGCCACTGGGACGCCGCGAACATCCGCAGCGAACTCGTGGACTTCCTCCCCATCAAGTCCTCCACCACCGCGCTCAACCTCTACGAGACCGGTGCGGCGGACGTGATTTGGGATAAGAACCTTGTGCCGAACGAACTCATGGACGTGCTGGGCAAGCGCCCCGATTGCCACAAGTTCGACTACCTCGGCACCTACTTCTTCCGCTTCAACGTGAAGCGCAAGCCGTTCACCGACGTGCGCGTGCGGAAGGCCTTCGCGCTGGCCGTGGACCGGCAGAAACTCGTTAACAAAATCACCCGCAGCGGCGAGACGCCGACCTCGCACTTCACGCCGAAAGGCATGGGCGTCTATGAGCCACCCGACGGCTGGGGCTACGACCCTGAGCAAGCGCGCAAGCTTCTCGCCGAGGCTGGTTTCCCCGGTGGCAAGGACTTCCCGCCGTTCCATTACCTCTTCAAGACCGACAAGCTCGACGAGCAGGTGGGCGTGGAGTTGCAGGAGATTTGGCGCAAGGAACTCGGCGTGAAGATGGAACTGCGTGCGATGGAGCCGAAGGTTTATTACAGTGCTCAGAGCGCGCTGGACTACGACCTCTCGCGCAGCAGTTGGATTGGCGACTACAACGACCCGAACACGTTCCTCGACATGTTCATGGCCGGCAACGGCAACAACCGCACCGGCTGGTCAAACCCGGCCTACGACAACCTCATTCGCACCGCCAACCTCCAGACCGACCCGAAGAAGCGCGCCGCGCTCCTCCGCCAGGCCGAGACGCTCCTCATCCGCGACGACCTGCCCATCGTCCCGCTCTGGTTCTACGCCGGCGTGAACTTCTACGACCCGAAGAAGATTGAGGGCATCCACGCGAACCTGCTCGATGAACATCCGATCCACACCATCCAAAAGCAGAAGTAATCAGTGTTCAGTATTCAGTGGCACCGCCGCAGCACTGGTGGCGACTGAACACTGATTACTGAATACTCGTTCCACCGTGTCCTACTTCCTCAAACGCGCCGCCTTCCTCTTTCCCCTGCTGCTGCTCATCAGCGTGCTGGCGTTTGCGCTGTTGAAGCTCGCTCCCGGCGGGCCGTTCGACAAGGAACGCGCGCCGGCCACGGCGGAAATCAAGCGCGCCATCGAGGCCAAGTATCACCTCGACGAACCGGTCTGGCAGCAATACCTCCGCTACATCGGCGGCGTGCTTCAAGGCGACTTCGGACCGTCCTTTAAATATCGCAACCACACGGTCACGGACATCATCGCGCAGGGCTTGCCGGTGTCGGTGGCGCTGGGCGGGATGGCGTTTGCGCTGTCCCTGGGCATCGGGATTCCGCTGGGCTTCTGGTCGGCGGCGAGGCGGGGGCAGTGGGGCGATTACACCGGAAGTTTCCTCGCGATACTCGCGGTGTGCGTGCCTGCGCTGGTGGTCGGGCCATTGCTCGTCATGGGGCTGGCGATTCAATGGCGCTTGCTGCCGGTGGCGCTGTGGACTTCCCCCGCGCACGTCATCCTGCCGACGCTCACGCTCGGACTCTACTTCTCCGGCCGCGTCGCGCGACTGATGCGCGAGGGGATGCTCACGACGCTGCACGAGCAATACATCGTCACCGCGCGCGCGAAGGGTCTCGACGACACGACGGTCTTGCTCAAGCACGCGTTGCGCATCGCCATCCTGCCAGTGGTGTCCTACTCCGGGCCGCTGCTGGCGGACTTGCTCACGGGGTCGTTCATCGTGGAAAACCTGTTTCAGATTCCCGGCGTCGGCGTGTTCATGGTGAACAGCTCGCTCAACCGCGACTATCCGATGGTCATCGGCCTCGTGCTGCTCTACGCGACGCTGCTGCTCGTGCTGAACCTGCTCGTGGACGTGGGCTACAGCTATCTCGACCGGAGGGTGAAGTATGACTGAGGAGGCAGCGGCCAGCGAGTCGTTGAGTCCGAATCAGCGGGCGTGGCGACGGTTTCGGAAGAACAAGTTCGCCTCCGCGTGCGGTGTGCTGCTCGTGACGCTGCTCGGCGTGATTCTACTCTGGCCGGCGCTATCGTCGACTACGGTGGCGAAGGCGATGCCGGGTTTTCTCTCCACCGGCTTGCACGCGCCGAACGAGCACTCCCCCGAACTCTTCGCGCCGCCGAGCGGCAAGCACTGGTTCGGCACGGACATCCACGGTCGGGACATCTTCAGCCGGGTGATTTACGGGGCGCGGGTGTCGCTGCTGGTCGGGGCGGTGGGCGCGTGCGTGAGCCTCGTCATCGGCGTGTTGTGGGGTGCGGCGGCGGGTTACTTGGGCGGGCGCTGGGACGCATGGCTGATGCGTGTGGTGGACGTGCTCTATTCGCTGCCTAGCATCATCTTCGTCATCGTGCTCATCACCACGCTGCACGGTGCGCTGGACAAGTTGCAGTCCGCCGGGAAGCTCACGGTGACCATGCGCGACACGGCGAAGTTCGTCGGGCTGTTCGTCGGGCTCGGCGCGGTGTCGTGGCTCACGATGGCGCGCATCGTGCGCGGGCAGGTGCTGTCGCTGCGCACGCGGCAGTTTGTGGACGCCAGCCGCGCGCTGGGTGCGACGCACACACAAATCCTCTTCCGCCACATCCTGCCGAACATCACCGGCATCATCATCGTGTATCTGATGCTGCTGGTGCCGGCCATCATCCTCTACGAGTCGTTCCTGAGTTACCTCGGCCTCGGCATCCAGCCGCCGCAAGCCAGCCTCGGCTCGCTCATCGCGGACGGCGCGGCGCAAATCAACCCGATACGCATCTACTGGTGGCTGCTGGTCTTCCCGTGCTCGGTGCTCGTGAGCACGCTGCTGGCGCTGAACTTCTTTGGGGATGGTTTGCGCGACGCCTTCGACCCACGCGGGGACCGGTGAGGAGAACAGAACGAGTTCGGTCTCGATCTGAACAATCGACCGCGCTCACTGCAACGCCGCGCGCATCGCGGCGAACATGTCCTTCGCGCTGGCTTGGGTGACGGGCTGTTTGCCCTTCTCGTCCGCGTCCTCGATGAGTTCCTTAGGCAGCTCCTTCAAGAACGGCGATGGGTGGCACGGCATGACTTGCCCATACTTCTTCCGCCCGCCGCAGTGCGAAATCATCAGCTCCCGCTTCGCGCGCGTGATGGCCACGTAGAAGAGCCGCCGCTCCTCGTCCATCGTCCCCTCGACCTTCGACCGCGAGTGCGGCAACAGGCCGTCCTCCAGGCCCACGACATACACGTGCGGATACTCGAGGCCCTTGCAGGAGTGCATCGTGATGAGGGTCACGGCGTCGCCGGCTTCCTTCTCGTCCTCGCGCTCAGAGTCGAGGGTGATGTGCTCCAGAAACGCGTCGAGCCGGTCGGACATCGCTTTGCCGACGCCCTCGCGGTCCATCGTGGCAATCAAGTCGCGCAGGCTGCGGATGCGGTTCTCGGCATTCTCCTGATTCTTCTCGCTGCGGCGAAGCTCACCCCAGTAACCAGTGTCGTTGAGAAACTTCTCCGACCACTGCTGAAGTGCGTCGGGCTTCGTGGCGAACGCTTCATCGGCGAGCTTTGCGCGGGTCTCCTCCACGAAGCCGATGAACTCCTGAATCGCCTCGCGGCTGCGGGCTTGGAAGCTGGCTTGCACATCCGTGTGCCGCATCGCGGTGAAGACCGAGCAGTGCCGCTCCTGACTCGCACCGAGCAAGCGCTCCATCGTCACGTCGCTCAGGCCGCGCGCCGGAACGTTCGCGATGCGCAGCAGGCTCACGTCGTCGTGCGGGTTCAGGAACGTCTTCACGTAGGCGAGAAAATCCCGCACCTCGCGTCGGTCGAAGAAGCTCTGCCCGCCGATGAGGTGGTAGCGGATGCCCGCCTTGCGCAGCTCCATCTCGATGGGCCGCGACTGGAGGTTTGTGCGAAAGAGAATCGCCTGGTCACCCCACGGCACGCGTTGCGTCATGCGCTTGAACTCGATGGTCTCCGCCACCGTGCGCGCCTCGGTGTCGTCGGTGTCGAACGCGTGGAGCTGGATCTTCGTGCCCTGCCCGTTCTGGGACCACAGGTTCTTCCCGCGCCGCCGGGTGTTGTTCTTGATGACCGCGTTGGCGGCCTGGAGAATCGTGTTCGTCGAGCGGTAGTTCTGCTCCAGCTTCACGACCTTCACCTCGGGGTAATGCTGTTCGAGGTCGAGCAGGTTCGCGACTTCCGCGCCGCGCCAGCCGTAGATGGACTGGTCGTCGTCGCCCACGACGCAGAGGTTGCGGTGCTTGAGCGTGAGCGCGTGGACGAGCTGGAACTGCGCGGCGTTGGTGTCCTGATACTCGTCCACCATCACGTAACGGAAGCGTGCGCGGCAGGCTTCGAGCGCGTCCGGATGCTCGGTGAAGAGGCGGAGCGTGAGCAGGATGAGGTCGTCGAAGTCCACCGCGTTGCAGGCCTTGAGCGCGGACTCGTATTTCTTGCGGACGTGCTCGGCGAGCGCCGAGACGTTGGGGTCTTTGAACGCCGCCTCGGCTGCCGCGCCGCCGTTCTTGAACTTGCTCAACAGCGTGAGCACCGCGCGCGGGTCGGTCTGCTCACCCTTCGCGGAAACATTGGCGAGAATCTTCTTAATCGCGCCGAGCTGCTCGGACTCGTCGTAGATGACGAAGTTCTTCTTGTAGCCCAGCAGCTCGATGTGCTGGCGCAGGATGCGGACGCAGAGGGAGTGGAAGGTGGAAACGGTGGGACGGGAGGGTTTTGCTTCACCGTCCGCGCGTGCTGCGTGCTGCGTGATGCGTGATTTAGGAAGGAGCGCGTTCACCCGCTCGAGCATCTCGCGTGCGGCCTTGTTGGTGAAGGTGACGGCCAGGATGTTCTCCGGCGCGATGCCGCGCTGGACCATGTGCGCGATGCGAAAGGTGATGACGCGCGTCTTGCCCGTGCCCGCGCCCGCGAGGATGAGCACTGGCCCGCGCACCGTCTCGACGGCGTCGCGTTGCTCGGGGTTCAGCGTGTCCAGGTTCAGCATCGGCGCGCGGAGTGTAGGAGCCGACCAAGTGAAGGCAAGCGCGGGCAGGGAAATTGATTAAGCTAGGCGCTATTTATCGCGCGGCGGACGAATCCAAGCCGAATCGGAGGCGGTGAGAATCTTCCAGCGGGTGGGACGCGTTGGTTCCACGACAGGCGAGGACGTCCGGCCCCACCTTGCCAGTTCATGCTTCACCCGCTCCACCGGCAGGCCGACGACGTTGCTGAACGAGCCGTTGATGCGCTCCACGATGTCGTCACCCCGGTCTTGAATCGCGTAGGCACCGGCCTTGTCGAGCGGCCGGATGGCGGCGAGGTAGGCGGCGATTTGCGCATCCGTCAGCGCCTTGAAAGTCACGTCCGTTGTCTCGGCGAAGAGTCGGCAACGATGTTTCGCCAAGTGCAGCAGGCAGACACCGGTGACGACTTGGTGCGTGTGGCCAGACAACTCGCGCAGCATTCGTCGCGCGTCGGCCATGTCCGTCGGCTTGGCGTAGAGCGTCGTGCCCAGATAAACGAGCGTGTCCGCCCCGAGCACGAGCGCCTGCGGATGGAGCTTCGCGACCGCGCGGGCCTTGCGATAGGCGTTGAAGAGGCACAGCTCGCGCGCAGTGAAGTCCTCGTGATGCGCCTCCTCGGTCGGGCAAGTGATGACCGTGAAGTCCATGCCCAACCCGCGCAGCAGCTCCGCCCGGCGCGGGGAGGCGGAGGCGAGGATGAGCGGGGGCATGGAGGGGAAAGTATTCAGTGTTCAGTGTTCAGTAGCCAATCGGCTCCGGTTCCAGATCGGTGAAGTCTGAACACTGAACACTGGTTACTGAATACTTCCGACCTCATCCCCTTCTCCTCCGCTGCTCTCTTGTGTCGAAAAATTTTCCCAGCGCAGCCGAGTAAGGCTGGTCGGTTCGCAGTTGAATCGAGTCAATGCCCATCGTGCGGAACGCCTTGCGGAGCGCGCCTTGGAAAAGCATCTGCTGCTCGGCGAACGCGGCGCGCTGGCGCGCGTTGCCGGTTTGAATCTCGACCACTTCACCCGTCTCGGCGTCCTTGAGCACCAGCCGGCCCAACGCGGGGAGTTCGAGTTCGTAGCGGTCGGTGATTTGCACGGCCACGAGGTCGTGACGGCGGTGCGCCTGGCGGAGGGCAACTTGGGTCGCGGGCGCGAGCGGCTCGCCGTAAGCCATCGGCTGCGTGGGCGCATGCGAGCCGAAGCGCGTGGGGACGCGGGCTTCTAGGAAGTCCGACAGCACGACGACCACGGACTTGTGCGGCAGCATCCGGCTGGCGAAGTGCAGCGCGCCCGGCAGGTCCGTGCCGTGGCGCTTCGGCTCGAAGAAGAGGATTTCGCGGATGACGCGCAGCACATGGCGGCGGCCCTTGCGCGGCGGGATGAATTTCTCGACCTCGTCGCTGAAGAGGACGAGGCCCACCTTGTCGTTGTTGCGGATGGCGGAGAACGCGAGGACAGAGGCGATCTCGGCGGCCAGCTCGCGCTTGGACTGCTCGCCGGAGCCGAACAGGCCAGAGCCGCTGAGGTCCACGACGAGCATCACCGTCAGCTCCCGCTCCTCGACGAACTTCTTGATGAACGGGTGGTTCATGCGCGCCGTGACGTTCCAGTCAATCGCACGCACGTCGTCGCCGGGCTGATACTCGCGCACCTCGTCGAAGTTCATGCCCTGCCCCTTGAAGACGCTGTGATACGCCCCGGACACGGACTCGGACACGAGGCGGTTCGTGCGGATTTCGATCTGGCGGATCTTCTTGAGCAGCTCGCGGGGGATCATCGGAATGGCGAATGGGGAATGGAGAATGCTGGAGCTTCGCGACCCAGCGGATGGTTCGTCATTCGGAATTCCTCATCCGGAATTGCTTCACGGCACCGGCAGCTCATCAAAGTTTTCTGAATCACCATCTCGCTGGTCTTGTCCTCGGCCTCACGGAAATCAAAACGGCGCTGGCAGGCCATAAAGTCGTTCATAGAGCCACCGTTTTTGCTCCTGCTGAGTCAAGTCCGCGGGCCGGGAAGCCAGCACGATGGCGCGGGCTGCGTCAAACATTCGCACGCCCATCGCGAACCGTTCCGCACCGGTCTTGGCCATCAGCTTTTGCCGGACCAGCTCTGCAATCTCAGGCGGTGTGTCATTCATGGGTCACTTCGTGCCAAAGGCTAGTCACGCCCAGTTCCTCCGTCCACTGCTGGATGCAAGCGTGGTCGCAGCCGGTGGAAACAAGGTTCTTCACGTCGCGCAATTGAAGTTCGGAACGCGAATCCTTCCCCCAAAACAGCTTCGAAAGGATCAAGTCCTCCTTGCTTACAATCCACGTCTCGAAGTCCTCGATCGTGATCCTCTGGCGACGGTTGAATTCCGCGAGCCGATGCTCGCTCTGCTTGCGCACGATGCAGTCCACCTTGATGACGCTTTCGTGGTGGATCAGGTTGAACAGCGATTGGCGCGAAATGGACTGATCCACGGCTTCGCGCGAGACGTAGTAATCGGGACTGAACAACTGGACGACGCGTGCCGCATCCGCCGGACCCAGCTCAACCACTACGTCAATGGCCCGCGTCATACGTGGCTGGGCGTAGTAGTTCATCGCCATCGAACCGGTGAGCATATAGCTGATGCCCGGACCCTCCAGCCGGGAGGAAACATCGCGGAGGATGTCGAGTTCGTTTTGCATGGTTCGCCGACTGGCCTGCTTTTGCTTTCACGGCACCGGCAGCTCATCAAAAATCTTCTGGATCACGATCTCGCTGGTCTGGTCCTCGGCCTCGGCCTCGTAGGTGATGGCGACGCGGTGGCGCAGCACGTCCATGCCGATGCTCTTCACGTCCTGCGGGGTCACGTAGCCCCGGCCTTTCAGGAAGGCGAAGGCCTTCGCGGCGAGCGTGAGCGAGATGGTCGCACGCGGCGAGGCGCCGAGCTGGATGAAGTCCTTCACGTTGATCTTGTATTTGGCCGGGTCTCGCGTGGCGCACACGAGGTCCACGATGTAGTCCTTCACCTTGTCGTCCACGTAGATGTCGTTGATGACCTGGCGCGCGGCGAGGATGGTCTTGGCCTCGACAACGGGCTGCGCGCTCGGCAGGCCGCTGGTGCGGGCCATCAGGTCGAGGATCAGCCGCTCCTCCTCGCGCGTCGGGTAGCCGATCTTGAGCTTCAACATGAAGCGGTCCACCTGCGCCTCGGGCAGCGGATACGTGCCTGC
>SXTU01000156.1 GCA_005791875.1 Verrucomicrobiales bacterium
ATGGAATTCGACGCGGCTGGTATGCGCACGGGTGGAGCGGTCACGCCGGCGGGCAGGCCGGACACGGTCACATTGATGTCCTCCTTGAAGCCGTCGCGGCGGAAGATCAGCAGCTTGATGGGCAATGCCTCGCCGCGCCACAGCGACGACGCGCTGGTATACACATCGGCTGGAGCCTTCTTCGTCGGTGAAGAGTCCGGCACGGCGACGAGGCGAAAGTCCGGCGACTCCTTGCGCAGCGTGAGCAGATAGACATGGCGCGGGCTGGCGACGGTGCGGCCGAAGAGGTCGCGGATGCCGAGGCGGTATGAGGCATCCTCCTTCACATCGAAGCGCCCGACGGGGTCGCGGTGCGCGGTGTTGAACTCCGGCCCGCCCTGGTTCACGACGGACTCGGCGAAATCCTGCACGTCCGTGAACGTCTCCTCGCCCTTCTCATTCTTCACGGCCTTCTGCAAAACCACGTGCGGCGCCGTCGGCAAACCCAGCCGGTGCGACGTGACCTCCAGCCAGAACGCGTCGCCCTTCTTCCCATCGAACGCGAACCAGTCGCGGTCGTTCGGCGTGGCGAACTGTCCGGCGAGGCTCGCGGGCAGGGAAACCTTCTGCGCCTTGTCCGGCGAATTGTTCGGCTCGGCCTCGGTGGTGACCGGTCCGTGTGAGAAGGTGAGCAGGGCAGGGTTCGAGAGCAGACCACCCGCGCCCTTCACGCGATACTCGAAGCCGTCGAGGCCCGCGCTCAGGCTGCCGAGCGAGAGGGTCGTGGCGAGGCGCTGCCGGGCCGCGGGGTCGCCCGGCGCGGCGAGGTCCACGATGAGCTGGTCGAGGACTTTGCCACCCATGGCGAACTTCGAGGGTGAACCTCCCGGCAGGTTGCGACCGAAGACAGTGACCTTCGCCGTCCGCCCCTGTTCCGCCGCTGGCGGGAAAACGAAGTCAATCTGGGGCCCGGTCGTGACCGTGAGCCGGTAGAAATATTGGTCGCCACCGCGATAGACGAAGTCATGGACCTTCACGAGGAGCGTCCCGTCCGCCGCCGCCGTGTGGTCGAGCAAGCCGCCCTGGCGCGCGCGCTCCAGCTCGCGTCCGTCGGGCGCGAGCAGCAGCAGCGCGTCCGCTGTGCGTGAGTCGAGTTCGCGCGCCGCGCAGGTCACGAGGATGCGCTGGCCCTTCTTCACGGTGAACTTGTAGAAGTCCGAAGCCTGGCTGTCGGTGCGGCCGTTCACGACGGATTCCAAGGCGACTTCCTGCGCGGTCTCCGGCGAGCCGTTCCCGCTCTTCTCCAGGACTTCCGCGAGCGTGCCGACGACGAACGTGCGCGGGTTCGACAAGCCGAAGCGGCCCAGCACGCGCGCCTCGTAAGCGCCCGGCGGCACGTCGGACGCGACGGTGATGGCGAATTGATTCGCTGCCGCAAGCGCCTTGGCCGTGATGCCGGGATGCGTGAAGCGGAGTTGAATCTCGTCAAGCTCCGTGCCGGTCACGGCCGCATCCACGGTGGAGCCGGTCTTTGCCCCGGGCGGGAAGACGGAGAAAAGCTTGGGCTGCGGAAGCTGGGCGGGCGCCGTGAGGGCGGCGAGCAGGACGGCGGAGGCCACCACGAGGCGGCGGAGTTCAAATTGAAGTGTGCGTTGCATTTGATTTGTAGTGAAAGACAGACGGCGGCTGGCGCGGGGGAATTGAAAAAGAAATGGGATGAAGCTCCAGATCATCGGCTCCTGTTTCTCAACAAGGTCCCATCAACCAACCGCCGCGCTTTCCTCCGGGGGCAATGCCGCGTGCAGGCTGCGCAGCAAGTCCTCGGCGGCGAAGAGCTTCTTCAGGAACACCGGCACGCGCAGCTCGCGCAGGTCGGTCACGAACCTCTCATGCCCCATCCCGGACGGGACGATGATTGGCAGCGTGGCGTTGCGCTTGCGCAGCTCGCGGCACAGCTCCACGTCGTCCATGAACGGCATCAGGATGTCCGTGATGACGACCTTGATGTCGTCCGCGTGCTGCTCGAAGAGGCTCAAGGCCTGCGCCCCATCGCGCGCAGTGATCACCTTGTAGCCGTGCCACTCGAGGATTTCAGCGGTGACATCCAGCACGCCCTGCTCGTCGTCGGCGAGCATCAGCATCTCGCCGTTGCCGCGCGGCAGCTCGGCTTGCGGCGGCTTCTCACTGGTCTGCGCGCTCGCGGCGGGCAGATAGACCTGGAACTCCGGCCCTTGTCCTCCTCCGTCTCCACGAGGATGAACCCGCCGTGGCTCTGCACCACGCCCAACGCCGTCGCGAGGCCGAGGCCGACGGACTGCCCCGGCTCCTTCGTCGTGAAAAACGGCTCGAAGATGAGGGTCTCGAAGGTCTGGCGGACCTCGTGGTTCTTGGCGTGCGTCTGCTCGCGCTTCTGCACGTCGCGGCGGAGCAGGATATAAACTCCAGCGGCGGCGGCGAGGAACAGGGTGTCCTTGACGAACGCGCCAACGGGGAACGGCTTGGTCAGCAGCCAGTCCGTCGCAGCGAACCATAGGAGGCCCGCCCCGAACAAAGCCGCCAGCAGCCGGCGCAACCGCGGGAGAAGGGAATTCATGCGCGTGGGTTGATAACGCGCGCAAGCGCGTGGTGGCCGGCGGGTCGTGTCAAACCGCGAGTGCGCCTTCCACGCGGCGCTGGAACCTGTCTCACGCAAAGGACGCGATGGGCGCAAAGGAAAACCGGGCCAGCCAGTCGGCGGCTTGCTCGTCGCTTCTCCTCCCTTTGCGCCCTTCGCGGCCTTTGCGTGAGCCAGAGTGTCTAGCAGGTCTTTTGCTGCATTGGTGTTTCTGCATTGGCGTCTCCGAATTGTCCGGCCTATCGTCCCGCCCGTTTATGAAGCTGAGAATTGCGTTTCAAGTTCTTGCCCTGGCATCCGTGAGTCTGGTCGATCTCCGGGCAAATGCCGCTGACGTCCTGTGCGCCGACGAGACGCCCGCCGCCACCTCGGTCGAGAAGCCGGTCCTGTTCCTCGAAAAAAGTCCGGTCATCGTCAAATACCAGCTTGGCCGCCTCTCCAACGACCAGCTTCTGCTCGCCGACCGCGAGACGACGCATCCGAAGTTCATCCCGCTCTGGGAAGCCATCATGGCCCGGCCCGGAATCGCCGTGAAGTTACGCAGCGAAGCCGCCGACGCGCTCGCCAAGCTGAACAAGTCCGACGTGCCAGGCGAGCTGCTCGCCGGCATCAAGCGCGCCACCGCCAGCGCACCTGTCGTGGCCGAACTCTCCAAGCTGCTCGTCACGCAAAAGCCGGAGGACTTGAAGAAAAGCCAGGCCGCACTCGAAGCGCTCGCGGGAGGCGAAGGCCCCGATGCCGCGCGACAAGCCGCCTTCGCCGCGCTCATCGGCATCCAGTCCGCCGACGCGCTTTGGGCGTTCGCGCAGGGCAGGGAGGGTGCGCTCGCCCACTTGGCCGCCGGGCTGCCGCTCGCGCCGGACGGCTCGAAGCGCGCTGCATTTGCCAGCAAGGTGCTGTCATTGCTTGCTCCCGGCACCGATGCCGCCACGCGCAAGGCCGCCATCTCCGCCGCCGTGAAAATTCCCGGCAGCGAAGCCTTTGCCTTCGCCGCCATCGCGAAAGTCATCGCCAGCGGCACAGAAGTCCCCACCGCCGCGCGGGCTCTGCTGGCCTTGCCACGCGACTCATGGCCCGATGCCGCAGTGAGGCCACTCGCCGCCGCGCTGCTCGAACAGGCCAAGAACGTTCCCGCACCCCAGCGCACCGAGAACGACTTCCTCGACATCCAACAGCTCGGCTTCCAGCTCGCCGCAAAGCTGCCCAAGGACGCCGCGCTGCCCGTCCGCAAATCCTTCTCCGGTCTCGGCGTGAACGTCCTGCGCCTCGGCACGCTGCACGAGCAGATGTTCTTCGACAAAATCCAGCTCGTCGCCGAGGCGGGCAAGCCGGTGGAGCTAGTCTTCCAAAACTCCGACGCCATGCAGCACAACTGGGTTCTCATACAAGTCGGCGCGGCGGACGAGATCGGCCTCGCCGCCGAGAAGATGCTGCCTCAGCCCGACAGCCAGGGCCGCCTCTACGTCCCCGCGTCGCCGAAGGTGCTCCAGGCCACCAAGATGTTGAACCCGAACGACACCTTCCGCCTGCGCTTCGACGCGCCGAAGGAGCCGGGCGACTATCCCTTCCTCTGCACCTACCCCGGCCACTGGCAGCGCATGCGCGGAATCCTCATGGTCGTCCCCGACCTCGACGCCTATCTCGCGGAAGGCCACACCGAACCCGCCGCCCCCGTCATCACCGAGTGGAAACTTGCCGATCTCGAACCCGAACTGCTCAAGCTCGCCAAGGGCCGCGACTTCGCCAAGGGCAAGGCCCTCTTCACCACCGTCGGTTGCATCGCCTGCCACAAGATCGGTGCGGACGGCGTGCTCTGGGGCCCTGAGCTGACCGGGGTTTCCGCCAAATACAAGGGCGACGCGAAGGCCGTGCTCGGAGAAATCCTGGAGCCATCCAAGAACCTCGAGCCACGCTACCGCCCGGTCGAGTTCACCCTCGGCAACGACGACCCCTTCACTGGCTTCCTGATCAAGGCCGAGGCCGACACGCTTACCGTCCAGACCGGCCCCGGCGAGTCGATGGTGAAGAAGTTCCCGAAGAAGGACATAAAGAGCCGCTCGTCGAGCAGTTCCATCATGCCGCCCGGTTTGCTGAACCTGCTGAACAAGGAACAAATCCTCGACCTCCTCGCCTTCCTCCAAGCCGGCGGCGACGCCAAGCACGCGGCCTTCGGCAAGTAGGAGCGCAACCGGCCGCAACGCGCTCCGGCCCCGCTACATGAACCTGTAGCGGCGGTCTGCGACCGCCGGGTGGCGCATCCCTAGCCGATGGGTAGCCGCGATCGGCGCTCACAGAGCACCGCTAAAGTCGCCTCGGGTTCAACGGCTGAATTTGGGGGCTTTGGCGGGCCGTGAGTTCTTTCCCCGGAACTGCCAGTCAGGGGAACTCAGGGGAGTTCTTTGATGCGGATGTTGCGCCAGCGGACCTCCATGGCGGTCTCCTTGGCTCCGACGCCGTGGACTTGGAGGGCGATCAGGCCGGAGGGAGTGTAGCCGTCCTTCAGATCGGCGGCGGGGACGGAGTTGATCCATGTCTTGATGGAGTCGCCCTGGCACTCGACGCGGAACGTGTTCCAGTCGCCTTGCTTGAAGGCCTTGCCGGCGGCGGGGTTGTTCTTGAGGTCGTTGAGCCAGCCGCGGCGGCCCTCGTCGTAGATGCCGCCGGACCACGCGCGGGCGGAGGGGTCAATCTCGACCTGGTATCCGTGGACGCGTCCGGCGGCGACCTTGACCGCCTTGCCCTGCCACTCGTAGCTGCGCGGCTCGTCGAAATAGTGGCTGCGGATCTGGATGCCGGAGTTGAGGCTGGGGTCCACCTTGAATTCGACCTCGAGTATGAAGTTGGTGTAGTGGCGGTCGGTGCAGAGGAAGGAGTTGGCGGTGTTGGGGACGGACTGGCCGATGATTTGGGCGTCCTCGACGCGAAACTTGGCGTGCCCGCCGACCTGCACGAAGCCGGCGAGGGTCTTGCCGTTGAAGAGCGGGGTAAAGCCGTCCGCGTCGGGCTTGGCGGGGGTGGTTGCAGCCTTCTTCTTGTCAGCCTTCTCTGCCGCGAAGGCCGGGAGGATGCTGAGGGCGAGGAGGGCGAGGAGGAGATGTTTGCGCATGGAATGAGGGTAAAGTGCGCCGGCAGGCGTGACAAGCTGGGAGGGGATGGAGAGGGGGAAGTATTCAGTGATCAGTGTTCAGAAAGCGGTCGAACCTCGTCCCGGTCTGAAAACTGAAAACTGAATACTTCCCCTGACCGCACAGGGGAGCAGGATCAGGATTGGGATTACGAGCAGGGCGGAAGGCCCCGGGCGGTCAGCGGAGTGCGAAGAGGTTGGCGAAGCGTTGGGCGCGCTGTTGGTAGTCGGGCTTCACGCGGCTGGTCTGGTAGTCCACGGCCTCGAAATGGCCGGGTTTGTTCCAGAGAAGGTAAAGCTCCAGCCCGTTTGGCTCGCGCCGCGTGGCGGCACGGAAATCGGCTGTGCGGTCGGCAAGAATGCGTTGGGTGACAGTCCAAGCAACCTCGGGGTTCTCGTAGTCGCGGGACTTGGTGTAGCGCCGCCAGACGGCGGGCATGATCTGGAAGCGGCTGACCTCGCCGCTGCCGCCGCGCATGGAATCGGCAGGGCTGCGCTGCCATGAGGTGGCCCCGGACTCGAACATGCCAAGGGATTGGCGCAGTGGCATGGCCTGAGAGGTGGTCAGATCGAACCACCAAAGCAACGCCAGAAGGCTGAGGGCTTTCTTCATAATGGGCTGATCCAAGCCAGACGCCGGGCATCAACCATCGGGCATCAGGCCCTAGTGCGCACCGCCCGGCAACAACCATTTTTCGCGTTGGGAAGGGTGCGGCGGTGAGGGTTTTTGCGGGCCTACTGCGCGAACGAGCCAACGGGATTGGGTCAGGACTTGAGGCGGACGCCAGCGATGAGCTTCTCCAGCGCCCGTCGCACGGAGGGAAAGGCGATTTCACCCAGCTCAATCTCCGTCGGCTGGAGCCAGCAGACTTCAGTGACTTCGCTCGGGTCGGGTCGGGCGTCGAGGGTGGGAGTCTGGCCGGTAAAGAAGAAGTCGAGCACCTGATAGGTGACGCCCTGGTAGTGGTAGTCGTTTGGGAGGGAGCAGAAGTAGTGGAGGGCGTGGACGTGGAGGCCGACTTCCTCGCGGATTTCACGGCGCAGGGCGTCCTCAGCGGTCTCGCGGATGTCCACGAAGCCGCCGGGGACGGTGAGCTTGCCCTGATGGGGCTGCTTCGCGCGACAGACGAGGAGGACGCGGCCATCGGGCGCTTGGAGGATGGCACCCACGGCGATGGCGGGGTTGAAGTAAAAGAGGAAGCCGCAGGCCGCGCAGTGGAAAGGAGCCTTGCCCGGGGGCGCGGCGCGCTGCCCACACTTGGGGCAATGGTGGAAAAGGTCGGGTGGGCTCATGCGAGTGGGCTGTTCGCAGCCATCAGGTTCACCGCTCAATACCCGCCCGCGCCGATGGCTCCGGTCTTGGGGTTCGTCCCTTGCCCCGCCTGCTCCGCCGCTTCGCGGCGACGATAGTCGGCGAGCATCGCCGCCGTGGCTGTGGCTCCGCAACGGGAGCCGCCGAGGTCGCGGACCTTGATGAGGCCGTCCAAGTCGCGCACGCCACCAGCGGCCTTCACCTGGACGTGGGGGGAGACACTGGCACGCATGAGCGCAAGATCGTGCTCGGTGGCACCCTTGTAGTTGTAGGAGCCGTCCGGCTGCTTCACGAAGCCGTAGCCGGAACTGGTCTTCACCCAGTCCGCGCCCGCGCGCTCGCAAATGGTGCAGAGCATCTTTTTGAAGGCGTCGCTATCCATGCCCGCGCCGCCTTTGGTGAGATAGTCGTTCTCGAAAATCACCTTCACCTTCGCGCCGTGACGATGCGCTTCCTCGCAGACCGTGCGGATATCGTTGGCCACGTAATCCCAGTCGCCGGAAAGCGCCTTGCCGATGTTGATGACCATGTCTATCTCCGCCGCGCCGTCATGGCAGGCGAGCCACGTCTCATAGCGCTTCGACTCGGTCGCAGAGTTACCGTGCGGAAACCCGATGACCGCGCCGACGAGGACGCCGGTGCCCTCGAGTAACTCAGCGGCGCGCTTGACGTAGTAGGGTTTGATGCAGACGGACGCGACCTGATACTTCGCGGCGAGTGCGCAGCCATCCTCCAGCTCCCGGTCCGTCATCGTCGGATGCAGGAGGGAGTGGTCAATCATCTTGGCCATATCTTCGTAGGTGTATTTCATTAGGTGAGTCGTGGCGACGGGGAATCAAGGAGCGTTCCCATCACACAAGCTTCGTTTTTATTGGCGCAAAGCCGCGTAAGGAAAAACTCTTTGCACAACGGCGGCAAGGTGTGTTTCAGCGGCTCCAGCTTGGCGTAGTCGGCCTGGCCCTTGAACTTGATGGTCACGATGAACCGACGGCAGCGCCGCTCCTGCACCCAATCCAGCACCAGCCCGATGCTCCGCTCCGGCGCGGCGATAACATCGCACAGCAGCCAGTCCACGGGAGCTTCCGGCACGAACTTGAACGCGTCGCCTTGCTGGAAGCTCACCAGCGGATTCGCCATCAAGTCCTCGCGCAGCGACGAGCGGTCCACGGCGATGACGCGTGCGCCTCGGTTCACCGCCACGTAAGTCCAGCTCCCCGGGCACGCGCCGAGGTCCACGCACGTCTCGTCCGCCGCGATGCGCAGCCCAAGCCGTTGCTCCGCTTCGAGCAGCTTCGCGAAGGCGCGGCTCGGGGCCGACTTGTCGCTTGCCACGGGCAGTTCGCCTTTCGGAAAAGGCCAGACGCAGTGTCGCAATTGCCACGGGTGCGGCGCGATGGAGACGGAGAGAAAGCCCGCATCCGGTGCAGTCAGAAGCAACTGCACGAGCGAAGTGGATTCCCGGAAAGGAACCTCGCTCTCCTCCCACGCGCGCAGCAGATACCGCCGCTTCTTGCGCAACAGTTCGCGAAACGCCTCGTGGATGAACCGCATCCGGTTCTCCCCCGCGCCTTCCCCGCCGTAGTGCGGCGCAAGGTGCAGCCGCCACGGCTGGCCCTCAGGCAGTCGCGACGTCACTTCAAACAGCCGCTCGCCCCACTCGCGGATGGATGCCGCGCTCACCGCGTGTGCGTCCGGCAACGTCTGCCGTGCGAAGGCCAGCACCGGCGGCGCGCTTGCTTGCAAGGTCACTGCTGTCCGCAGCAGGCCGGGCGCGACTATCTCCGTCTCTGCGCCCACGAACATCCGCTTCAGCTCATCGGTGAGCAGCGACTCGTCGCCCGGTTCAGTGAGGAGGAGATGCATTCGGAGGCCTAGACGCCCTGATGATGCGGGAGCTCCCGAGGAAGTAGCACGTCGAAACAGTTCGCGAACTCGCTGCCGGCTGGAAGCCGACGCTCCAGCTTACGCCAGTTCCAGTCCCCGCAGCGTGCCTGTGCTGCTGGCGAACTTTCCCGCCTCGATGCCCAGCCGTTGCAGCACGGAGACGTAAAGGTTCGGCAGCGGGTAGTTTTGTTTGTCGTCGAAGGCGATGTGCTGCCCGTGCTTGAAGCCGCCGCCCGCGAGCAGCATCGGCATGTTGCGCGTGTCGTGGCTGGACGCGTTGCCGAGGTTCGAGCCGTAGAGCACGGAGGTGTTCGCCAGCAAGTCGGAGCCGGCCTCCTTCGACGCCTTGAGCTTCGCGAGGAAGCCGGCGAGCAGCTTCATCTGCTCCAACTCGATGACGCGGAGCTGCGCCAGCTTCTCCGGGTCTTTGCCGTGGTGCGAGAGGTTGTGCCAATCAATCGTGATGCCCGGCACCGGCGGCACGCTGTTGTGGCCCGCGATGGCCACCGTGATGACGCGCGTGGAGTCGGTCTGGAGCGCGAGGTGCGCGAGGTCGAACATCAGCCGCGTGCGCGCCACAAAGTCAGCGGCATTCTGCACATCGGTTGGCGGCGGGACGCTGACCGCCGGCTTGGGTCTCTTCGCCCATTCCTCGGCGAGCTTCAGCCGCTGCTCCACCTCGCGGACGGTCGTGAAATAATTGTCGAGCTTCTCGCGGTCGCGTGCGGTCACGCGGGCGGAGAGGCGCTTCGCGTCGCCGGCCACGGTGTCCATAATGCTCTGCCCGTCGCGGAGGCGGTCGCTCTGAAGCGCGACTTCCTTGGCCGTGCCGTTGACGAAGAGTTTCTTAAACACCTCGCTCGGCTTGTAATCCGCCGGCACCTTGACGCCGCTGCGCGAAACGGACAGGCCCACGCCGCCGTTGCCCGTGTTCAGCACGAGACTGCTGAAACGCGTCGCGGGCGGGAGCTTCTCCAGCACGAGCTGGTCGAGTGAAATCGTGTTGCGGAAGCTGCTCGCGCCCGGATGCGGCGCGGCACTGAGGAAGCTCGCCTCGCTGGAATGCCCGCCGTCCACCTCGGGATGCGACACGCCGGAGAAGACGGTGAGGTCGTTGCGAAATTCCTTCAGCGGCTCCAGATACGGCGTCAGCTCGAAGCCCCGGCCCGCCTGTTTCGGAAACAAGTTTTCGCCGTGAATGCCGAGCGTGGTGCAGCACGCGACCAACCGCCGAATCGGCCCGGCAGAGGCCGCCGCGCGGGTCAGCGGCGCGAATGCCTCCAATGCCGGCAGCGCGAGCGTGATGCCGGCGGCACGGAGGAAGGAGCGGCGGTTCAATTGATGGGTCATGGCGCGTTTTGGTGAGCGGAAAGTAGTCCGAGTTCAGGCAGACGGCGAGTGGGTTTTCCCGCACTCAGTCGAGCGCGACAGCTTTGCCGCCAGGCGCACGGCGGCGAAGAGATTCTCCGCGCTGGCCCGGCCCTGCCACGCGATGTCGAACGCCGTGCCGTGGTCCACGCTGGTGCGGACGACGGGCAAGCCGAGCGTGGTGTTGACGGCGCTCTCGAAGGCCAGCGCCTTGAGCGGGATGAGCGCCTGGTCGTGAGACATGCAGATGAAGGCGTCCGTCTCGCGGCGGCGCGCAGGGAGGAACGCGGTGTCAGGTGAGAGCGGGCCGGTGATGTTCAACCCGTTTGCGCGGGCGACCTCGATTGCCGGTGCGATGATGCGCTCTTCTTCGCCGCGACCGAACAGGCCGTGTTCGCCCGCGTGCGGGTTCAAGCCCAGCACCGCCAGCCTCGGCTCGCGCCCGCGTTGGCGGCGAACGGCGTCGGCGGTGAGCTCAATCACGTCGAGGATGCGCTGCGTCGTGAGCGCGGCGAGAACTTCGTGGTAGCCGATGTGGACAGTGACGAGGCTGCACGTCAGCTCATCGGAGAAGAACGTCATGCAACTGCGCTCCGCCCGCATCCGCTCGGCGAAAATCTCCGTGTGGCCGGGATACTTGTGGCCGGCGGCGTGCAGCGCCTCTTTGTTGAGGGGCGCGGTGGTGATGGCGTTCACCTCGCCCGCCAGGCCAGCGGCGATGCTGGCGAGGACGTAGCGAAACGCCGCGTAGCCGCAGCGGGCGTCCACCTGGCCGGGCGTGATGACGGCGGCGTCCACGCACTGCAAATCCAGCACGCTTGGCACGCGCACTTCGCGGCTGCGCTGTGACCAGCCAGTTTGGGTAATGACGGGCGCGTCGAAGGGAATTCCAAGTTTCTCCGCCACGCGCCGCAGCACCGCCGCATCGCCGAAGACGACGGGCACGCACTCGCGCGCGAGGTCCGCGTTCGCCAGCAGCCGCAGGCAAATCTCGGGGCCGACCCCGGCGGGGTCGCCCATCGTGACGGCGATGCGGGGGAGATGGGTTGTCATCGGATGCGGGAGGGAACGGGGCGACTCATAGCAATTCGCAATTCGGAACAAAAGACGGTGGTGTCGCTGGCGACCGCAGCGTGTTTTGACTCCCTCTCTCTTCCTCGGAGGAGGGGAGAGGGTTGGGGTGAGGGGTTGCGTGCGTCGGCGCAAGTGGCCCCACCCCTCATCCGGCCTGCGGCCACCTTCTCCCCTCCTCCAAGGAAGGGAGAAGGCGCACGTCGTGGCACCCGGGTCGCATTCCGCCGAAATGCATTAGGAATTGGTCTCACTCGCGCACTTCCACGATGCAATCAAACAGCTCGCCCAGCCGCTTCCCGCCGCGTGTGATGTCGAAGGCCACATGGCGGATGCCCGGCGTGGCATCCGGCGCGGCGGCGAGGCGAAGCGTGAACTGTGTCCGGGCCTGCGCGGGCACGGTGCTCGTCCAGCGGCCCGAGGTGGCCGTCAAGCCCGGCGGCGCGTGCGGCAGGATGTCGAAGGCCACCGGCTTCGCCTCAAAGTTCCGCACGTTCACCGTCACCTCGACCGACTCGCCGCGCTTCACGGACACGCGATGCGGCTCGGCGCGCACCCAGAACGGGTCGAACCACCAGCGGTATTCCGGCTCGCTGCTCAGGCCACGGAACGCGTCGCGCATCTCGTAGCTCCACTTGCGGTAGCGCTCGATGAACGCCGCCGGCTTGTCCATCACGAACGAGTGGCCGCCCAGCAGGATGTCGGGCTTGAGCTTCGACAGATACTCCGCGCCCACGATGTAGCCTTCGTCGAGGATGCCGCTGGTGCGCGAGCACATCGCCTCGTGGCCGTTCTGTCTCGGGTCGGCGGGGTTGCCGAAAATGTTGTCGCCAGTGAAGGCCACCTTGCGCCCGTCAATCATCCCGGTCAGGCACAGCCCGAACTCCGTTTGCCCCGGCATCCAATCAATCGTGAAGCGGAAGCCCTCCCAGTCGAACGTCTCGCCAGACTTGAACAGCCGGTCGAACTTGATGCGCTCGACGCCATTCCCGTAGGCCTGAATCGGCGCGGCGTAGTCGAACGCCTCGGGTCGTTCGCACACGTCCTTCATCCGGTCCAGCGCCCAAAACTCCGTGCCCCACGTCTTCTTCAAGTGCGGCGCTTGCAGGAAGTGGTCGCCGTGCATGTGCGTCAGCACCATCGCGTCAATCGCCTTCAGCCCGAGCTTCTGGCGCATCCCCTCCAGCGCGGTGTCGAGGACGTTGGTTTGAATCAGTCCGCAATCCACGACCAACGCGCGGCCGCTGTCGGCGAGAATCATGTAGAAGTTCGGCGCGAAGTTCGGGCCGCGAAACTTGAAGACGTGCTTCGAGACCTGCCAGACGTTGGGCACCACGGTCGGCTGCGAGGTCGTGTCTTGCGCGGCGGGCGCAAACGACATCACCGGGTAGCCGCGCACGAGCAGGCGCTCGAGATTGTAAAGTTTCTGCTGGAACCCCTCGATTTGCTTCTTCGCGTTCGCGATGGGCGGCCCGTGCGACGGCAGCATCCACGCGGGATTGTAGGCGGCGATTTGCCCACTGCCGTTCGCGATGGCCCACACGCCGGCGGCGAAACCGTAATCCCAATCCGTGTCGAACCACGTGTGCATCTTCGCGCCGTCCATCATCACGTCGCCGGTGAACGCGAGCCAGCGCCCGCCGTCGTTGAGGAAATAGGACATGCCGCCGGGTGAATTGCCGCGCGTATCCACGCAGCGGAACTCGCGCCCGCGCCAGGTGAACGTGTCCATCCGCTGAAAGGTCTGGTCCAGCTTGATAGGCTCGACGGCGGGGCGGACGTAACTGGAGCCATGCACCGTGAAAGCGTCGCCGAGGCGCACAATCATCTTCCGGTAGCTCGCCGGATTCTCAAACAGTGCGCGCTCAAACTCCGGCGCGGCGAGCTTCGTCCCCGTCCCCTTCAACTTCGGTGCGCCCTGGCACTGCTCGCGGTGGTGATGCGTGAACAGCACCCACTCGACCTTCTTCACGCCAATCTCCGCGAGATGGTCCAGCACACTGCCATCGCCGAGGTCAATCAGCAGCGCCGCGTCACCATCGCGGATGACGTTGACATTGCAGGTGTCGGTCCAGGTGAAGAGGTTCGGGTGCCGCGCGGCGTCAGGCTGGATGAAGCGCGGAGCGGCGACCGCAGTCAGCGCCGAGGCGAGCAACAACACCGCGACCAAAGCCGTAGAGAAGGAGTTCCGGTGTGACGAATTCATGCGTGAGCGGTGACTATGGGTTGCCGTGTTTGTTTTTCAACCACCGCAGTGCCTCTAACTCGCCGTGGAGCTTCACCCGGTCGAAATACATGATGGCCTCCCGCTCAGGGAGTCGAGCTAGCGACTGAGTCAAGGGAGCAAGTTCCCGAATGGACTGCCGGTGCGCATCGATTTCAGCCATCCGATCGCGCACCGTTCGGCCGTCGCTGCCGAACGGTGAGTCGGGGGCTTGCGAGGCGAGAAACTTCTTCTCCACGGCCATGCCCACCAGTTCACCTATCAGTGTTCGCCCAGCCTGGCCTTCGAACTGCCAGGCGAGATTCAATCCCATCTGCCCCACCGCTTGGGCCGAGGTGGCGTCACCTGCCGAGACGTATTGCTTTTGCAGTTCGGTCATTTGCGAGGTGAGTTCACGCAGCGATTGCATGTGCGGCAGCAACACGCCGAACATTCCGGCGGCCTTGGACTCCAGCGCTCCGTAGCCGGCTGCGAGGAACGCCTCCTCGGCGCTCTGGGCGTGGTCGAGCGTGTAGTCCTGGAGACGGTTCTTCCCGCCCACCTGCAGCAGGTCTTTCACTCCGTCATCCGTGCGGCCGGACTTGAAGTGGTCGAGCGCGGACAAGTAGTCGCCGAGCGGGTTGTCGCGCGCCAGTTGCCGGAAGGCGTCGAGTGCCTTGCGCTTCTCCTCGGCGGTTTCCCCGCGCAGGGCGAGGTCCAGTTGCACACGCGGGTCGTTGGGAAACTTTTCCGCCGCCTCGCGCACCAGACTCAGGTTGCCGGTCAGGCGTGCCGCCGCCAGGAGCGCATCGGCGCTGCGCTTGTTTTGCAGGAGATAAGCCTCGGCCTGTTCAGGGGTTAACTTCAGTGCCTCGCCGTTCAACAATTTGGCCAATGGGTTCGGCGCGGTGATTTCCGGAACGGAATCAGCAGGCCCGGGCGTCGTTGGCAATCGCGGCGCAGGCAACCGGGGACGGCGAGGCTCGTGCGGCGTCACGTTGGCGACGGGCGGCGCCTCCGCAACGGGGCGTTCAGGACTGACAGTGGCGGCGGGGCGTCGGGCAATCATCAACCCCGCTACGGCAAGCATCAGCCCCACCACCACCAATGTTAATGTCCTTGAATTCATCCTCATTCGAATTCGTGTGCAGCCAAAATGTTCATTTGGACTGGAAGGTCTGTGAAGCGACCACTTCGTGAACCAGAGCCCGCAAGCCATACTTTTGAGCTCTCGCCTTTCGCACGATGTCGGTCAGCACAACCTCATCTGTGAACTCCAGGCCGTGGCCGGTAGCGTAGATGAGGAGCTTCTCGGCGAGGCCGCGCGCGAGGGCGTCCGGCTCGGTGAGGAGCAGTTGCTTCAGCTCGGCGAGGTCGCGGAACTTGCGGCCGTCGGCCAGCGTGTCGCCGGGGTTCACGTTGGGGCCGAGATAGACGCCGAAGGGTTTGGTGTTCACCTCCAACGTCAGCCGCTTGAACTTGTTCTGCTGGCCGGGCGCGGGAGAAATCCGATACCGGTCGCGCCAGCCGCCGATGACGTCGTAGCTCTCCAACGCGTAGCCCAGCGGGTCAATCCGCGCGTGGCAGCCGGCGCAACTCTCGATTTCGCGATGCTTCGCGAGCTGCTCGCGGATGTCCTTCGCGCCGCGAATGTCCGGCTCTACGGCGGGGACGTTTGGCGGCGGCGGGGGCACGGGCCGACCGAGGATGCGGTCGAGAATCCACACGCCGCGCAGCACGGGCGAGGTGGTCGTGCCGTTCGCGGACACCTTGAGGACGCTCGCGTGCGTCATCACGCCGCCGCGATGCCACTCGGGCTGCAGCGCGACGCGCCGCATCTCCAACCCGCTCACGCCGGGGATGCCGTAGTGCTTCGCGAGCCGCGCGTTCAGCATCGCGAAGTCGCTCTCCACGAAGTCCAGCACGCTCAAATCTTTCTCCAACACCTCGTCGAAGAACGCGTGCGTCTCCTGCACCATCGAGACTTGCAGCAGCTCGTCGAACTCCGGGTAAAGCCGCCCGTCCGGCGTGGTGAATTCGATTCTCCGCAGCGCAAGCCACTGGCCGGTGAAGTCCTCGGTGAACGCGCGCGCCTTCGGATGCTTCAGCAGCCGCTCGGCCTGTGCGCGCAGGACGGCGGGCTTGGTCAAATCGCCTTTCGCAGCTGCCGTCAGCAGCTCTGCGTCCGGCGCGGTGCTCCAGAGAAAGTAGCTCAGCCGCGCCGCGAGCGCGTGACCGTCGAGCTTGCCGGGCTGCTCTTCGAGCATCAGGAAACGCGGCGAGACGAGAATCGCTTTCAAGCCCACGCGCAGCGCTTCACCGAACTTCATGCCCTTGTCCAACCGCTCGCGCACGAGGGCAAGATACGGCGCGAGGTCACCGTCGCTCACGGGGCGGCGGAAGGCGCGCGGGGCGAACCGCTTCAGCACGCGCTCCGCGTCGGCGAACGCACCGCGCTCGATGTCCACGTCGCCGAGCAGTTGCCGACGCGTCGCGGGCGGCCACTCCTTCGCATCGAGCGGGCCTTCGACTTCGAGCCAGTGAATCGCAAAGCCAGAGCCGGTGTATTCCTCGGACTTGTTCTGCCACGGAATCGTGCCGTAGGACATGACCTTGAGCGTGTCGCCGCGCCCGTCGAGCCGCTCGACCAGCTCGACGACGGTGGGCTTATCCGCCGGAACCTCGAAGTGCCCGAGCAGCCGCGTCTTGCCGCCCACGTTGAAGTTGCCGCCATAGACGCGGAACGTCGCGGGCTTGCCGTCGGTCTGGAAGCCATTCGCCGAGATGCGAACGCGGTAACGGCCCGGTGCCGGAGCGCGGAAGCGGCGCAGCTCCGTGGGCGAATAGCTGGAGTTGAAGAGCGCGATGCCGCCGTCGGGCAACGGGCGGTGGCTCTTGCCGTCCCAGTTCGCGAGTAGGTTCGTGGCGGCGAAGCGCTGCTGGACGAACTGCGGTTTCGTCCCGATGCCGATGGCCGCGTCGAGCGCGACATCCGCGGCTTCAAGATACTTCTCCACCTGCACCGGCGAGAGCGTGAGCGCGGTGGAAACCTTGTCGAAACCGTGCGCCGAGCCGTCCTCGGGCAGCAACTCCATCAAGTTGACCTCGATGCCGAAGAGGTCGTGCATCGTGTTCTGATACTCGAAGCGATTCAGCCGGCGCAGCGCGACGCGCCCCTCCGCCTGCTGCCGCGCCGCGACCGCCACGCGCAACTCGCGCCCGAGCCAATCGAGCACGGCGTGACGCTCGGCATCCGACGGCTGCGCCTTCTTCTTCGGTGGCATCTCGCGCTTTTCGAGCTGGGCGAAGACGCGGCCCCAGGTCTCGGCAGTTGCCGGGGAAGCGAAGTCCGGCACAAGCGTGTCAAGGCGGAGCTTGCCCTTCTGCGTGTCCGCGTCGTGACACTCGAAGCAGTGCTTTTGGAGAAACACCTTCGTCGCAGCCGGCAATGGCGCGGCGGCGCTGGCAAACAGCGGCAGTGCAGCCAGCACGGCGGCGGGGAGCAGACGGAAAAACAGGTTGTTCATGCGGTCGGTCGGTTGGACGGAGCGTGCAACACCCGCTTCAGTTTGTCACTCGCGCGGGCGGTCGGATTGTCCAAGCCGCGTGGCGATTGTTTTTATGGGAAGGACGCCCTGCCCACGTCAAACTCTCCGCGCATGTTTGTCCTGCAACATTTGAAGAAACTTGTGTTCGCCAGCTTTGGGCTTGGTGTCGCCGTGGCTGCGTCCGCCGCCGATGCGCCCAGTTTCAACCGCGACGTTCTCCCCATTCTCTCTGACAATTGCTTCGCCTGCCACGGACCGGACGCGAAGCATGCCAAGGGCGGCTTGCGCCTCGACCTGCGCGACAGCGCGACGAAGCCTGCGAAGTCCGGTGAGGTGGCCGTCGTCCCCGGCAAGCCCGCTGCCAG
>SXTU01000157.1 GCA_005791875.1 Verrucomicrobiales bacterium
AGATACATCAGCGGCGCATTGAACAGCAGGCTGTCGAGCAAGTCCAGAATGCCGCCGATGCCGGGGAAGTAGCCGCCGGAGTCCTTTACGCCGGCCTCGCGCTTGAAGAGCGACTCGATGAGGTCGCCGATGACTGCGGCTATGCTGAGGACGACGCCGAGTATGAGCGCGTGCGTGAGGTTCATGCCGTAGAGCTTTCCGCCCGCGAAGTGCGCGAAGGCGACGCTCGCGCCTGTCGAGACAACCACCGCGCCGCCGAAGCCCTCCCATGTCTTCCCCGGGCTGATGCGCGGGATCATCTTGTGCTTCCCAATAAGCGAGCCGGTGCAATACGCGCCCACGTCGCTGAACTTGGTCACGAGGATGAAGTAGAGCACGTAAAACGTCCCCGCGTCCGCCGCCGCGCCCGCCGGGAAGCGGAAGAACTCGATCTTCTGGATGAAGTTCAGGAGCCACGGCACATACATCAAGCCGAGGAGCGTGGTGGCCATCGCGACGATGCCGTGTGGGTTGTCCTTCGCCATGAACTGCCGGATGCAGAGGCCGAGCACGAAGAGGATTAGGAAGATCGTCTCGAAGTCGTTCACTCGCGACGGCGAGTCGTGGATGCCGAGCTGGCCGGTGCAATGGAGAAACGTTCCCGCCACCATGAGAAGTCCCGCCGCCATGCCGAACTTGCGGAAGCACACGAGTCCGCGCGCCCGCACCAGTCCGTAAAACTCGAACATCCCGCACGCCGCCAGCAACAGCATGATGAGGATGAACACCACGTCCGACACCAGCTTGTTGCCGCAGAAGAGCGCGCCGAGCACGACGCTCCACAGAGCGAGGGAACTGGCGAGCCGGCGGAGGAAGACCTTCCCCTTGGATGGAGCGGCGGACGGCGACGGCGCTGCGGGCGGGGTCGGTTCGTTGGTCATGCGCGGCGCAGCCTAGTGGCTCAGGCGCGGCGGTGGAAGTTCAACCTCGCGAGGCTGGTGGGGTGCGTCTGCCGCAGCGCGCCGAGTGGGTGTCCGAAGGGTCCAGCGGCGCGCTGGGGACAGGCGCGCCCCACCCGCACCGATTGCTCGGTCCAAGGGTTTGGGCTTTGTCAGGAACTGCGTTCGCGGCAAGCTCGGTGGCGTGAACAGTCGGCTGGACCAGGCATTGGTGGCGCGTGGGCTTTGTGAAAGCCGCGAGAAGGCCAAGCGCGCCGTCATGGCCGGAGTGGTGCGCGTGAACGGCCAGGTCGCTCGCAAGGCCAGCGACACGGTGCGGGAGGCCGACACGCTCGCGCTCGACGCGACGGAGAAGTTCGTGAGCCGGGGCGGTCACAAGCTGGAGCACGCGCTGGAGCATTTCGCCCTCGACGTGCGCGGGCTGACGGCGGTGGACCTCGGCGCAAGCACGGGGGGCTTCACGGATTGCCTGTTGCAGCGGGGGGCTGTGCGCGTGTTCGCCGTGGATGTCGGACAAGGTCAGCTCGCGTGGAAGCTACGCAACGATCCGCGCGTGGTCGTGCTGGAGAAGACGAATGCCAGAGAGCTAAGGAGCGGTCAGCTATCAGCGATCAGCGGTCAGGAGGAAGCGGCGGCGATTCGTCTCGTGGTCGTGGATTGCTCGTTCATCTCGCTGCGGAAGATTTTGCCGGCGGCGGTCTCGCTGCTCGCAGCCGATGGGCGCATCGTCGCGCTGGTGAAGCCGCAGTTCGAGGCGGGGAAGGCGGAGGCGGACAAGGGCGAAGGCGTCATCACGGATCCAGCGGTTCATGCGCGCGTGCTGGCGGAGCTGGAGGCGTTCGTGAAGGCGGAACTGCCGGGACTCGCGTGGCATGGTGTGACGGAGTCGCCGCTGCTGGGGCCTGCGGGGAACAGGGAGTTTCTGGTGTTGCTGGAGCGGACGTAGGGCGGACACTCCTGTCCGCGGCAGCTCGGCGGTGTTTGACCGCGACTCTTCAACGGAGACAGGAGTGTCCCCGCCACGAGATTGCGCTTTGCGCTGGCGCAGCCGCTCGGCAGCCTTCCGGCGATGACTTACGCGGCAGCGCTGGACTACTTGCACGGACTCGCCATCTTCGGCGCGCGGTTCGGCCTGGAGACGACGCAGCGGATGGCGGCGGCGCTGGGCAATCCACACGAGCGGCTGCGGTTCATCCACGTCGCGGGGACGAACGGGAAAGGCTCCACGTGCGCGATGCTGGAGAGCATTTACCGGGCGGCGGGCTTTCGCGTGGGACTGTTCACCTCGCCGCACCTGGTTTCGTTTCGGGAGCGGATGCAGGTGAATCGGCAGCTCGTCAGCGAGGCGGACATGGCGCGGTTGGTTGAAGAAGTAATTAGTAATCAGTGTTTAGTGGTTAGTCATCCAGCCGCCGTCGGCGCCGCACTCAGCCCTCAATCACTAATTACAAATCACTCTCCCAACTCGCCGCCGACTCTCTTCGAGTTCGTGACGGTCATGGCCTTGAAGTATTTCGCGGAGCAGAAGTGCGACGTGGTGATCTGGGAGACGGGGCTGGGAGGGCGGCTTGATGCGACAAACATCGTGATGCCGCTGGCGAGCGTGATCACGAACATCGCGCTCGATCACCAGCAATGGCTCGGCGACACGCTGGCCAAGATCGCGACGGAGAAGGCGGGCATCATCAAGCCGGGCGTGCCAGTGCTGACGGCGGCGGATTCGGCCGAGGCGGTGGCGGTTATCCGTGAAGTCGCGGAGCGGTGTGGAGCGCCCCTCACGCTCGTTGCGGAAGAACGCAAAGCCGGTTCGGTAACCGGCGTTCCAATCACACTGCCGTTGCGCGGGACGCATCAGCGGCGGAACGCGGCGCTCACGGTCGCGGTGGTGAGGGCGTTGCAGGACAAGTTCTCGGTGACTGAAGAGGCGCTGCGGCGCGGACTGGAGTCGGTGCATTGGGCGGGACGGTTGCAGGTGGCGAACGTTGGCGGGCGGGAGTTCATCCTCGATGGCGCGCACAACGTGGATGGCGTCCGCGCGTTGGTGTCCGCTTTGCGGACTGAGTTCAGCGGCCAGCCGTTCGCGCTCGTGGTGGGGATGCTCGGGGACAAGGACTGCGAGATCATGTGCCGCGAGCTGGCTCCGCTGGCGCAGCGCATCGCGGCCGTGCGAGTGGCAAGCAATCGTTCAATGAAGCCGTCGGTGCTGGCTGAATTCTGTCGTCACGCGAGTCCCACAGCACACGTCTCGCCGCACGAGTCGGTGGGCGATGCGTTGGCTGCTCTGCGGGAGGAGCCGCGACTCCTCATCGCAGGCTCGCTCTATTTGATCGGCGAGGCGATGGAGCGGCTGGGCCTGGACACAGAGGCGGGTGAGCGGGGCTTGAACGAGTGGCAGCCGGCTGTGTGTAGCGGCGGTCTGTGACCGCCGATCGTTCGTGGCTTGCGCTTGCGGCACGGCGGTCACAGACCGCCGCCACAGGCTTCAGCTCAGCACCTGATGCGTAGATTCAAGCCGCCGCCGATGTCGAACTTCTGGTAGTCCGGCACGATG
>SXTU01000158.1 GCA_005791875.1 Verrucomicrobiales bacterium
ACGGCATCGAGTCTGGCGACCTGCAGCTCATCTGCGAGGCCTACAACATCATGAAGCACGGCCTGGGCATGAGCGCCGACGAGATGCACGAGGTGCTCAAGGAGTGGAACACCGGCGACCTCGACAGCTACCTCATCGAGATCAGCCGCGACATCCTCGCCAAGAAGGACGAGGACGGCTCCCCGCTCGTGGACAAGATCCTCGACACCGCCGGCCAGAAGGGCACCGGCAAGTGGACGGTCATCAATTCCCAAGACCTCGGCATCCCCATCACGCTGATGGCGGAGGCGGTTTACTCCCGCTGCGTTTCCGCGCTGAAGGATGAGCGCGTGAAGGCTGCGAAGAAGTTGAAAGGCCCGCGCCCGTTCCTCACGAGCATCGCGGCCAACCCCGAGCGCAAGAAGCAGTTCATCGCCGACATCCGCGACGCGCTCTACGCCTCGAAGATCGTCAGCTACGCGCAGGGCTATATGCTCATGCGCGCCGCTGCCGCCGAATACAAGTGGACCCTCAACTACGGGGGCATTGCGCTGATGTGGCGCGGCGGCTGCATCATCCGGTCGCGCTTCCTGGGCAAGATCAAGGAAGCCTACGACAAGAATCCCAAGCTGATGAACCTCATGCTCGACGACTACTTCCGCGCCGAGATCAAGCGCTGCCAGAAGGGCTGGCGCAAGATCGTCTCCACGGCGGCGCTGCGCGGCATCCCCGCTCCCGCGTTCAGCACGGCGCTGAACTTCTACGACCAATATCGCTCGGCGGTCTTGCCCGCGAACTTGCTTCAAGCCCAGCGCGACTACTTCGGCGCGCACACCTACGAGCGCCTCGACAAGCCGCGCGGCGAGTTCTTCCACACGAACTGGACCGGCCGCGGCGGCAACATCTCGTCGAGCACTTACAACGTGTAAGGCGGCAGCAAACTTCACAAACGCCCGGTGGCTCACGCCGCCGGGCGTTTTGCTTTCACGAAGGCCCGGCGATTGGCTGCGTCACTGGTTCTTGTCGGCACCGAACAGCGCTTCAACTTTCTCGGCCTTGAGCGCGCGGTTGAAGACGCGCAGTTCGTCGAGCTGGCCGATGAAGTGAGTTGTTCCGGCCTGGCCCGCGCAAACGCCGGTTCCCAAGCGCAGCGGCGCGTCGTTGCTCGTGTTGTAAACCACCTCGGTCTCCTCATCCACGTCGGGCTTACCATCGAGATAGATGGACACCTTCCGCCCGTTCCGCGTGATGACGACGTGATGCCACTTGTCGTCCGCCGCGATCCCACGCGACGGAAGGTGGAGTGACTTGAAGTCCGGGTGAAGTCCCGCGATGATGAAGCTAATCTGGCCGCCCGGCTCGCACCGAACTTCCCACATCGGGACTGGCTGACACGCGGTGCGCTTGGCCATCACGTATTGGATGAGCTGTGGCCGGGATGCACGGAACCAGAAGGCTAGCGTGAAATCCTCGCCACCGAAGCGCGCGACGTCCTCGCCAAAACGGACGCCCTCGCCCTGTCCGTTGAAGGTGAAGGCGCGACCCTTGCGGCCGGCCGTGAACTTGACCGCAGGCGAAATATCCCCGTGCCCCCGTCCGAGGGAATCCTGCGCGTCGCGTTCCCCCGGCCAATGATGGCGCAGTCCCGTGGCGTCCACCGGACGGTGCGGACGCAACGTGAGCAGTTCGGCGCGGGGCAACGAGACTTCGCCAAAGCTGGTCGAGAGCCGCAGTTCCTTCGACGCAAGTTCGCCAGTCGAGCGGTCGCCCGACCGCGTCAGCATCACGAGCCGAGGCGGGTTGCCCTCACGCCGCACTTCATCCACGCGAGCCAACGGCAGTCGCAGAAGGCCCAACACTTCGGACTCGAACTCCAGGGTGTCCGACGCGAACCGCCCGACCAGCCGCGAGCCGTCGCGCAGCTCGACGACGACTGCGTTTGTCGTGATCGCTTCGGCCGCTGACGCGCTGCCACAGCCATCGATGAAGCCCGTGAGCAAGGCGACCACGGCTGCGATGAGACGCATCAGGATTTGCGGTTGGCGATTCATAGGATGGGCAGTTGTTACCAGTTCGGCGAACGCAATTGAATCCAGTTCCCACCCGATTAAAAAGTTGCGTTGGCCCGTCGGCTGGCTAGTTTACTCCCCCGCTGCCAAGACGGCAGTGAAAACAACAACCTTGTAGTTCTACGCATGAGCAAACGCTTCATCTTCTCTTCGGAATCCGTCGGCGAAGGCCACCCGGACAAAGTCGCCGACACGATCTCCGATGCCGTTCTCGACGCCTGCCTCACGCAGGACAAGCACAGCCGCGTCGCCTGCGAGACTTACGTGAAGTCGAACATCGCCATCGTTGGCGGTGAAATCACCACGCGCGCGAAGCTCGACTTCGTGAAGCTCGCCCGCGAGGCCATCCGCGGCATCGGCTATGTTAACGACGACGATGTGTTCCATGCGGACAAGGTGTTCGTGAACACGATCATCACGCAGCAGTCGCCGGATATTTCGCAGGGCGTGGATGCCAAGGCCGCCTCGGGCAAGAAGAAGGCCGAGCAGGGCGCTGGCGACCAGGGTCTGATGTTCGGTTACGCCAGCGACGAGACGCCGGAGCTGATGCCCGCGCCGATCATGTTCGCGCATCGCCTGGGCCGGAAGCTCACGCAGATCCGCAAGAGCGGCAAAGTCCACTGGCTGCGCCCCGACGCGAAGTCGCAGGTGTCCGTCGTCTATGAGAACGACGAGCCTGTCGCGATCTCGAACGTCGTCATCTCCACGCAGCACACCGCCGACGTGGAGCACAAGCAGATCGAGGAGTTCTGCATCGAGGAAGTCGTGAAGAAGGTGCTGCCGAAGGGCCTGCTCACGCCCGACACGCTGTTTCTCATCAACCCCACGGGCCGCTTCGTCGTCGGTGGACCGCAGGGCGACACCGGGCTCACTGGCCGCCAGATCATCGTGGACAGCTACGGCGGCTGCGGTCGTCACGGCGGCGGCGCCGT
>SXTU01000159.1 GCA_005791875.1 Verrucomicrobiales bacterium
ACTGAAAACTGATGACTGAATACTGAGCACTCGCTGAAACGTCCGCCCTCCACTCATGCAACTCCCGCTCCTCTTCGTCGCCGCCCTCTTCGCCGTCTCCACCCACGCCGCGAACTGGCCGCAGTTCCGTGGACCGGACGCCGCTGCCACTGGCAACGCGAAAGCTCCCGTCCACTTTGGGCCGAAGACAAACCTCGTCTGGAGCACCGAACTGCCGCCCGGCATTTCGTCACCAGTCCTCTGGGGCAACCGCATCTTCCTCACCGGTGTGGACAACGGGAAGCTCGGCACGCTCGCGCTCGACCGCACGACCGGAAAAGTGCTTTGGACCACGCCGGCACCGGCAGAGAAACTCGAAGCCACGCACCGCATCGGCAGCCCCGCCGCGCCCACCGCCTGCACGGACGGCGAGCGTGTGGTGGTCTATTTCGGCTCCTACGGGCTGCTCGCGTATGACTTCACCGGCAAGGAACTCTGGCGGCATCCGCTGCCTGCGCCTGTCGTTGAGTTTGGGGCCAGCAGCTCGCCCATTCTCGTCGGCGATCTCGTGATCCAGCTTTGCGACAGCGACATGGATTCCTTCATCATCGCCGTGGACAAGCGCACCGGGAAGCAGTCGTGGAAGACTGCGCGCCCCAGCCACCGGCGCGGCTTTGCGACGCCCTTTGTCTGGCGGCACGACGGCATTGAGGAACTCATCGTCAACGGCTCGTTGAAACTTTCCTCCTACGACCCGAAGACCGGCGCGCTGCGCTGGACGTGTCGTGGCATGGCGCGCGTGGCCAACGCCTCGCCCACTGCCGGCGACGGCCTGCTGTTCATCGCGAGCTGGAACGTCGGCAGCGATGCGAGCGACAAGCTCGTGCTGCCGCCGCACGCCGAGTTCCTCGCGCTCCACGACAAAAACAAGGACGGCAAGCTCGCGAAAGAGGAGTTTCCCCCCGGCTCGTTCAAGGACCGCTTCAGCCAGTTCGACCTCGACAAAGACGGCCTCGTGACCAAGGCGGAATACGACGGCATGGGTGCGCAGTTCGTGCAGGCGGAGAACGCCATCTTCGCGATCAAGCCCGGCGGACGCGGCGACATCACCGACACGCATGTCGTGTGGAAGCACAACCGCAGCCTGCCCTACGTGGCCTCGCCGATCTTTTATCAAGGCCGCGTCTATTCCGTGCGCAGCGGCGGCATGGCGACGTGCCTCGACGCGAAGACCGGCGAGCCAGCCTACCGCGACGAGCGCCTCGGCGCGCTGGGCGATTACTACGCGAGCCTTTCGGCGGTGGATGGAAACGTCTTTGCCATCTCACAAAAAGGAACCGTGACCGTCTTCAGTGGCAGCAACGCGCCCGAGGTGCTGGCCCGAAACGAGATGGGCGAGACCGTCATGTCCACGCCGGCGATTGTGGATGGAAGGATTTACCTGCGGACGGAGAAACGGCTGATGTGCTTCGGGAAGTAGCCGTAAGGGGGACGCTCTTGCCCCCTTTTGTCGAACTGCGGAAACAACGCTTTGAGTGCGCTTGTGGGGGGCAAGAGTGTCCCCCCCCCCTCACGGCCTTCACGCCCCAGAAGCGAGGCGGCTGACCACATCGGTCGGCGACAGGGCAATTTCCTCACGCGTCTTCAAGTGCTTCAGCTTGGCGAGAACGGTGCCATCGGCCTGCTTCTCCAAACGGAGGGTCTGGGCTGCGTTGAGGTCGAGGGCTCGCTTGAACTGCTTGTCGCCTTTCGCAGGCGTGAGGCTGAACTCGGTTGCCAGCCCCGCTTCGCGGAGCTGCTGGACAAGCCGGAGTGAATCGGCACGCAACGTCTCGTCCTCGATGAGCACGTAGGCGGCGATGCCGGCGGTGAACTGCGGGAGCAACCCGCGCGACTTGAGGAGTTCGAGGAGCACGACATCGCCCATGCCGAAGCCGAGCGCGGGGAGGTCCGTCTTGCCGCCGCTGACCTGCTTGATGAGGTGGTCGTAGCGCCCGCCGCCGCAGATGGCCCGGAACTCGCCCTTGATGTCGAAGGCCTCGAAAACCGGGCCGGTGTAGTAGGCAAGGCCGCGAATGACGCCGTAATCGACGCGCACGAAGTCTCGCAGCCCGCGCGCGGCGAGGTGGTCGAGAATGAGTTGCAGCTCGGCGTTGGGCTGGCCGCTGGCGATGAAGGCCTGCACCTCCTCCAGCTTGAAGCCGAGCGGCGCGAGTTGCGCGGTGCTGTCCTCGGCGCGCGTGCGGTCGAGTTTATCCACGATCTGGAAGAAGTCGTAGGCCTTGCTGGCGTCGGAGCAGCGGCTGGCGAAGAACTCGGACCATGCGTTGCGGCTGCTGAGGCGCACGACGAAATCCGCGCTGGTCAGTCCGAGCGCGCGCAGCGTGTCAATGAGCAGCGCAATGAGTTCGGCATCGGCGGCGAAGTGAGCCTCGCCGAGGATGTCGCAGTTGAGCTGGAAGTGTTCGCGCTTGCGGCCCTTCTGCTGCTTCTCGTAGCGGAAGAGCTGCGGGATGGAGAACCACTTGAACGGCTTCTTGTAGGCGCGCTCGTGCGCGGCGGCCATGCGCGCGAGCGTGGGCGTCATCTCCGGGCGCATCGCGATGGCGCGGTCGCCCTTGTCCGTGAAGTTGAAGAGCTGGCCGACGATTTCCTCGCCCGACTTGTTTGTGTAAAGCTCCAGCGGCTCCAGCGGCGGGCCGTCGTATTCGCGGAAGCCATAGCGGCGGGCGACCGCGCGCCACGTGTCGAAGAGATGGTTGCGGGCGTCCATGCTCCACAACTCATCCTTCGTCGGCGGCAGCGGTTCGGGATAGAAGTCCCGGAAGCCAGGCAGTCGTTCCATAGAGCTGCGGATGATGCGGAGGTGGAGGGGGCCGATAAAGGAGAAAAGCGGGCGGAGAGGGAAGGCGCAGGATCAAGATCAGGAGCAGGAGAGGGACGGATGCACGCGCGGACTCCTGCTCGTAATCCTGATCCTGATCCACCCCGGCTTCACTTCCCCGACGCACCCGGCGGCGTCACACGCACCGCTCGGAGCTGCCCGTTCTTCGTCCGCGCGAGGCAGAGGATTTGGTCCGCCTCGTTGATGTCCGTGGCTATGAGGAGGAACCAGCCGGCGTTCGGCGGGAGGAACTGGTTGAAGTTCCACATCTTCCCTTCGCCCCAGAGGAAGGGGCGGTTCTCGCCCGTCGCGAGCTGCGCCGCGCCGACGATGTGCTGACGGTTGTTGATGGCGTTGGCGAAGGAGCTGGGGCCGCCGAGCGTGCCGAGGTCCGACATCTTGCCCTTGGTGTGGAGGAAGGCGCGCGACTGGCCGGTGGGGTTCTGCGCGAAACCCACGACGTCGCCCCCTTCGTTTAGCACGTTGGCCTGACTGATCTGTCCGCCCAGCGTGCCGAGGTCGCGCATCTTGCCGCCGGTGTGGAGAAAGGCGTGCCGCAACTGCTGCGCGGTCCACCTGACGTCCACTCGCCTGCGGGAGCCGGCTCGATCCGACGGTGTCGCCCAGTTCGTTCAGGTCGCTGGCGAAGGTCAGCACGCCGGGCGGTCCGAGTTCGAGAAACGCATTCGTGTGGATGAACGCGCGGCTGAAGGCCCCGTCCCGTCCCGGCATCGAGCGCGTGCCGACAGCCACGCCCGCGCGGTTAAAGGCGCTCGGCTTGTCCGCCGGAGCACCGAGCGCGCCGAAGTCCGTGATCTGGTAGAAGCGGCCCTGCCCTTGCGCGTTCGCAGCACCGAACACCACTGCGACGGCGAGAAGCGCGCAGCGGATGGGGGCGAAGCGGGGAGTTGACACACGGAGACCTTGCCAGAGTCGGGCGCTTCACCGCAAATACAGCCAAGACCTGATTGTCCAAGCGAGCGGCGGCTCACACGCTGCCGCCATTCCCAAACCATGCGAAGCCCGACCCAAGTCATCCGTTGCCTCGCGACGGCTTTGCCGCTCGCGCTGCTCCCGCACCGAAGGCGAAAGGTCCCGTGCCGGAGCCGCCTGCTACGGCAGCGGCTGCGGATCGCGTGGAGGCATCCGTGCAGGCGGGCGTGGCCTTCCTGCTCACGCAGCAGCAGCCGAACGGGGCGATCTCGGACGCGGCCAAGTATCAAACCTCGCTGACCGCGCTGGCGCTCACGGGCCCGGGGCATCCGCCGCAGGACAAGACGCCGGAGGGCGTCGCGTTGCGCCGGGCGATCTTCTTCGTGCTGCGCGCCGACCGGCAGACGGCGGACGGTTACTTCGGGGCAGCGGACTCATCCCTGATGCACGGTCACGCCGTGACGACGCTGCTGCTGTGCGAGTTGCTGCGGCGCTCCACGGACCCGGAGCAGGAGGAACTCATTCGGCGCAAGGCGAGGGCGGCGCACCAGTTCATCCTGCGCTCTCAGGCTGCGGCCAAAGCCTCGCGCAGCGACACCGGCGGCTGGCGCTACCTGCCCAACGCAAACGACTCCGACGTGCCGGTGACCGCGCGGCAGTTGCTGTCTCTGCACGCCGGGACGAAGGCAGGTTTCGCTGTGCCGCCGGTAGCGGCCCAGGCAGCAGCGAAGTATCTCAAAAACGTTTATGCATCGGCATACGGGCTGTTCACCTACGGGCCTACATCCTTGGTGACCCAAGCGGGCTCCATCTTGCCTGGAAAGGGCCAACTAGTCGCACGTATCCCATACATCGATCAACGTGGACGACTCTGTTATGAGTGTCATTTCGCGGGAAATTACAGAGCGCCCACCTTGCGTCCACCCGACAGCTTGATGCAACCCCCCGTCGAGCGGAACCACTTCTCGACATCTGCCATCGGCTTGCTTGGGTTGCGGTTGTGCGGTCAGGGGAACACGCTGGAGGCGAATTCGGCGGCGACGTTTCTTCTGAACACCATGCGGGCCGACCCGACCGCGCGCATCATCGCGAATGGCTCGTGGCCATTCCACGCCGTGTTCTTCAACACGCTCGCCTTGCAGCGATACGCCGAACCTCATGCCCCGCTGGCTACGCAGTTCGCCGAGCGGAACTTCGTGGTGGGCCAGTCGCCGGACGGCTCGTGGACGGACAATTTCAAGGGACGGCACATCGGTCGCGTGTATTGCACGAGCCTCGCGCTGCTGAGTCTGGAGGCGAAATACCGGCGGCTGACGATCTACGATCCGCCGTAGTTGCGCTCAGGGCACCAGCCGCGCGCGGTAGTAGCGGGGGACGCCGGCGCCTTGGTTGTCGGAGTAGGAGAAGTTCGGGCCGTTCTGCATGTTCGTGCTCACCGGCGTCCAACTCACGGGGTTCCGCAGGTTGGTGGCCGTTTCAAGCACGTAGTTGCGCCCCTGCTCAGCGACGACGAGGAAGGAGAACGTGCTGCCCGAGCGGCTCGCGTTGGTCAGCGTGATGAGGTTGGTGAAGCGCGTGAGGGTGAAGTTTGCCACGCCCGCCGTGCCGCTGATGCCCACGAGCTGGTCGCTCGCCGAGACGTAGCCGCGCTGGTTGAGGTCGTAATTGTTGACCTGCAAGTTCCAGGTCCCGTTCACGACCTTCATCAAGTAGTTGCCGCCGCCGTCCGTATAGGACTCGCCGGCGAGATAGTTGGTCCCGCTGATCGTCGCGTTGCCATACATCTGCACGTTCGTAATCCCCGTGCTGCCCTCGCGCACGAAGCCGGTGATCTGCTGCGTCGCGCGCAGCGCCACAAACACGAGGCCGGTTTGGTTCACGCCGTCCACCACCGTGAGGTCAGTCGTGAAGCTCACGAGGTTCGAGGCGGCGGTGCGGTTTATTTCCAAGTGGATGTTCCACATCCCCGCGCTCACGCCGACATCGAAGTTGCCCGAGGCGTCGGTGGACGGATAATAGGAGTTCGCCCCGCTGGATACGAGCGGCAGGGGCTGGACCACGAGCATGAAGTTGGTGAGTGGCACGCCGAAGTTATCGCGCACCTGTCCAATCAAGCGCGCCGTGACTGCCCGGCTCGTGAAGTCAATCCGCACGGCCTGGCCGTTGGCGATCGTTGTGTTGGTGCCAGTCGCCAAGATTCCGCGCGCGGTCAGCGCATCACTGTCGGGGCCCACCGACCAGTTGCCGGCGATCACGCCCAAGGTGTAATAGCCGCTGGCGTCGGTCATGCCACCGGCGGAGTAGGTTTGGCTTTGGTCGCTAGCGGAAAAGAGCATGGCGGCGATGCCAGCCAAGTTGCCGCCGTCGCGGAAGTTGCCGTAGAAGAGCGCGGTGGCTGGCAGAAAGGGCTGCACCAATCCCGCGACGCTCCCGCCGGTGGTGTTGATGGCAGATAACTGCTTGGGAGCCACGTAGCCCAGCGCGATCAGCGCCGATTCCTCAACCTCGGGTGACCAAGTGCCCGCCGTGACCCCGATGCTGAATTGCCCGTTGGTGTCGCTGTAGCCCAGAGCAAAGAGTCCGGTGGTGGACTGGACACGCAGTTGCACACCGGGCAGCACGGTGCCGTTGACCGCGTTCGTGAGAGTGCCGGAGATCGTCTGGTTCGCGGTGGAAAGGGCGATGTTGGTGTTCGCGCTGGAACCGGTCCCGACCGTGACGGTGGGCGCGGCTCGGAAGTCCGTGACCATGCCGCTCTTGGTCGCGATCACCTGGTAATTTCCCGGCGGGCAACCATTGCAAAACAAGCCGCTATTCGACCCTGGCTGGCTGTCCGCTTGAACTCCCGGCTTCACGCGCACGGGGAAGCAGGTAGATTCCGCCCATGACCACGTTACTTCACCGCGCCGCACTGAGCTTGCTCGCAGCGTTGGCCACCTGCCGCGCCGCTGCGCAGACCGTCCCCGTCTATGGCGACATCACGGATGCCGCCACCGGCAAGCCCGTCGCCGCGCGGCTTTACTTGCGCGGCGACGCTGACGGCAAATGGCATTTCCCCAAGTCCGTCCCGCCGTTCGGCTCCGCCGTGCGCTACGAGAAGCGCAGTGGGTTCAACACCAACGCCACCGAGTATCACACCACGCTCTCGGCGCACCAATGGGTCGCAGAGCTGCCGCCGGGGCGCTACACCGCCGTCGTCGAGCGCGGGAAGGAGTATCTGCCGCTGACGAACCAGTTCACCGTCGCGGCCAAGCCCGTCGAGGTGAAGCTGCCGCTCAAGCGCTGGGTGAACATGGCCGAGCGCGGGTGGTTCAGCGGCGACGCCCACAACCACCGCGCGCCCGCCGAGCTGGAGTCCGCCATGCTCGCCGAGGACGTGAACGTGGCGCTGCCGATGATTGACTGGACCACGGTGGACACCGTGCCGCCCGCGCTCAGTGACAAGAACATGAAAGGGAGCTTCAGCGCGCGGCCCGTCGTCGTGGACCCGACGCATGTCTGGTATTCGCGCAACACGGAATACGAAATCTTCCGCTCCGGCGGGAAGCAGCACACGCTCGGCGCGTTCCTCATCGTCGGGCACAAGGAGCGGTTCGACATCCCCGTGTTCCCGCTGCGGCGCGTGTCCGAGCGGGCGCACGCGGAGGGCGGGCTGATTGATTTGGAGAAACACAACTGGCCGTGGTCGGTCGCCATCGTGCCGGTGCTCAAGCCGGACCTCTTCGAGCTGGCGAACAACCACCACTGGCGCGTCGAGTTCGGCGTGCGCAACTGGGCCGTGCCCGCGCCGGCGTGGATGAACTTTGCTGCCAAAGGGCTGGGCAACGGCAGCGGCACGGACACGGAACTGGCGTGGACGCACTACGGCTTCGAGACCTACTACGCGCTGCTCAACTGCGGCTTCCGCCTCAAGCCCACGGCGGGCACCGCGAACGGCGTGCATCCCGTGCCGCTGGGTTTCAGCCGCGTGTATGTGCATTGCGAAGGCGGCTTCAGCTACGAGAAGTGGATGAAGGGGCTGGGGGAGGGGAGGAGTTTTGTGACGACGGGGCCGATGGTGATGGCGAAGGCGAATGGGAAACACGCGGGAGCGGAGTTCAAATCAAAGTCACCAATCGAGCTTACGTTCGAGGTTGAGGGGGGATTCATGGCGGCTTCCCCGGCTTCTTTTCTGAACATCGCTGTCATTCACAATGGGAGGGCCGTGGCGAATGCGACTGCTGCTTCTACGGGTGAAGGAGGGGCTAGCGGTCTTCAGCGGTTGACCATCAAAGTCCCGGTTGCGGAGTCAGGTTGGGTTGCGCTGCGGACGGAAGAGTTTTGCGCTGGCAGATACTTCGCCCACACCGCGCCGTGGTGGGTGGAAATCGAGGGCAAGCCGCTCCGGCCCCGGCGCGAGCAGGCGGACTGGTTTGTCCAGCGCACCGAAGAGGAAATCACCCGCAACACCGGCGTCCTCCCGGCGGAGGCGATGGCCGAGTTCCACGAAGCCCTCGCCGCGTGGAAGAAGATTCAGGCGACGGCACGGTGAGCCGGAAACCTGTAGCGGCGGTCTGCGACCGCCGAATGCTGGAGGGGACGGCGGTCACAGACCGCCGCTACAGCAGGGTGGTTTCCAACGACGATGTCCGCCCGCGCGCCGGAGGCGCGGATGAAGGTAGGCCCTACGTGGCTTGGGCGCGGGCAGCGAGGAACTCGCGGACTTTGGCCACGGCCTCCTCGGCCTTCACGAACGCGATCTCGCCACCGCGGGGCTTGAGTTCAACCTCGCCGTTCGCCAGGGATTTCTCGCCAATGCTGAGTCGGAGCGGGAAGCCGACAAGGTCAGCATCCTTGAACTTCACGCCCGGGCGGTCGTCGCGGTCGTCGAGGATCACTTCCACGCCGGCGGTCGTGAGTTCAGCATATATTTTCTCCGCGAGCTGCATCACGGCAGAATCCTTCACGACCACGAGCGGCGTGATGCACACGGCAAAGGGCGCGACCGCGAGCGGCCAGATGATGCCGTCCTTGTCGTTGCTCTGCTCGATGACGGCCTGGAATGTGCGCGTGACGCCGATGCCGTAGCAGCCCATGACGCAGGGCTTGGACTTGCCGTCGGCGTCGAGGAAGCAGGCGTTTAGCTTCTCGCTGTATTTGGTGCCGAGCTTGAAGACGTGGCCGACCTCTATGGCGCGGCGCAGCTTCAGCGGCTTGCCGCACTTGGCGCAAGGCTCGCCCGCCCTGACGGTCCGCAGGTCGAACCACGCGGTCACCTTGATGTCGCGATCGAGGGAGACGTTGCGGAGATGGAAGCCGTCCTCGTTCGCGCCGGTGGTCATGTCGTTCGCTCCACGGAGCCGCTCGTCGGCGAATATCCTCACCGTGGCGGGGACATTTGCGACTGCGCCGAGCGAGCCGGGGTTTGCACCGAGGGTGGCGACGCATTCCTCGGGCGTCGCTGGGCGCACGGCGACAGCTCCGGTGCGGGCCATGAGCTTGGTTTCGTTCAACTGGTCGTCGCCGCGAATCAAGACGAGGATCGGCTGGCTGTCGGCGATGTAAACGAGGGTCTTGACCTGGCGGTTGGCCGGCACGCTGTGGGGAGCCTTGGAGAGCGCCTCGATGGTGACGACGCCGGGCGTGGCGAACTTCTCCGTGGCCGCGCCGACCTCGCGCGCGGCGGTCGGAGGAATGCCGCTGACCGCCTTCTCGATGTTCGCGGCGTATTGGCACGCCTCGCAGCAGGCGACTTCATTCTCGCCCGTCTCGGCCGTGACCATGAACTCGTGGGAGTGGGTGCCGCCGATGACGCCGGTGTCGGCCTCGACGGGGAAATTGCGCAGGCCGCAGCGGTTGAAGATGCGCGCGTAGGCGTCATACATCTTCCGGTAGCTGGCCATCGCGCCCTCGTCGGTGGCATCGAAGGAGTAGGCATCCTTCATGATGAACTCCTTGGCTCGCATCAGCCCGAAGCGGGGGCGGATCTCGTCGCGGAACTTGGTCTGAACCTGGTAGAAGTTCTTGGGCATCTGCCGGTAGCTGGAGATTTCACCGGCGGCGAGGGTGGTGATGACTTCCTCGTGGGTGGGGCCGAGGACCCATTCCTTGTTCGCGCGGTCCTTGACCTTGTAGAGCACGTCGCGGGCGGTCTCGTAGCGGCCGGACTGCTGCCAAATCTCCGGCGGTTGGAGGGCGGGCATGAGGACTTCGAGTGCTCCGGCGCGGTTCATCTCCTCGCGGATGATGGTCTCGATCTTGCGCAGGACGCGGAGGCCGAGCGGCAGGAAGGTGTAGAGGCCACCGGTGAGCTTGCGGACGAGGCCGGCGCGAAGGAGGAGTTTGTGGGAGAGGATTTCCGCCTCGGCGGGGGATTCCTTGAGGGTCGGGATGAAATACTGGGACCAGCGCATGAGAATGGGTTCCTTTAGAAAAAAAGCCGCCGGAAAAATCTTCCGACGGCCCCGATGCTCTTGTTTGAGATTATTTTACCGTGTTTACGAGAGGGGCGAGTCCTTGGATGCGAACCTCGAGGCGATCCCCGGACTCGATGGGTCCAACGCCGCTCGGCGTGCCGGTAAGGATGATGTCGCCGGGCAGCAGCGTCATGTTCGTCGAGACGAAGCTCACGATCTGGTAGCAGTTGAAGATCAACTGGCTGGTGTTCGAGTTCTGGCGAAGCTGGCCGTTTTGGAAAAGCTGGATGGTCAGGTCATGCGGATCAATCTTCGTCTCCACATACGGCCCCAAGGGGGTGAAGGTGTCGAAGGACTTGCACCGCGCCCACTGACTTTCGGAGTTCTGGATCGTGCGGTCGCTGATGTCCTCGGCGGCGGTGTAGCCAAAAATGTAGCGGGCGGCGGCAGCCGGGGTGACGTTCCGCACGCGCCTGCCGATGACCACCGCAAGTTCGGCCTCGAAATCGGTGCGGTGGTTCGGGAAAGGGATTTCGATCTTCGCCCCGTCGGGAATCAACGAGGTCGGCGCCTTCAGCCAGAACAAAGGCTCCTTCGGCAGGGGCTTGCCAGACTCGCGGGCATGGTCGGCGTAATTAAGTCCCACAGCTATGACCTTCGAGGGCTGAACCGGGGTGAGGGTCTTGATGCCCTTCACTGAGAGGGGCTTCTTGTCGAAGGATGGCGATCCAAAGACATCGCCGTGCAGGCGAAATAATTCACCGTCCACAACCTTCGCAAAGAAAATCTCGTCTCCCTTTTGAAATCGGCCGATAGCTGCCATAAGTATTGTCCGTTTGTAGCAAGTGATAAGGGGATGCCGCAAGGTGATTTTTGCCCAAACTCGAAGGTTTCGACGCGCTGACGGCTCTCGTGCAGGCTTGTGCCCCGCTTTTTGCCGGACTTCCACCCGCAGCGGCCGGGCGCTTCCCAGATCGGCGCTGATTGCCGGATGACCTGCCAGCTTCGGAGGGCAGGTTAGAATTTACGAGCGGGAGGGGCTATGGCTTCGGCGCGTCGCGACGGGGAAAGAGGGCGGCGGGTTCGCCGATGGTTTGGCCGGGGGGCAGGCCACCCCAGGCGGCGAGGGCCAATTTGTCCGGCGTGCCGGTGTTGTTGAGCTGGGCGTAGATTTTCGCGGCGGTGCCGGGGATGAAGGGGTGCAGGAGCACGGCGAGGACGCGGCAGCTTTCCACGAGGTTGTAGAGGACTTCGTCGAGGCGCGCGGCTTGCGCGGGATCCTTGGCCAGCTTGAACGGCGCGGTCTGGTCCACGTATTGGTTCGCGCGGGTGACGAGTGTCCAGATGCTGTGGAGCGCTTTCTGAAGTTCGCTGGCGCGGAGGTGGGTCATGGTGTCGGCAGCGGCCTTCGCGGCGTCGGGCGCGAGTTCGTCGTGGCGCTCGGGGACGACGCCACTTCGGTAGCGCTTGAGCATGGAGAGCGAGCGGTTGACGAGGTTGCCGAGACCGTTGGCCAACTCGGCTTGGTAGCGCGCGGCGAACCCGGCGTCGGTCCAGTTGCCGTCCGGGCCAATGTCCAGCTCGCGCACGACGTAGAAGCGGAAGGCGTCGAGGCCCCAGTCATCAATGACCGCGACGGGGTCCACGACGTTGCCGGTGCTCTTGCTCATCTTCGCCCCGTCCTTCTGCCACCAGCCGTGGACGAGGAGCTGCTTCGGCAACGGCAGGCCCATCGCCTTGAGCATGATGGGCCAATAGACGGCGTGGAACTTGATGATGTCCTTGCCGATGACGTGGGCGTCGGCAGGCCAGGCGGGAGGTTGAAGGTTGACGGCTGTGGGTTGAAGGCCCAGCGCGGCGCGGATGCCCGCATCGCCCATTGCCGCGGGCACGGAGACGTAGTTCACCAGCGCATCGAACCACACGTAGGTCACGTAGGCCGGGTCAAAGGGGATGGGGATGCCCCAGGTGAGGCGCGCGGCGGGGCGGCTGATGCAGAGGTCTTCCAGCGTGTGGTTCTTGAGGAACCCGAGGACTTCGTTGCGCCGGTAGTCGGGCTGGATGAAGGACGGGTTGACCTCGATGTGGTCAATGAGCCACTGCTGGTGCGTGCCGAGTTTGAAATACCAGTTCGTCTCCGAGAGCTTCACCACCTCGCCGTAGTGCGCGGGGAACGTGCCGTCCGGCAGCCGCTCCTTCTCGGTGACGAAGGTCTCCTCCTTCGTGGAGTAAAAGCCCTCGGTGCTGGCCTGGTAGAAGTGCCCCTCGCGATGGAGCTTCGCGAGAATGGCCTGCACCACCTCCTTGTGCCGCGCCGACGTGGTGCGGACGAAGTCATCGTTCGTCAGCCCGAGCTTGGTGACGAAGGAGTGCCAGCTCGCGGCCAACTCGTCGCAATACGCCTGCGCGGACTTGCCCTCAGCCTGCGCGGCCTGCTGGACCTTCTGCCCGTGCTCGTCGAGGCCGGTGAGGAAGAAGACTTCCTCGCCCAACGCGCGGCGGCTGCGGGCGATGACGTCGGCGATGATCTTCTCGTAGGCGTGGCCGAGGTGCGGCTGTCCGTTGACGTAGTCAATCGCGGTGGTGATGTAGAAACGCTTGCTCATGTAGCGCACGCAGTGTGCGGTAGGGGAAGCAGGATGGCAACGGTGGGGGCGGAGCAACTTCGCCTGTAGCGGCGCTTTGTGAGCGCCGGTCGGACGACGCACGACGGTCACAGACCGCGCTATAGCCGGCACATCCTACTTCGCGCCGCGCAAACGCTGATCGAGGAAGTCGTAGGCGACTTTGCGGGCGTCGTCGGGGAAGGCGTGCGGGCCTTTGGGGTAGTAGCCGGCCAGATCCCCTGCCCTGCCGTGGAGTTCATAGACCTTGCGCGCGGCGGCGAGCACGTCGCGCACGCCGGACACGTCGAAGTCGGTGTCTCCTTCGGCCGAGCAGGTGAGGAAGGGGCGCGGGGCGAAGGCGGCGACAATTTCCGGGAAGTCGAAGGGCACGCGCGCAGCGGCGTTGCCGAATTCGCCGGCGATGCGCGGCATATACACCTTGCCGGTCCAGCTCGGCATATCGTCCTTGCGGAAGGTGGTGAAGCCGCAGCTCGACACGATGACGCGCAGGCGCGGCTCGAAGACGGCGGTGAACATCGCGTTGTGCCCGCCGAGCGAGTGGCCGATGACGCCGAGGCGCGCGGCGTCCACCTCAGGGAGCGATTCGAGGAAGTCCACGGCGCGGACGTTGTCCCAGATGGCTTTCATGGTGCCGCTGGCGTAGCCGTGGCGCGGGTCGAAGTCGTATTTGGAATCGCCGAAGCTCGGGTAGTCGGGCGCGAAGGTGACGTAGCCGCGCTGCGCGAGGTGGAGGGCGTATTGCTTGGGGTTGTCCACGAGGCCCGCAGACTCGGCCTTGCCGAGCTTCGTAGTCTGGTGCAGGCAGAGGACGGCGGGGAGTTTCGCTTTCGCGCTGGCCTCGGGTAGGAAGAGGTAGGCGGCGACGCGGTCAGTGGCGTCGCTCTGATAAGTGAGTTTGCGCCGGAGCAAGCCGCCTTCGAGTTTCACTTCCTCGATCACCTTCACGTCGAGGGCGACGCGCTTGGCGGGATTGGGGAACGGCCCCATTACGCGCTCCAACGCGGCGGCGATGTGGCGACGGCGCGGCTCCCACTCGGCGGGTGTCTGGGCGGGCTTGACGGCTCCACTGGCGGACGCGACACGCAGCACATCGAAGCGGTCGGGGTAACTCGGCGCGGCGGTCGCTGGCTCGAAGCGTCCGACGGGAAAGCCTTGCGCGTAGGAGATGACGAACACGCCGTCGGTCGTTGGGTAGCGGATGTCCTCGCGCCGCTCGAAATCGGTGGGCGTCTGGCGGTCGAGCGCGTCGGCGCTGTCGGCGCGCAGGAACTTCCCGGCGACGTGGCCGGGGATGAGCGTGCGGTTGCCGAGCGCGTGGCCGGTGGTGCTGAAGATTTTGCCGTCCACCAGCTCCTTCGTGACCCAGACGGGCACGATGTCGAGGCCCGCGCGCGTCATGTTGGCGACCATCTCCTGGCCGTCGGCGAGGCAGGTTTTGTCGTCGAGGCCGTGGACGGAGAAGACCTTGGCGGTGGTGCCGAGGCGCTTCATCTCGGCGAGATGCGCAGGGTGGCCGACGAAGCGGATTTCCTGCGCGCCGGGCGCGAGGAAGTTGGGGCTGGCGGGGTCGCGGCTCCAGCGGGCGTTGAGGCCGCTGGCGGCGGGGAGATTGTAGGCCAGCGCGTCGCTGAGTTTCTTCATGCCGCACATGTCCACGACGGCGGTGAACGTGCGCGGCGCGAGCTTGTTCGCCATGAGCGTGACGTTGCCGCCGCCGGAGCCGCCGGTGGCGAAGAGGCGGCCGCGCGCGAAGGGAGTTTTCGTCGCGTCCAGCTCGTGGAAGACCAGCCACAGCGCGCGCAAGGCATCGAGGCCTTGCAGCCAGCCGAAGTCGTAAGGCTCTGGGCCTTCGATGGAATCCGTCGGGCCGCTCTGAAGATAGTTCACGCAGAGCGCGACGCAGTTGAACTCGCGGGCGAGCGCGGCGGGATTCGCGGTGCCAGCGCAGTCGGTGCCGCCCCAGTTGTGCAGCGTGAGGAAGATGCCAGTGCGGGGCCCGATGCTCGCGCGCGTGCCGCCGGGGTAATGCACCTGCACGCGCACCTCGCGCGGGCCGGGGCGCGCGGGCCAATTCTGGGCCGGGATGACGACGGGGCCGTCGCGCTCGGGGAGTTTGGGCCAAACAGAGTCAGCGGCAAAGATGGGCGAGGCCGCAGCCAGCAGGACGAAAACGAGGGAACGCATGGAGGAGCTTGGACAGGCTTGGCGGCAGATGCAAACCGATCGTTCAGGCGACGGGGGAATTTCAACATGATCATGGTTCACAGAATCATTTTGCCGCAGGCATGATTTTGTGGCCCATGATTCTGTGAGGAACTGGCTTGTCACCCGTTCGTCACAGAGTCGTCACCGGCTTGTCGTTGTTTCGTTCGCGGCTGCGTGTTACCCAAGACTCGAACATGGCAAAGATTTTAGTCGTGGATGACGAGCCGGATGCGGTTGAACTCGTCGAGTTCAACCTGACGAACGCTGGCTTCGAGGTGGTGACGGCGGCGGACGGTGCGGAGGCGTTGAAGAAGGCCCGCGCGTCGCTGCCTGACCTCATCGTCCTCGACGTGATGCTGCCGGAGGTGGACGGACTGGAAGTTTGCAAGCTGCTGCGGCGCGACGCGGCCACGGCAGGCATTCCGATCATCATGCTCACGGCCAAGGCGGCGGAGATTGACCGTGTGCTGGGCTTGGAACTCGGCGCGGATGATTACGTGACCAAGCCCGTCAGCCCGCGCGAACTCGTGCTGCGCATCAAGGGCCTGCTGCGCCGCCGTGAGACAACCGAGGCAAAGGCGGAGCGGATGCAGTTCGGCGACCTCGTGCTCGACGTGCCGGCACACAGCCTGACGGTGAACAAGAAGCGCGTGGAGCTGACGGCGACCGAGTTCAAGCTGCTCACCCTCCTCGCACAGCGGCGCGGCCGCGTGCAGTCGCGTGACCAGTTGCTCAAGGACGTGTGGGAATACGACAACGTCATAGACACGCGCACGGTGGACACGCACATGAGGCGGCTGCGGGAGAAGCTGGGGAAGGCGGCGAAGCATCTCGATACGGTGAGGGGGGTGGGGTATCGGTTTGTGGCGGGGTAAGACGTAATGCGTCATGCGTAAAACGTAAGGCCACTGGAGTTCGACGCCCTGTCTGGTTACGCACTACGCATTACTCGTTACGCCTCACGTTTTACGTTTTACGTTTTACGCCTTCCCCCGCCATCCTCCGCCCCATGTGGCCGACGCTAACCCTCCTCGCCCTGCTCGCAGCGGGCGTTTGCTACGTCGGCTTGCGGCGATGCCGCGCTGAGGCGGAGGCGGAGCGCGAGCGGCAGCAACGGGAGTTTGAATCCCTTTACCAGCAGCACGAGCAGGCGCGTGCGCGGGAGCTGGCGCAGCAGCAGGCGCTCTTCAACAGCATGAGCGAGGGCGTGCTGGTGCTCGACGGCGAGGGGCGCGTGCGGCTCGTGAACCAAGCGCTGGAGCGGCTCTTCGGCGTCACGGGTGATTTGCGCGGACGCACGGTGATGGAGGCGCTCCGGCTGCATCAGGTGCAGGAACTCGTGAACCAGACGCTCCTCAAGGGACAGGTGGATGACTTCGAGTTGGAACTGCCCGGGCTCGACGGCAACCGCAGCTTGCAGGTGAACTCTGCCGTAGTCCTCGGAGCGGATGGCCGGCAGCAAGGGATGATTCTTGTTTGCCACGACCTCACGCGGCTGAAGCAGCTTGAGAACACGCGCCGCGAGTTCGTCGCCAACGTCAGCCACGAGTTGCGCACGCCGCTCTCGATGATCAAGGGCTACGTCGAGACGCTCATTGATGGCGCGAAGGACAAGCCCGAGGTCGCGATGAAGTTTCTCCAGACCATCGAGAAGCACGCAGACCGCCTCACTTATCTCATCGAGGACTTGCTCGCCATCTCACGGCTGGAGTCCGGGCAGATCGTGATGAACCTCCAGCGCACCGAGCCGCGCGGCGTCGTCGAGCGCGTCATCAGCGATCTCGAAACCAAAGCCGCCGCCAAACCAACTCGCCTCGTCAACGAAGTCCCAGCCGAACTCGCCGCAAATGCCGACGCCGACCGTCTCCAGCAAGTGCTCTTCAACCTCGTGGACAACGCCATCAAGTATGGTCGTCCGGGAGGCAGCGTGGTCCTGCGGGCGCGCCGAAACGATCGCAAGCAGTTAGAGCTTTCGGTGCAGGATGACGGCCCCGGCATCCCCCCGGAAGCGCAGAACCGCATCTTCGAGCGCTTCTACCGCGTGGACAAGGCCCGCTCGCGCGACGCCGGCGGGACCGGGCTCGGGCTGGCCATTGTGAAGCACATCGTGCAGTCGCACAGCGGCGCGGTGTGGGTGGAGAGCGTGCCGGGCCAGGGCGCGACGTTCTTCTTCACGCTGCCGGACATTTCCGGCGGTCTGTGACCGCCGTGCCTCTCACCTGTCCGAAAAGTCCAAAACGGCGGTCGCAGACCGCCGCTAGAGTGTCACGCTCCGACTTCCGCTTGGGCTTTGCCGCCTCGTCCGCTACCTTCCGCCCGCGATGAGTCAATCCGATGTCTTCGACATTTTCGTGCGCTACCTGTGCTTCGTGCCACTGATCACGATGCACGAGTGGGCGCACGCGTGGGTCGCGTGGAAGTGCGGCGACAACACGGCCTACAACGAAGGCCGCGTCACCTTCAACCCCATCGCGCACATGGAGGTCATCGGCACCGTCGTGCTGCCGCTCGCAGGCTCGTTCGTCGCGCTGACCAACCCCGCCCTCGCCGGCTTCATCATCGGCTGGGGCCGGCCAGTCCCGGTGAACATCGGAAACCTCCGCCGCCCGCGCGTGGACGACACGCTCGTCACGGTCGCGGGGCCGACGATGAACTTCATCATCGCGTTCGGGCTGGTGGCGGTGACGAAACTGTTCGTCGAGTTCGGACTGGGCAAGTATGCCGAGGATCTCGTTCGGACCGCGCAGTTGAGCCTGTTCCTCTGCTTCTTCAATCTCATCCCCGTGCCGCCACTCGACGGCTCGCAGATCATGCGGAACCTGGTCGGCATGAGTTATCACACCTACGCGCAGCTCAACCAGTGGGGCTTCATGATCCTGATCGTCGTCATCAACATCCCCGCCGTGCAATTCGGCCTGCGCGTCGTCACCAATGGGACGCTCAACGTGATGGCCCGCATCTTCGGGCTGGCCTGAGTGGAATTTGCGTTGAGTTCCCCTGCCCCGCGCCCGAATCTCCCCGCGCTGAAAGTGATGAAGACCTTCGCTCAACTCGGTTTTCCCGGCCGCCTCATCGCGGTCGAGGGCTTGGACGGCTCCGGCAAGTCCACGCAAATCTACCTGCTCAAACGCTGGCTGGAGCTGCGCGGCCTGAAAGTCTTCTTCAGCGAGTGGAACTCCTCCGAGCTGGTCAAGGCCGCCACCAGCAAGGGCAAGAAGATGACCCTGCTGACGCCCACCACGTTCAGCCTCATCCACGCCACGGACTTCGCCGACCGCTACGAACGCCAGCTCGTGCCGCTGCTGCGCGCCGGCTACCTCGTGCTCTGCGACCGCTTCTTCTTCACCGCCTTCGCGCGCGACATTGTGCGCACCTGTCCGCCCGAGTGGGTGCGCGGTCTCTACAGCTTCGCCGCGCAGCCGGACATGACGTTCTTCTTTCGCGCGGACTTGGAAGTCTCCTTGAGCCGCATCCTCGACGGCCGGCCTGAGTTGAAACACTTCGAGGCCGGCATGGACATGGGTTTCTCCACCGACATCTACGAGAGCTTCCGCATCTTCCAAGGCCGAATGCTCGAGCAATATCTCGCCATGAGCCGCGAGTTTTCCTTCAACGTCATTGACGCCAACGAGACCGTCGAGACGCAGCAGGCCATCGTGCGCAAGCTCGTCGCCGACCGCATTGACCTCCCGTCCTTCGCCATCAGAAAAGCGTGACCATGGCCACCCCACGCAAAGTCAAACGCCTCGCCCCCGCGCCCCGCAGGCCGGAGGTCGTCATCCCCAAGCTCACGCCCAAGCGCTTCTACGGCGAGGGCATCCCCGGCGCGGAGGAAGAGAAACTGCGCGGCAAGCTGATCGTCGTCGAAGGCGCGGACGGCTCCGGGCGCTCGACCCAAATCGCCCAGCTCGTCGAGTGGCTCGAAGGCAGCGGCCACGCCACCGTGCAAGTCGGCCTCAAGCGCTCCGACCTCGTCAGCGAGGAGCTGGACAAGGCGCAGGAGGGAAACATCCTCAGCCGCACCACCCTGAGCCTCTTCTACGCGACCGACTTCGCCGACCAAGTCGAGAACATCATGCTGCCCGCGCTCAAGGCCGGCTTCATGGTGCTGGCCGACCGCTACATCTACACCCTCATGGCGCGCGATCTCGTGCGCGGCATGGACGAGGCGTGGTTGAAAAACCTCTACGGCATCGCGCTCGTGCCCGACGCGGTCTTCTACCTGAACATCACGCCCGAGCAGCTCGTGCAGCGGAACTTCGCCAAGAACAAGGCGCTCGATTACTGGGAAAGCGGCATGGATCTCGGCCTCTCGCGGGACATGTTCGACAGCTTCCTGAAATACCAGGCCCTCATGGCCCGGCAATTCACCCGCCTGCAAGCCACCTACGGCTTCAACATCGTGGACGCCGACCGCTCGCCCGAGGACGTGAACGCGGACCTCCGGCGCAAGATCGAGTCCGTGCTGGCGGGGCGGTGAGCCTTTGTTCGGTCTCCACGCTTCAGCGTGTCCGGGCGGCTCGACACCCCGAAGCGTGGACACCAAACCGGGACCTCGACAGGACGAAGGCCTGCCAATGGCATCCGCCTGCCTCCTCATCACCACCGACGGCGTGAGTTTTGTCCCAAATCGGCTAAGACTCCAGCTCCCGTCACTGATGCCACTCGCCGGTGAAGGGCTTGTAGAACTGCTTCCACTCGCGCTCGAACCACACCGGCGAACTCGGGAAGCCCTCCTGTCCCAGCGCGTCCACGGCCACGACATAGTAGCGCCGCGCGTTCTTCCCCGCCTCCGGGTCGCTGAACGTCGTCGCCGCCTGCGGCTCGGGTGTGAGGCGCGGGATGGGGTCCTTGTCGTAGCGGCCGTTCATGCGATAGACGCGGTAGCCACGTAGCGACTTCTCCGCGCTCGCCGCCCACGTCAGGTGGCACGTCGCGCTTTCCTCCTTCGAGAACAGCGACTGCACAGGCCCCGGGATGGTGAACTCCGCCGCTGAAGCGCCGCTCTCCGCGCCCCGGTCCGTCACGGCATAGACGCGGTAGGCGAACACGGCGAAGCGATACTGCCGGCCCGAGGGGTCGAACTGCTCTGCATTGAACTTGCGCTCGTAAAGCGCCACGTCTCCGAGCGGTTGGGGTTTGCGCAAGTCCACCGTTGAGTCCGTGTAGGCGGGCTGCTTGACTGGTCCGTGAGTGAGCCGCTGGAACGGCCCGACCTTTGTGATGGCCCCGACGCTCGGCTCCGCGAGCGGCTCGGTTTGGCGTTTGAGGCGGCGAAGCTGGTCCTCCGTGGCGACTTCCACCGTCGCCCGCTCGATGTGGTAGCCGACGACATTTGGCTCCGCCGACTTCTTCCAAGACAGCTCGATGCGGTTTGCAGCCAGCACGGACACGACGATGTCCTCGACGAGGCGCGGCTTGCGGGGCACGGACGAGTAGGGAATGCCCTGGGCATTGCGCGCGAGCCGGTCCGCAGGCGCGATCTCAGCGGACCTGTTTCCCACGCGCAAGGCCCACACCTGCTGCTCAGATGGGCCTTGCGGCGGATGCGTGCGATTCTCCAGCAGGATCGCGTTCAGCTCCGGGGCGAAGACGATGTTACGCGCGCGACTGCCAGACGGGTCCGGCTCGCGCGCGGGGTTCAACTTCGTCCACTTGTTCGCGCCGGCGTCGAAGGTCCACGTCTCTAACCGCGATTTCGCGTTGTCTTCCTTGCCCTCGCTCACCTTCACCACGGCGATGACGGCACGGTTGATCGAGTCGTAGGCGAGCACGGCGTCGTTCTTGTCCGTGGGCGGGAGGCTGGGTGGCTTGAGGCTGGTCCAGCGATTGTCCGCGAGGCTGTAGGCCCATGTGTGCGGGTCGTTGTTCATCTGCGCACCGAAGAGGATGTGCAACTTGCGCGCCGCGTCGTAAGCCATGTTGCCACCGCTGCGGAATTCGGGCTGGGGCGAGGGTTTCTTGAACCGCCACTCGTTGGCGTGCGAGTCATAAACGAGCGTGCCCTCGCTGCTGGTCTCTCCGCCGAAGAGCACGACGACATCCTGCGAGCTGTCCCACGCAGCACAGCGCAGGGGCTTCGGCGTGGCGGTGGGAATCGGACGGAGGTTGCGCCACTGGTTCTCCGCGAGGTCGTAGCTCCAGACCGAGGAGTCGTTCAGATAAATCTCCCGCCACCACTGCCAGCCGTGGCTGCCGCTGAACGACGGGAAGCGCAGGTAACGGCCCCGCTGCGGGTCGAAGACATTTTGCTGACCGCAGCAAATGCCCGGCGGCTGGACATTCGGTTCTTTCAACGTCCACTTCGCCGTGCGCGGCTCGAAGGTCCACATCTCCGAATGCTGCTCGCCGCCGCCGCCCTGGTTGTGTCCGCCGTAGCGAATCATCACCTGATGCCTGGCATCCCACACGCACGCGCCTTCGTAGCCGAGACGCGGCGAGGGCGGAGTATTCGTCAGCGGCGAGAGCTTCACCCAGGTGTTCAGCGGCAGGTCGAGCGGGGCGGCGGAAACAGACGCGCTCGTGAGCCAAGCCAACCACAAGCAACGCACAATCAAGAACAGGCCCGCCCTCCTCACCCCGGCCCTCTCTCTCCGGGAGAGGGAGAAACGTATTCCGTCATGGGCTGAAACCGAACGCGACCGTTTGCCAAAAGCGCTGGCTGACTTTCCCCCTCTCCCAGCGGGAGAGGGCAGTGGTGAGGGAGAACGGCCACTTCGCACGCTGACGGCATCGACATCGCGCATGACTTTCATTTGGCCTCCTTCCACTTGCGGTATTCCTCCAGCACTTCATCTCGCGAACAGCGTGGGCGCAAGACGGTGCGGACCTTAAAACCGTATTCTTTCATCACCTCCGGCTTGGGCACGATGAACTGAAAGTCCCACGCGGGGTTAGTCGTTTGCAACGCCGCGTTCACGCCGCCGCCGCTGGGCGAGTGCGCGAGACGGATGCCCTCGGTGCGGTCGAACATCACGATCCACATCAGCCCGTCGTGGTTGCCGTAGAAGAGCGGC
>SXTU01000160.1 GCA_005791875.1 Verrucomicrobiales bacterium
CCAGTGCCGCCCGAACCCAAGGCCACAAGGAAGTCCAACGAACCTTCGACCGCCGGGGGCGCGAGCTGAGGGCTCGCAGCCGCCCCCGGCTCGTTTTAACTCGCCGCCAACCCAAGCTTGAACCAATCCAGAAAACAGTTAAGAATCTCCAGTCTCAGACTGGCCGGTTTTGAAGTGCCCACCTGTGGCCGGTTTTGATCTGCACGGTGACAAAAATCTGCAAGTAACTTTGAAAAGGCAGGTTAAAGGTGGCACCCCTACCTAAAGGTTGAGGGGTCCCCCACCTATCCAAGTCCCCCCCCCTCCCCACCTATGGAAGTGGGGATCCCCTACCTCGTTGGGCACCCCCTTCCCACTTGGGTAGGCACCCCCCCTCCCCCCTCACCAACTGCGCGGTCGGAGTTGGTGAAGTCCCCCTCCCCCACCTGTGCAAGTGCCCCTCCCCACCTCATGACCTCCGAGCGCGCAGTTCCGAACTGCGATGGCCGAGTTCGCAGCTCGGGTTTCTGCCTCAGCCAGCCTCTCCCATGTCCGCGAGCTTCCGGGCGGCGGCCTCCCAGTCGGCGGTGAGCTTCTCCAACTGTTGCTGCACGCCCATCAGCTCGCGGTTCAGGTGCATCGCGGCCCCGGCCTTCGCGTAGGTCTCAGGGTTCTCCATGTCGAGGGTGAGCTGGGCCTGGCTGGCTTCGCAGTCGGCGATGTCCTTCTCCAGCCGGTGGACGAGCTGCTGCTGCATCTTGCGCTCGTTCGAGCGCGCCTGGCGCTGCGTGGCTTCGAGGCGCTTCTGTTCTTTGCGATCCACGCCGGGGATGGGCGCGCTCCGGGCTGGCTCGCGCTCGCGCGGTTGCGCGGGCCGGGCGTCGCTGAGACCGGCGGTCAGGGCCACGCGGGCGGACGTGGCCTTGGTCCGGTCGAGGTAATATTGGTAGTCGCCCGCGTAGGGCGTGAGGACGCCGGCGTTGACGTGGAGAACCTTGTTGGCCAGCGCGCGGATGAAATACACGTCATGGCTGATGAAGATGAGCGTGCCGGTGTATTCCTTCAACGCCTTGACCAGCGCATCAATGCTCGCCATGTCGAGGTGCGTGGTCGGCTCGTCCATGAGCAGGAGGTTCGGCGGGTTGAGCAGCAGCTTCACCAGTGCGAGGCGGCTCTTCTCGCCGCCACTCAGGACGTTGACTTTCTTGAACACATCGTCGCCACGGAAGAGAAAGCTGCCGAGCACGGTGCGGATGTATTGCTCCGTCACGCGTTGCGGCGTGTCGGACGCCTCGTCCAGCACCGTGCGCGACATGTCCAGCGTCTCGGTGCGATACTGCGAGAAGTAGCCGGACTGGACGTTGTGGCCGAGGACGCGCTCGCCGGCCTGCGGCTTGAGCACGTCGGCCAACAGCTTGAGCAAGGTGGATTTGCCCGCGCCGTTTGGCCCGACGAGCACGGTGCGGTCGTCACGCTCGGCCTGAAAGTCGAGGTTCCGATAGACCGGAGCCGCGCCGTAGCTGAAGTCCACGCCCTTGAGCGTGACGACCTTGAAGCCGCTGCGCTGCGGCTGCGGGAAGCTGAAGCCGACCGTCGCGTCGTCGGCCACGGGAGCCTCGATCTTCTCCATGCGCTCGATTTGCTTGAGCTTGCTCTGGGCTTGCGCGGCCTTGCTGGCCTTGGCGCGGAAGCGGTCGGCGAACTCCTGGAGGTGCGCGATTTCCTTCTGCTGATTCTTGTAGGCGGCAAGCTGCTGGGCGTCCTTCGCGGCGCGTTGCGCGAGGTAATCCTCGTAGTTGCCGCGATAGCGCGTGAGCTTACCGTGGCGGATGTCAATGACGCTGCCGACGAGCTGGTTCAGGAACTCGCGGTCGTGGGAAATCATCAGCACCGCGCCGGGATAGCCTTTCAGATACTCCTGAAACCAGAGCAGCGCTTCGAGATCAAGGTGGTTCGTCGGCTCGTCGAGCATGAGCAGGTCCGGCTCCTGCGTGAGCAGTCGCGCCAAGTGCGCGCGCATCACCCAGCCGCCGGACATTTCGCGCGCGGGCCGGTCGAAGTCCGAGTCGCGGAAGCTCAGACCCTTGAGGATGTTCTTCGCGCGCGACTCGACCTGATAGCCGTCCAAGTCGTTGAAGCGCTCATGCACGTGGTCGTGCGGGTCAATGTCATCCGGGTGCGTCGTGTCCCACGCCTTGATCTTCCGGCTCAACTCGACGAAGTCCGGCGTGATGGCCGTGGCCAGCTCAACAACGGTTTCGTCGCCCGCTGGCTCGCTCTCCTGCGGCAGGAAGCCCAGCGTGATTCCGCGCTCGAGGTTCACCTGCCCGTCGTCCGGCGTGTCGGTCTGGAGGATGAGCGAGAAAAGCGTGGACTTGCCCGCGCCGTTCGGCCCGACCAGCCCGATGCGGTCGCCGCGGTTCACCTGGAGCGACACGTCGCTGAAGAGCGTGCGACCGCCGAAGGACTTGGAGATTTCAGAAATAGTCAGCATTCGAGCGGCGGATGGTGCGGATGCGCGGAGCGGGGCGCAAGGGGGAGTATTGCGGGAGTATTCCGTGTTCCGTGGGGCCGACATCCTCATCCGCGCAGGGAACACGGATTACTTCCCCCTCAAAACACCTCCGGCACGCCCTCTTCCATGATGCGCAGGTGCGGCGTAAGCTGGTCGCGGCGGGCGATGTCCCGGAGCCAGCGCGGTGGCTCGTCCATCTCCTCGAAGGACAGCTTGAAGGTGCCGTAGTGCATCGGGATAAACCACTTCGCCTTCACCTCGCGGAACGCCTTCGCCGCCTCGTCCGGCCCCATGTGGACCTTGCGGAAACTCTCGGGATAGTAGGCCCCGATCGGCAGCAGCGCGACCTCCGGCGCGAGCCGCTCCCCGATCTCCTTGAAGCCGTCGAAGTAGGCGCTGTCGCCCGCGTGATAGACCGTGCGCCCTTGATGTTCGAGGACGAAGCCGCCGTAGCCGCGATGCTTGTCCGTCAGCGTGCGCGCGCCCCAATGCTTGCAGGGCGTGAGCGTCACCTTCCAGTCCCCGTGGCTGAAGCTCTCCCACCACTTCAACTCGATGATGCGGCTGAAACCGAGGCCCTTCGCCAGCGGAGCCATGCCCCAAGGCATCACACCGATTTTCGGGTGCGGCAGCTTGCGGAGGGACGGCTTGTGGAAGTGGTCGAAGTGCGCGTGCGTGAGCAGCACGAGGTCAATGGGCGGGAGGTCGGAGATTTTCAGGCCGGAGCGCTTGAGCCGCTTCAGGAAGAAGAGCCAGTTGGCGAAGTTCGGGTCAATGAGCGCATTGAGGTCGTTGAACTGGACGAGAAACGACGCGTGGCCGATCCACGTCAGCGCGAGTTGGCCGTGTTCGAGCTTCGGGAATTTCGGCTGCTGGTGTTCGCCGGTGCGGCGCGTGATGAGCGCCTTCCAAACCATCTCGCGGAAGAAGGTGCGCGGGTTGAACGCCTTCGTGGGCGTGAGCTCCTTCAGCGACCTCGGCAGCTTGCGGTGACCCGCAGCGGTGTGACCGTGACTCATGCCTGGCTCCATAACTCGTGCTCCGGTTGACGGGGCAATTAAGCCCCAAACACCGCGAATCGAAAGCCAAAATTTGCGCTTTGCACAACCTGCCCAACCGCCCTTTTATTCCGCATGACTTTGGAAGAACGGCTCGACACTTACCTGCGCAACAAGCCCGTGCTGGGCAATGGCGTTTATCTCGCCAAGACCGCCGTCGTCCTCGGCCACGTGACGCTCGGCGACTACGCCAGCGTGTGGTTCGGCGCGGTGCTGCGCGGGGACATCAACCGCATCGTCGTCGGCGCGAACTCGAACATCCAGGACAACGCCGTCGTGCATCTCGCCGACGACTTCCCCTGCCTCATCGGCGACTGGGTCACGGTCGGCCACTCCGCCATCGTCCACGCCTGCACCATCGGCGACGAGTGCCTCATCGGCATGGGCGCGACCATCCTCGACGGCGCGGAGATCGGCGCGCAGAGCATCGTCGGCGCGAACGCCCTCGTTACCGGCGGGACGAAGGTGCCGCCCGGCTCACTCGTGCTCGGTTCGCCGGCGAAAGTCGTGCGCGCGCTCACGCCGGAGGAACGGGCGGGCTTGAAATACTGGGCGGAGAAATACGTGGGCAACGCCGCCTTCTGCCGGAAGCACAACCTGCACATGGGCGCGCCGCTGGGGACGTGAGCACGGGCTGACCCGCGCCGTCACTTCTCGGCGATGCAATAGAGGTGCTCCTTGCCGCGCAGGAACAGCTCACGACCGACCGCGACAGGCGAGGCGTCTATGCCCTCATCCAGCTTGTTCGTGGCGAGCGTTTCCAGCACCGGCGCGTCCTTCAAGACCAGCGTCGTCCCGTCGCGGCCCACCACATACACGCGTCCTGCCGCGCCGAGCGGCGAGGCATACACGCCGCGCATTCCCTCCAGGCGCTGGGCCTCGAAGTGCGCCTTGCCCGTCCGCACATCGAAGCACGAGAGCACACCGTTGTTGCTCGCGAGGAAGTAAAGCCTGTCCCCGTAAAGCAGCGGCGAAGGCACGTAAGGCGTCGCCTTGTTGTGGCTCCACGCGATGGCGTCGGTGCCATCGAGCTTGCCCGTGCGACCGAGCCGAATAGCCTGAAGCATCTGCTTAGTGTAGCCGCTCATCACGATGACCAGCCCGGCCGTGGTCACGGGCGACGGGATAGCGTTGACGCTCTGCCCGCTGGCCTCCCACAACGGCTTGCCCGACGCGAGGTCGTAGCCGCGCACCGCTCCGGTGGCGTTGACGACGACTTGCGCCTTGCCCTCGTGCTCGACGATGAGCGGCGTGGACCAAGTGGTGATTTCGTCGCGCGAGTTTTTCCAGCGGTCTGCCCCGGTGCGCTTGTCGAGCGCGACGATGAAGTCCTCGCCCTCGTGGTCCCAGTTCATCACCACCGTGTCGCCGTGCAGCGCGGCGGAGCTGCCCTCGCCGAAGGAGTTGCGCGTGCGCTGCCTGCCAAGTTCCCGCTGCCACTTCACGTTGCCATCGAGGTCGAGCGCGTAAATCCCCTGCGAGCCGAACGGCGCGATGAGCCACTGTCCGTCCGTGATGGCCGAGCCAGAAGCCCAGCCGTGGTCGCGATGATGGCCCTCGTTCGGCACGGCCTCGCGGACGGTGCGGTCCCACAGTGTGCGCCCTGTCTTGCGGTCGAGGCACAATACCGCAAAGCGCTGCACCTCGGTTGGTGTCTCGATGCCGAAGCCGCCGCCCCCCTTGCCGCCGCCCTTCCCGCCCTTGCCTCCTGCGCCGCCCGGTGCTGGGGCCTTCTGCGGCTCGCTGCTTTTCTTTGGTGCGGGAGCCGGAGCGGGAGCCGCGGTTGCACCAATCTTCTTGCCGGTCGGCACGGCGGTGAGGATGAAGATGCGGTCGCCCCAGATGATGGGCGTCGCCGAACCGCTGCCGGGAAGCTTCACCTTCCACTTCAAGTTTTTGGTTTCACTCCACTCGGTCGGCGGGTCCGCGAGCGGCGCGATGCCGTTGGCCGCCGGGCCCCGCCACTGCGGCCAGTTGCGGTCTGCGGAGGTGGAAGGTTCAGCGGCGCTGGCAGTGAGCGCAGTCGCGACAAGCGTGAGGAGCAATGCTGTATTTTTCACGACAAGTGAGACGGTGGTGGGGACTGAGGAGTTTCGCCGGAGCTGCAGCCACGGCGGACATGAGTGTCCGCCCCACGGAAAAGGGAAACCCGGCCGCGGGGGACAGAGAACGCGACCGGGTGCCGGGCTAGCCGCTCGGCTCGGCTCGCTCACTGCTTGTGAGCGACAATTCCTTCCTCCAGCCAGCCCAGCCGGCCGGAGAGAACGCCTTGCGCCAGCTTGTAGCCAGCGCGGTCGGCGTTGTGATGCAGGCCAGCGAAGTGCCGCGCGATGCGGAGGCGCGACTGCTGGCAGAAACATTCCACGAGTTGGAGCAGCGACTCTTTCTCTTCGAGGCTCTTGGCTTCCTTCAACTTCGACTCGGCTCGCGCGCAGGTCGCAGTGAGGGCGAAGATTTCCGTGCCTATGTCCACGAAGCGGCCGAGCAAAACCTGCTGCTTCTCGAGCGCGGGGCCGTTGAGCACCATCGCGTGGTAGAGCGAGCGGGCGAGGCGCTTCGCGGTGCGCCGGGCGAACTTCAGATGCTTCGCGAGCGCGGAGTGAGCGTCCACCGGCGCGAGCGACGGGAGCCATTGCTGCGGATACCAACTGGCGTAGAAGAGGCCGGCTCCGACGGCGGCTTTCGCGCGCACGGCGAGCGGCAACTGCGAGTTCAGCACGGCTCCGGCGACTTTTAGGTGCGGGTCCAGCGCCTCGCGGGCGATGAAGAGCCGCATGATTTCGCTGCTGCCCTCGAAGATGGTGTTGATGCGGCAATCGCGCAGGAAGCGCTCGACCGCGATGGGTTCCTCGCCGCGTTCCTTGAGCGACTGCGCGGTCTCGTAGCCGCGCCCGCCACGAATCTGCATCGTGTCGTCCACGATTTCCCAGGCGCGCTCGCTGCCCCAGAGCTTACACATCGCGGCTTCGAGACGGATGTCGGACTTCTTGTCGCGGTCCACGAGGCTCGCGGTGTAGAGCGTCATCGCCTCCATCGCGAAGATGTTCGCGGCCATGCGCCCGAGCTTGTCGGCGATGGCGGCGTGCTTGCCGATGGGCGCGCCCCACTGCACGCGCTCGGCGGACCACTTGCGCGAAACTTCGAGGCAACGCTTCGCCAGGCCCGTGCATGCGGCGGGCAAGGTGAGCCGGCCCGTGTTCAGCGTGGAGAGCGCGACCTTCAAGCCCTTGCCCTCGCCGAGGATGATGTTCGCGCGCGGCACCTTCACGTCGGTGAAGCGCACGACGCCGTTGTAGAGCGCGCGCAAGCCCATGAAGCGGCAGCGGTGCGCGATTTCGATGCCCGGCGTGTCCATGTCCACGATGAACGCCGTGACCTGCTTGCGCTCCTTGCCGTTCACGAGCTTCGGCGGCGTCTGCGCCATCACGACCAGCACGCCGGCCTTCAAGCCGTTCGTGCACCAGAGCTTCTCGCCGTTGATGACGAAGTGCTGGCCGTCGGGCGTTGGCTCGGCGCGCGTCTGGAGCGTCGCGGGGTCGGAGCCGACGCCCGGCTCGGTGAGGGCAAAGGCGGAAATCTCGCCCTTCGCGCAGCGCGGCAGCCACTTCGCCTTTTGCTCGTCGGTGCCGAAGAGAATGAGCGGCTGCGGCACGCCGATGCTTTGATGCGCGGACACGAGCGCGGCAAGGTTGCCGCAGTAACTGCCGAGCAAGACTGCGGCGCGGCAGTAGTTGGTTTGCGACAGCCCGAGTCCGCCGAAATGCGGCGAAATCTTGATGCCAAACGCGCCGAGTCTCGCGAGCCCCTCGATGACCTCGTCGGGAATCTCGCCCGTGCGGTCAATCTCGTCGGGGTCCACGTTGGCGCGCAGGAAGGCGTCGAGCCGCGCGAGGAAGGCATCGCCCTGGTCGCGGTCCTCGTGCGACTGCATCGGATACGGCAGCAGGCGGTCCGACTCGTAGCGACCCATGAAGAGGTTCGCGGCAAAGCTGCCTTTCTCCGACGCGGCATCGCGCGCGGATTCGGTGAGTTCGAGCGCGGCGCGTTGGCCGGCGTTCATCTTTGAGGTGTCGATGACCTGCGCGGCGTCGTCTGGCGGAGGCGTGGGGCGTGGTTCCATGGTGGGAGGTTCGTGCGTTTTCATATTAACACTCCTTTCTCGGGGTAGAGTTTTCCATCTTTCGCAGCCAAATCTTTCAGCAGCGCGCAGGGGGCAAAATGCTCCTCGCCTTCGTCCACCAGCTCGTTCATCGCGCGCACGACGTTTGCCACGCCCAGCGTGTCCGCGTGGCGCAGCGGACCACCACGGAACGGCGCGAAGC